>CAWUSK010000025.1:0-49876 GCA_963925035.1 uncultured Flavobacteriales bacterium
TGGAATTTCAAAAGAAGACATTGCAATGCTGTTTGAACCTTTTTATAGAGGTGAAAACGTAGGTGAAATTTCAGGTACTGGTCTGGGATTAGTTATTTTACAAAAAGCATTAAATTTACATAAAGGGAAAATAGAAGTTGAAAGTGAAATTGGTAAAGGCTCTAATTTTAGGATAACTTTACCTGCTGTCTGAATTCAATATAAATCAAAGATGATAATGAAGGACAAAATAAAAATCTTAGTTATAGAAGACACTCATGGTTTACGTGAAGTAATTGTGGATATTTTAACTTTTGAGGGTATGCAGGTAATTGAAGCAGAAAACGGGCAAGTAGGCATTGACAAAGCCAAAGAACATATCCCTGATCTTATATTATGCGACATTATGATGCCTATCAAAAATGGCTATCAGGTATTCGATGAACTAAGTCAGAACATTGATTTAAAAGATATACCATTCATTTTTTTATCTGCAAAAACTAATTCTGAAAATGTCCTAGAAGGAATGGTATTAGGAGCAGATGATTATATTACCAAACCATTTGAAAGTGATTTACTTATAAGTTCGATTAAAAATAAATTGGAAAAAAAAGAAGCTCCGCCCAATGTTTAGTGTAACTTTTTTGTTTAAAATATTCATCAAATCCATGAAGACAATCAAACAAATACTAGCAGTTCTGACAATTGGGCTATCAATGACGATTGCCCGTGCTCAAACAATTAACTGTTCTGATCTCTCCTTATTGGGATTCGGTCTGGATCCAATCAATCCAGGAAATTCACTCATACATATACGCTTGGGGGGCAACTCGATGGATTTCATTACTTATCCTTACATCACAATAGTTACCGACTGTAGCGGTGATACAATAGCGACAGGCAGTATAAATTTTTTCGGGCATCAAGGACAAACAGTGCAATCTTATCCAGTTACAGGCGACATTACAAGCTCATGTTTACCTATTTCAGTTGAATTTGTTTATGGTAACACTAATTTTGAAACAGATACATGTACATTAACCTTAAGTACATTACCACCAGCCCTTACATGTAATGATGTATATGCACTTGGCATTGAATCAGATCAATTCAACACACTCGTCAACATATCGATTCAAGGATCTGGAAATACTTACATCTATAATTCACACATTTCAATTGTGACTGATTGTATGGGTGATACAATAGCCTCGGGTTTTTTTGGTGGGGGTCAAATCGGGTTAAGCACCCAAGGTTATCCCATTACGCCCGTGGGAAATACAATATGTTATCCAATTACAGTGGGGTTCATATATGGCAACACTAATTTCGAAACTGATACATGCTTACTTACATTGAATGCTCCCACAGCAGTTGTGGAGTCTATGCAAATGGAAAGATCAATTTCAATTTATCCTATCCCGTCATCAAATAAAATCTCAATCTCAACAGACCAAAAAATATATGAGAAAAATTACCTGATTTATGACACTAAAGGAAAGGTGATGATTACAGGTAAGATCGTTTCGGATAATACTATATTAGATATTAGCCAACTCACGAATGGCTTGTATTTTTTTAAAATAGAAGATAATTCAGGGGAAATTATTAAAGTAGTCAAACAATAGCCAGCACTTAACAGCGTGCAAGCGCCATAGTGGTCTAATGGTCTACCCCCCCTATTAATCGGACTTTTTACTTTTTAATAAGTCTAATATAACAAATCTCTCATTATACTAACCCTAAAAAAAACCGAGTAGTAAAATTGCGCAATATAGTATGACTTTACACATCTTCTCAACAGGAAATTGCTTTTGGTACATACTCATGAACGAAAATTTTTCTTGTCGCTCGTGGAAAAGATGCTGATCGCCTTTTTTAAGGTATCATGTTCTATGGTTGCATCACGCAATTCACGTTTAATTGCAGCCAGTTCCTTTTCAGCTGCTGTTTGCTTCAGATTACCGTTTCCAGGAAAAGCGATGTCTTTATTTTCGCGATACTGACCTCTCCAAATCGATAGTTGTTGCGCTGAAATACCAAGTTCATCAGCGACATCCTTTACGTTGTTCCGAGCAAAACTCAACTCAACTGCCTTTGTCTTAAAGGTCTTGTCATACTTTTCTTCTTCCTTCTGCCATAATTCTAAGTGTTACTCTTAGCTCATATAGCTTAACTCATACTCCGATTTTCTGACAAGGTTCAATAACATTTAATCAATTACACACTAAACATTTTCAGCAGCATATCTCTTTATACTATTAGTGAATGCAGCATCGAATAACCAAACAAATTCTGGATTAAAAACAACTTTTGATGATTCAAAACTCGTTTTAAAGCTGACCAAATAAAGTTCATTACTAATTTCATTCGCAATAAATTCCTCCATTTCAATGTAATTTACTTTTTTCAAATCGGGAACACTCCCGTGTATCTTCACATTTAGTAAATTTGAAAACTGAGTAATTACTGACGCCGAAATAATATTATCAACTTCCAACATTATATCATCACTCATTTCCTTCATCATTTCTGGGCTTGCCAAAATCTCTAGAGGAAGAGCTGCTGAGCGTAATTGATCAGCTTCCTTTTCTGAAAAAATCAAACAACATACCCCTTTCAAATCTCCAATTACTTTGGTCGTCAATAACTGAATATTACTCTCATCTTTTTTACTTGATTCCCAAGGAGAACCATTTAATAATTGATCGCTTTCAAAATCTTTTAATGTTATTGTTTCGTTCATGAAAAATGATAAAGACTCAGCGGATTTAACCAACCCTGCCGATATTATTTTTTTCGCTACTTCTATTTCTTTTTTATTTAATAAATCCATGTATTCAATTATTTAGTAAAAAAAAACAAGGTTCTTATAAGAATAATTTATCAACTCTTTCGATTAAAACTTCTGATGAAAACGGTTTAACTAAATAATCTTGCGCACCATTAGCCATTCCTTCCTCAACTACAAAATCCTGACCAACAGCACTGATCATAATTATTTTTGCAGTTATTCCTTCTGCCCTTAATTCTTTTACAATGTCGACCCCTATCATGTCTGGTAAAATATTATCCATCGTTATCAAATCTGGCTCAAGTTCTAATGCCAATTCAATCCCTTGACTTCCTGTACCAGCTTGTCCAATTACTTCATAATTACCTGTTTCTGTTAAAGCAGATTGGATTAATGTTCTCATGTACATTGAGTCATCTACAATTAGTACTTTTTTCATTTTGTTTATTTTTTACTATTAAGATTTGTTTTTTTATATTTTACCATTTATTATTTTTTACCATATGTGCATTTGTTTTCTTATTATACCCTTATATAATTAAAAAACATTCATCACTAAAAATAATAAATTATTTCACCTTTGACAATATATGTTTTGATATTTCTGTTAAAGGTAACGTTTTATCAACTCCTTCCAATTTAATAGCTTCTTTGGGCATTCCAAAAACAACACAAGATTTTTCATCTTGAGCAATGTTATATCCTCCTGCTTCTTTCATTTCTAACATGCCTTTCGCTCCATCATCTCCCATTCCTGTGAGAATAACTCCAATAACATTTTTTCCTGCATATCTTGCTACAGATCTGAATAATACATCTACAGAAGGTCTATGACGATTCACTAATGGTCCATCAACTACTTCTACATGGTAAAAAGCGCCACTTCTTTTTAACAATAAGTGCTTTCCTCCTGGCGCTATTAACACACTACCTCTTAACACTTTATCTCCATTTTCAGCTTCCTTAATAGATACTTTACAAATATCATTTAGCCGTTTAGCAAATTGCTTTGTAAACACTTCTGGCATATGTTGCACTATCACTATGCCAGGACAATCGGACGGAAAACCTTCTAAAAAAATACGTATTGCTTCTGTACCACCTGTTGAAGCTCCAACTGCAATAACCGTTTCTGTCGTTTGAATTAATCTTCTAGAAGATCCTTTTTGAATAATGGCATCTGCTGATAATTTTGGAACTACAGCTGCTGAAGTACTAACAGATGAAAAATTTCTCCTTTTTAATACTACCTGAGAAGCAGCTTTTACTTTATCACAAAGTTCTATTTTTGCTTTTTCTAATAGATCCTTTGTATTTACTTTTGGTTTTGCATAAATCTCTGCTGCTCCGTATTCTAATGCTAACAAGGCTGAATCTGTTCCTTTTTCAGTTAGTGTAGAAATAATTACAACGGGAATAGGATGTTGAGACATCAACTTTTTCAAAAAAGTCAAGCCATCCATTCTCGGCATTTCAATATCTAAAGTAATTACATCTGGTGTACATTCTTTTATTTTTATTACAGCAATGTATGGATCAGCAGCCACCCCAACAATTTCAATCATTGGATCTGAGCTTAATATTGATTCAAGAGTCTGACGCACCAGAGCCGAATCGTCTACGATTAATACTTTAATTTTCTTCATTATATTCCAGTTTTCCCTAAGAACTTCATCCCTACCTGTCCAGTTCCTGTATGATATTTCAATTTTCTTCCAATCACACCACCTGTGTTTTCAGCAACTATTTTTATTTTATAATGTATTAGTTGTTCTTTAGCAATATCCATATTACGGCTACCTATTTGCATATAGCTATCCATTAGGTTGGCTCCGCCAAAAACTTTAGCAATCATATTTTCGATAGTAGCTCCATTTTTAAGCATTTTTTCTACCAATTTTTCAATGGCAATATTGCCAAATTTTGGAGATGCTAATCCGCTTCCATTCCAGAATGGTAACATATAATGATTGATTCCTCCAATTTTCAATTTTGTATCATACAAACAAACAGCCACACAAGATCCTAAGACTGTGTCTACAATATGTGGTGCCTTTTCAGCAAATAATGCCGAAGGGTATAAATAATGTTTTGCTATTTCTTCCTTTTTAGTTGTTGGGTGTTGGGTGCTAGAACTTGGTGTGATTAACTCACAACCAATTTCCATTTTTTGTATTTCTTTCACCTTGACCATAATTTTTAGCTCGTGGCTATTTGGTGTTTGGTATTTGATGTTAGGTAAGACCTAAAAACCAATACCTAACCCATTAATTTAAAACAACATACCATCTTCTTCCTGTCCAAACAGAAAATCATTTCCGTCTGTTGAAGAAATACCACTACCTTCTCCTATATTTTTAAATTGATTTATTGTAACCATGAATTTACTTCCAATGCCTTCTTCAGTATCCAAAGAAATCTCACCTTGGATAATTTCTAACATTGCTTTGGTAACAGTTAAACCTAAACCATGTCCTCCGTAGGTTTTTACTGAACCTGAATCTAATTGTAAAAACCTGTCATAAATTCGTTCTTTGTTCTTATCACTTATGCCAATACCGGTATCTTGAACTGAAATAATTAATTGATCGTCTTCAATTTTTGCAATTATTTTAATTGAACCTCCTTCTCTATTGAATGTTATCGCATTTGCAAGAAGATTACTCATAATTAAATGGAATTTTTCCGAATCAGTATGAAAAAATGCCTTACTATCTATTTGATTATCAAAAGAAACATTTATTTTCTTTTTTTCTATACGATAAGAAAAGGAACTAATAATATTATTCAATATCGAGCCTACATTTACCGAAATAACAGATAATGGAGATTCACCTGCTTCAATGTCAGCGGACAAAAAGATATTTTTAAATTGAAAATCTAAATCAAATGCCTCTGAGTGAATCAACATTCCAAATCGTTTCATTGAATCAGTATCCATATTACCTTCTAGAATATTTTTGGATAATTCTAAAATTGAAGCAATTGGATTATTAATTTCGTTCCGGATATTAGACAGAAAATTAGTTTTCAAATCCTCTGAAAAAATTAATTTTTCGTTCACAGCATTTAACTGAGTCGTTAGACTTTTCTCTGCCATTAACATAGAATTATTCAAATCAAACCTTCGTTTTAATTCTGCCAATAGTTCTTCGTTTGTTAATTCTAATTTTTTCATGTTTTCGTATTTCTTAATGCTATAATTCAATCAATACTTGGTTCTTTTTAGAAATTGTATCCGTATAAATTTGAGAAAACAAAACACTTCCATTTAACACCATAATCATGCTACTCACCAAAGCTATGCTTCTGTGAACTTGACTAATTAAATTTAATTTATTGCTCCTCATTTGTGTGTTAATTGCTTATTGCATTATGCTTCTTTCCGAATTTTAAAGATTACTTTATATTTTTTGAAACATCGTTGGCTTCACTTGAACAAGAGGAACGTCTATTCCAACAATAGATTCCGAATGCCCTAAGAAAAAATATCCTCCTAACTTTAAATGATTACATAATTTAGTGACTACTTTTTCTTGGGTTTCTCTATCAAAATAAATCAATACATTTCGGCAAAATATAACATCAAAATCTTTTGGTACATTGTACGACTCATCCACTAAATTGAGCCTTTCAAATTTTGTTTTTGCCCTCAACTCTGGAATTATTCTAACGATAGGTGTTTCTTTATTTTTACCTCTCAGTAAATACTTCTTTTTTTGAACCAATGGAATTACATCTACTCTTTCTAAAGGATAAATTCCTAATGCCGCTTTTACTAATATACGCGATGAAATATCTGTTCCAAAAATTGAAAAATCAAATGTGTTTTTACCTTCCAAAAACTCACTTATAACAATCGCTATAGTATACACTTCTTCTCCACTTGAACTTGCAGCACTCCAAACTTTTAAAGGTTTACCTGAATAATTTTCAACAAATTCTGGCAATACAGCTGACTTCATAAAGTCAAAATGAGGACTTTCTCTGTAGAAGTCCGTTTTATTGGTTGACACTAAATCTATCATATTGATAATTTCAGATTCACCACATTTACCAGATAAAACAAAGTGACAATACTCTTTAAAAGAATCAATATTATTTGATTTCAATCGAGTCAAAATCCTAGATTGAAGCATTATCTTTTTAGTGATAGGTAATTTTATTCCATAATTGGTGTAAATAAAACTACTCAATTTCCAAAAATCACTATCGGTTAATATTTTAGTGTTTTCCATAACTTCCTTTTACATTTTTACACCTACTTTCTGAAAAGTAATTTTATCAGGTCTAACTATCCACATAATATATGCCCAATTACTAATTGAAGTATTACTTCCACCTTTTAGCATCTTCAATGTCATAGTCGCAAAAAATTGAGAATAACCTAATTTAAATGAAACACCTTCTGCGCAGTTATATAGCAGAATTGCATCTATTTCACTTCCTAAATTTGGATTCATTGCTCTCATTTCTGCGATAATACTCGTGTCTTTTACAGGTGCAAAGGTGTTAAAATAATGTCCATTTAATGAAAACATTAACTTCTTTTTTGTATAACTTAATCGTATGTATTCATCAAGTAATCCAGCTGAATTTGTATGATTCCCTACATAAAATTATAGCGGAAATATAAACCTTCGTTTAACTCAAAAAGTTAAACGAAGGTTTTGATTCATTCAAATATTAAAACTTCATAAAATCATTATCCATCGAATCAGGTCCTCCAAGATTAATTTTAGTAGAAGCTGAACTCTTTTTTTGAGTTTCTTGTTGTTTGCTATTTTGATTAATTGCTGCTTTAGTCGATATTACTTGCTGCTTTTTTTTATCATTATCTATTATAAAGAACGAAATAGCTTCCTGTAATTGCACAGCTTGTGCAGATAACTCTTCAGCACCAGCAGCCATTTCTTCAGACGTAGCAGCATTCTCTTGCACAACTTGATTTAACTCTTGAATAGCACTATTAACCTGTTCAGCACCCATACTTTGCTCCAAACTAGACGCTGTTATTTCTTGAACTAAATCTGACGTTTTTTGAATATTTGGGACTATAGAACTCAACATTTCTCCTGATTTTTGAGCAATATCAACACTTAAAACAGCTACTTCATCAATTTCAGTTGCAGCTAATTGACTTCTTTCTGCCAACTTACGAACTTCCGCAGCAACCACAGCAAATCCTCTTCCATGATCACCAGCTCTCGCTGCTTCTACTGCTGCATTTAATGCTAGTAAATTCGTTTGTCTTGAGATTTCCCCAATGATTGAAATTTTACCAGCAATAGTTTTCATTGAAATTACTGTTTTACTAACTGAATCATTACTTACCCCAATTTCTTGAGCAGCCTGAGTAGCTATTTTTTCTGTTTGCTTAGAATTACTTGTGTTTTGTTGAATATTAGACGTCATTTCTTCCATTGAAGATGATATTTCCTCTACAGAACTTGCTTGTTCAGTTGCCCCTTGCGACAGATCTTGCGCTGATGAAGACATTTGACTACTTGCAGATGCAATATTATCAGCACCATTAATAATAATCTCAATGGTTTTTTTAAGATTTTCAACCATATCTTCAAACGATTTTAACAAACCTACATTTGGTTTTCCGTTGATTTTTTGCATTTTAACAGTTAAATCACCATCTGCAACTTGGGCTACTATTTTAGCTACATAAGCAGGCTCTCCTCCTAGTTCATTTAACACACTAATAAGGACGTAAAAACCTATTATAATTCCAAGGGCAACTCCTATCAAAAGCGTTATTATCATGTTTCTAGAACTTGATTCATAAAGAATATCTGTCTCGTTTTTCGCCTCGGCCAATGATTCTTCATTAATTTGTATTATTTTACTTAAAGACACCTCAACTCTTTCAATTGCTTTTCTTGCTGATGTTTTAGCTATTTTCCTAGCTTTCAAAACAGAATCGGCATTCTTTATTAAGGATAATCTTTTAATTTCATTGTACTGTTTCAAATACATGCTATAGTCTGTCCGAAATTCGTCAAGGATTAATTGACCTTCATCAGAGGCTATTAAACTTAGCGCTGCAATTTTTGCCTCCATCTCATCAGCACGGTTATCAATAAGATTGATGATTTCTTCCATTTCAGGAAGTGAGTCTGATAAAATCAAGTTTTTTTCATATTTTGCTAAAAACTGGATGTCCTGGGATACATCTGCTCCTAGTATTAATCTTTGACCATTAACTTCAACTATTTTCGTTATCTTATCGTTCAATGAACGAGAAGCATTCTCACCAATCATAAAGACTATTACACTAATAATAATCAACACTGAAAACGTAGAAATTAATTTTGATTTGATTGTAAGTTTCATAATATTTAATTTTATTTATTTATTTTTACCTTGTATTAACTATAGTGTGCTTTCACTTTTCGTTTCTATAATAGACTCTAAATCATTGGATGAAAAAACAGAATCAATATTTAGAAGCATCATAAATTTGTCATTTTCTTTTATCATGCCTTGAATAAAATTTGCTTTGTACTTTGAAACGATGGTTGGTGAAGGATGAATCTTACTTTCTTCTAATTCAAAAACCTCTAAAACAGAATCCACTAAAGCTCCAACGACTATTAATTCTTCATCTACTTCTATATTTAATACCAGTATACAAGTATCGATTGTAAATTCGAGAGGAGAAATACCGAATTTTATGCGGGTATCAATCACAGGAAGTACCGCTCCACGAAGATTAATTACACCTACTAAAAAATTAGGGGCTTTAGGTACCTTTGTAATTTTAGGGGCTTCTAAAATCTCCATTATCTTCATAACTGGAATAGCGAAATGCTCTTCTTCCAATCGGAAAGATAGAAATGATTTCGTCTCTCCCGCCAAATCTTCTTTTATTACTTCCTTCTTCATTGTTTTATTTCCATTTCTAAATGATTAGTATATAATTCTACTATCTTATGTGTATCCATTACAAGAGCAATTGAACCATCTCCTAAGATAGTTGCTCCTGAAATAAAATCTTGATTTTTATAATATTTTCCTATTGGCTTCACTACCGCTTGGTATTCTCCAACAATATAATCTACTGTTATCCCTACTTCATTATCTCCATTACTAACTACAATTAATTGAGACTTTTCATCAGCGTTTAAACTTTTGTACCCAAACTCTTTACGAATATCTATAAATGGTACTTGCTCTTCATCTAAAATCAATAATTTATTAAAATTACCGAGCATTTCAGAATTATCGATCTCGTAACATTTATTGACAACAGATAATGGAATGATGTAATTTACACCTGCAATATCCACTAATAAACCGTCAATAATTGATAAACTCAAGGGTAATTTAATAGACAGTGTAGTACCAACATTCACTTCTGATTCTACTGCGATAGCTCCTTTTAAATCAGTGATGTTTCTTTTCACAACATCCATACCAACGCCTCTACCAGAGACATCTGTCACTTCGGCCGCTGTTGAAAATCCTGGGTAAAATATGAAATCAAAAAATTCTTTGTCACTTAATTCATCTTCTTCAGTGATAAACCCTTTGGCAATAGCTTTTGCTCGTACTGCCTCTACATCTATTCCTTTTCCATCATCAATTATTTGAATAAATACAAAAATACCAGAGTAAAATGCTTTTAATTTCACTGTTCCTTTTCGAGGTTTACCTAACAGTATTCTATCTTCTGCCTTTTCTAAACCATGATCTAAACTATTACGGATAATATGCATTAGGGGATCGGTCAACGTTTCGATAATCGATTTGTCCAACTCTGTTTCACCACCTTCTGTTACAAATTGAATTTCTTTCCCCAAGTTTTCTGCCATATCTCTAACGAGGCGCTGAAAACGACCAAACATATTGTTTATAGGAATCAAAGTCATTCCAAAAGCAATGTCCCTTAAACTTCTAGATAGTTTTTCAACATTTTCTGAAATAACTTCTAATTCAGGTGTTTCATTTTTCTCATTGTACAAAGTTAAACTTGCTTGAGTCGTAACTAATTGACTTACAAGATTCATTAATTCATCCAATTTATCAGAAGCAACACGGATACTTGAAACTACTTTTTCTTTGCTTTGTAATTTTGTCGCATCTTCAGAATTAGTTTCACTTACCCCATTAGTTGGAATTAAAACTGCTGAAGATTGAACTTTAGTCCCTATTGTTTCAGCTAATAATTGAATTGAGGTAACATCTGTTTTTAGGTCTTTAAAAATCGTTTCTGTTACAACTTCATTGAAAGCATTATTGGAAATTAAATTAATAAATGGAATTTCAGTTATTTCAATAATTGAATTTCCTTCTACGAAAACAAAAACATCAAGTATATCTGTCTTTAAGTAATTCGTTTCAATATATACATCCCAATAAGTAAAACAATCTGTTGGTTTAAGTCCAGCAATTGGCATTTTTTTAAAATGCGGAACAACAATACTTTTACCCAAAGAAGCTAACTCCGAAACTAAGTAGAGAGGATTGGATCCATCTAAAAAGATAAGAGAATTGGGTTCAAAGTAAATATGAAATGTTTTTGGCTCTATTTTATCAACGTCGTCAGCAGACAAATCGGCTTCACCAGTCATCGAATTTTTTACACCATCTGTTTTATTAATGAACATACGAATTTCACTAATTAATCTGGTATGATTATCTTGATTGGATTGGACCTCTAATTCCGAGTCAAAAATAAGTTTATTCAAATGATCAAAAGAAGCTAGTGTCTTATTCAAAATTTCTTTTGACAGCTGCATTTCACCTTGTCTAATTTGATCGTATATCGTTTCTAAATCATGAACGAATTCAGCTATTTTAGTCATACCAAACATACTACTATTCCCCTTCAGCGTATGCATAACCCTAAAAACCTGCTCAATATTCGACTTATCATTGGGGTTATCTTCCAATGACAACAAAGAAGATTCTAAGTTCTCTAACAACTCGTTTACTTCTTGAATGTATGTTTCTTTCATTTCATCCATCAGCGAATCACTTTTTTTATTACCGCAAGCAATTTTTCTTTAACAAAAGGTTTAATTATCCAACCAGTTGCTCCTAATTTTTTTGCTTCAATTTTTTTAGCTTCCTGCGATTCTGTTGTTAACATTAACATTGGCAGGTATTTGTATCGGTCTAATTTTCGTACTTCTTGTAAAAAAGTAATTCCATCCATTACAGGCATGATCAAATCAGAAAGAATCAAGTTAATATTGTCATTTTCCAATAACAATTTTAAACCTTCTTGCCCATCAACCGCTATAATTACATTGTAACCTGCGTCTCTCAAAGCAAGTCCAACAACTTCTCTGATACTTTCTGAATCGTCAACAATTAGTATGTTTTTTGCCATTATTTATTGTTTTTCACTTTTAAACTAATTCGTATTTTTAATCGCACTTACCAGACATTATCCTTCTGATACCTTTTGTGTTTGAAACTCCGTAAATCCACATGCATTTAGCAACTTTTTATCATCTCTAGAAAAGTCTGCATTAATAGAAATGTATTTTTTTACTGAATAATAGGATACACGAATAGTATGAAACAGTTGAATAATTGTTAAATCTATTTCTGATATATTTTTCAATGTTACTTCAACAAAATCATAGCTTTCAAACACGCTATTCACTTTCGAATAAATTAGCTCAATTGTATTAATTGTTACTTTTCCTTCAATTGAAATCAGTATTCTTTTTTGCGTTTTTCTTCGTGAAGGGGTAAATACTACTTTAACATTTTCATCATTTATATCCTCCAACTGTGGCCTGTCATCTGGCTGAGGTTTAGGTTTAGGTTTAGATTGAGCTATAACTTCTACCTCATTCTTAGTCTCAGTCTGAACCTCAATTTCTTTTTTCAATGGAATAAGCTTATCAACTTTCATGTTTTTTCCTAACGCCATTATTTTAAGAGTTTAATTTTATTATTTCAACTGCTAAACTTTTATAATCTTTAGCTCCATTTGAAGTAGAAGCATATTTAAGAACGCTTTCACCGTGAGAAGGTGCTTCAGCAATTTTTACATTGGTGCGTATGTAGCATTTAAAAAGAGAGACATCAAAGTTTTCTTTAATAAATTGTATAACTTCACCTGATATATTTTTTCTCATATCTACATTAACTGCCAACACACCTAAAAAAGTTAAATCATTATTCAACACCTCTTTTATTTCGCTAACAGTTCTTATTATGTGATTTAATCCTTGCACACTTAACACATCTAACAAAATCGTTGCAATCACCTTTTCAGATGCAACAAGAGCATTTATAGACAACAATGATTTTGAAGGAGGACAATCGATAATTATAAAATCATACTTGGATCTATAAGAAGACAACATCTCTTTTAAAATTGCTGTTCGGTTATCAGTGCTATGCAAGGATAACTCTATGTCTGATAGACGTATATTAGAGGGTAGAATATCCAAACCTTCTTTACGTACAATCACATCTTCAATTGAATTTTCACCTGTAAACACTTCATAAATACTTAAAGTATCGTCAGAAATACCGAAAGAATAAGAAAGGTTTCCTTGAGGATCTAGGTCAATCAATAAAACTTTATAATTCATTAGAGCCAAAGCAGAGCCAACATTTGACGCGCTAGCCGTTTTGCCAGTGCCTCCCTTATGATTTACAACAGAAACAATCATTTTATGATAAACGCTTAACTAGGTTAAAAAAAAAATGAAAACAGTAATATGAAGCTGAAATATAACAAGATTAAATCTAATATCTTTCACTTCGTTAAAGTATATTTCAAAAGGTAGATTCAACTAGCTAATGCAAGTTTTTTATTTTCTAGATTAAACATAGTGAAAAATACTTTTTCTGGTGTCTGTACTTTCAATTTTTTCCGTGGTCTTTTGTTTAACAAGGCCATTATTTTTAGATTTTGACTCTGTTTTATATTGTTTAAGTCCATTTGTTTAGGGTAAAACTGTCTGATTAATTTATTGATGTATTCATATAATCCTCTTTCATGTGAAGTATATGCATTACAAAAAAACACTTCTGTTTTAAGTTGTTTAGCAGTGAGTTTATGCAGCAAAAATCCTCTTCCATTGTCATTAGTTATTGTTTTTATGATTAACTTATAGGGTATTAATGCTGAAAACAATAGCCTTTTGAACCTCTTGCAGTCTTTTGGATGTTAAAGTCTGTATAACTCGTCATTCTATCCACAATTGTTAACAGGCAATTTTTATTTTGAAAACACATTTCATCTGGTGGCATTTTTCCAATTTCTGTGTGTCGCCTTTCTTGATTGTAAAACCGAATATATTGGTTGACATTTTCATAGAGCTCCAAACCACCATTAGCTGGGTTGAGATATATTTTCTCGTACTTTAATGATCTCCAAAAACGTTCGATATAAATGTTATCAATTGCCCTTCCTCTAGCATCCATCGATATATGTATCTGATGTGACTTCAAAGCAGTAATGTATTGGTCACAGGTGTACTGAGAACCTTGATCTGAGTTATGAATTTGAGGTGCTCCGTATTGTGGATGTACATTGGATGGCTTTCGAGTAAAAGCGATCCACTGAAAATGCTTTTAGCGCAATCGTTATAAGCAATGATGCATAAAATGAAAATTAGCCTATCAATAATATTATCAAGATAAGGCTTGGAATAAGTGCGCGTGTCGTTATTACAATCTTAACTATACTATTTCGAAGATAATTAGCAATGATAACAGCTAGTAAACATATGGAATGGACGCAGATAACTGCAAAAGAAAGCAATAGAATTGATTTTCTTTTCAGAGTAAATAAGTTAAATTAATACAGCAAATGTGTGCCATTGAATCATTCGTTATTCACTACATGAATAATTTAATATATCAACAAAATAATAGTCAATAAAAATTGATAATCAATAGATTATGTCTTCTGAATTAATTACTGTTTTGACAAAAAAGGACAGGTAAAACATACATAATAATTGAAAAATCGAATCTCCCAATCTTTTATCAGATAATGCATGTCAAATTTACCTTAAGGAAAAAATGTATTCATCAACATATAGTCGACATTACCTGCTTGTTGGTGACAACTTATACATGATGCACCTTTTTCCTTTGCGCTGGAAGCAATTGTCTGGTCTTCGTTGATATATCCCCAAACCCAGCCATTCGCGTCTGCATTTTCATCATTTGCAGCTTTAAAGAGAATCGCATATCGGCCAAGAGATCCATCATCATTAATTAGTTCTTTTACAATTAGTGATCCTTCGGGAAAAAGTGCTGTACTTTCAATTTTTCCTGCACCATCTAGTTGTGTCGCAGCTATAGTATTAAATCGTGTTCTCAACCTTGGAAAATTATGTCCAGACCCAGAACTTTTTGGAAGAAGTTGGTCAGAATTTTTATACCATGTAAAACCTGATGTTTCTTTAGCCATTTTGAATAATTCGAGATCAATTCCGTCCAATGTTTTATCTTTCTTACAAGACAATATAAGAAGGGTAAAAGAAATAATTAACGCGCTATTTATTTTCATTCTAGTATATTTTAATTTGGAGCTTAGACGAACAATATCGGGAATCCTTTCGGGAATAGAAAAATTATTGCCGTTAATATATTCTTTCCTAAGTTCAGAGCTGCTTAAATAACTACTGTTCCAATGATTTAAACAACTCTTCATATTCTTGAAAACGATGTTCTCTAATTGGCCGTATTTTCGGTTCGGTATCAAAATGTAATAACAAGCAAGGCGAAATAGTCTTGTACGTGTCAACGTATTCATAACTCAATAACTCTTTGCTGGCAATCCGCTGCTTGATTTTATTGTGATAAGGATACATGACTATCTTCTTTTAATTCTAGCGCGTTAAAATCGAACAAGTTAGAATCTAGTAAATGCGAAGGATTGATGTTTTTCATTGCATTAAAAATAGATGTTGAACGACCTGGGAATTCTTCATCCCAGTCTTTAATCATTTTTTTTACTTTCTTGCGCATCATATTCTCCTGTGAACCACAAAGTGTACAAGGGATAATTGGGAAGTCTTTACCTTTAGAATAAATTTCAATTTCTTTTTCCTTGCAAAAAGCCAATGGGCGTATTACAGCATGTCGTCCGTCGTCCGTTATATATTTTGCAGGCATTGCTTCGATTCGGGCTCCATTAAAAAGATTCATAAAAAACGTTTCTATAATGTCGTCACGGTGATGACCTAATGCAATTTTTGTTGCACCAATTTCATCTGCAATTGTGTACAAATTACCTCTTCTCAAACGAGAACATAAACTGCACATCGTTTGTCCAGGCAATGTTTTTTCAACGACAATACTGTAGGTGTCTTTTTGCACAATTTTATATTCAACTTTTAATTTGGCCAAATAACTTGGCAAAACTTGTGCTGGAAATCCAGGTTGTTTTTGATCCAGATTTATAGCGACAATTTCAAATTGAATATCTGATTCCTTTTGATAATGCAACAACACATCTAGCATAGTGTAACTATCCTTTCCTCCAGACAAGCATACCATTACTTTGTCCCCCGTTTCAATCAACGCATACTTTTGCCAAGCCTCCCAAGTATCTCTACGGAGATGTTTTTGAGCCTTGACAAAAGCTAAATTCTCAATATCCATGGGGCTAATTTAACTAGAAGGATTGATATATTATTTGATTATCGACTCATGAGTTTCATTTAATAATTAACCCCCCCTTTTTTTCCATTAAAGTACTATTTATAATAAAAATGCCTAAATTTGCTTAAAACCACTATGCATCCAAATATAATTTAAGATAGTTGCCCTAGCCTTAATTAACTTACAGTATATGCCTACAGAATATTCGTACAATCTTTTTGAAGAATTAGATAGCATTTCCAAAATCCACACGCTCAAACGGGACGGCATTGATGATATTATGAATGAATTCTCGAAAAGAATTGTGCGTGCTTTGAAAATTGAGCGCTTAAGTGCTTGGCTTTTTGACGCTGAAAAATCTGCCATGCTTTCTATTGGTGAATTCGATATTCGCACATCAGAATTTAGAAAAAACTCTGTTTTACCTTACTCTGATTATAAAAAATACATTGAAAATTTATTTTCAAACAAAATAATTACATCAAAAAACGTACTTGAAGATGAACGTTTGTCAGAATTAAAAAACAGTTACTCAATCCCGAATGATGTAATTTCACTCATGGACATCCCAATGCGCATGGAAGGTGAAATAATAGGTGTGCTTTGCTTTGAAAAAACAGGATTAAAAGAACGAGATTTTTCAAATGAAGATCAATTCTTCGCTTTAAGTATTTCTAGCGTACTTTCATCTACGCTGGAAGCGCGAAAAAGAAGGGTAATTCAGCATCAATTAGACAAAGAACTTGCGCAAAAAGAACTGTTTCTACGTGAAATAAAACATAGAATAAAAAATAATTTATCAGTAGTATCTAGCCTGTTACGCTTGCAATCCGAACGTTCATTAGACGATTATCATCGTGAATTATTTCTAGATTGCAACAACCGTATTGAGTCTATTTCAACTATGTACGACTTAATTTCCAATACTGAAAAAATTCAAATCATAAATTTAAATCATTACATTTCCACATTAATCAACAAAATACAAGACACATTCAAATCACAATTTGAATGTGTCGAAGTTGATTATTCGATTCCCAATATTGATTTAAAAGTAGACCTAGCTGTGAACCTTGCACTAATTATTAATGAGGTAATTACAAATAGTTACAAACATGCATTTGAGAATAGAAGTGATGGGAAAATTGTGATAAAAATCACCCTCAAGGAAGAGATTATGACAATCGTTATTACAGATGATGGAAAAGGTTTTGTAAAAATGCAAATCAGCGATTCATTAGGAATGGGAATTATTGATGGACTGATAGAACAGATTAACGGTGATTACTCTTATTCTGGGGAAAATGGAAGTCAATTTAATTTGAGTTTTAATATTAACTGTTAATTCTGCACTAAAATTCATTAATTAACCTAGTTTAAATACTTTTGTGAAAAATGCAATGTAATGCCGCACAAAACATATTTTAATTGGAGTATCGGAAAGGATTCAGCCTTAGCACTGCAAGATGATCGGCACCAAATCGACCAATTATTAACCTCAGTAAATAGTCGTCACAACAGAATTTCGATCCATGGATTACGTCGTTCTCTACTCGAAATACAAGCAAAATAGATCGGGTTCCCATTAATGCGCTTGAACTAACTGAAGAACCTTCGATGGGAACTTACAATTCCATTATGTCCGATAAAATGAATGTACTTCGAATAGAAGGATTCACTCACAGCGCTTTTGGAGATATTATTCTGGAAGATTTGAGAAAGTACAGAGAAGAAAAATTAAATGAGCTTAATATAACAGCACTTTTTCCCTTATGGAAAAGGAATACAACTGAATTAATGACTAAGTTTCTCGGTCTCGGATTTAAAACCATTGTCGTTTTGCCAACAAATCCGTTTTAGACAAGTCGTTTACAGGTCGAATCATTGATTAAAAATTTCTAGTAGACCTACCCGAAACAGCTGATCCATGTGCAGAAAATGGTGAATTTCATACATTTTGTAACGATGGTCCAATTTTCAGTAAACCTCTTGAATTTGAAATCGGAGAAATCGTTAATAAAACATGTCTTCACCTAAAAAAGACAGTGAAAACGGCCTTTATAGGTTTTGGTTTTGCAAATTAATTCCAAAAAACTAACTAAAAATTCTTAACTTTAAGTTATGAAAAAAACGGCATTAATTACTGGAGCGACAAGCGGAATTGGATTGGCAACTGCTAAGCGTTTAGCACACGAAGGTTATCAATTGATACTTTGCGGTCGACGATTAGAGCGTTTGGAACAATTGCAACACGAGTTATTGATTCAAACAAAAGTACATACCCTGCCCTTCGACGTTCGTGATAAAAATGCGGTATTTAATGCCATTGATTCTTTGCCAAATGAATTCACTTCCATAGATGTTTTAATAAACAATGCTGGAAATGCTCATGGACTTGACCCAATTGAAAAAGGAAATCTGGATGATTGGGACGCAATGATCGACATCAATGTAAAAGGACTACTGTATGTTTCGAAGGCAATTATTTCAAAAATGATTGCTCAAAAATCAGGGCACATCATAAACATTGGTTCCACTGCCGCAAAGGAAGTATATCCAAATGGAAATGTCTATTGCGCAAGTAAACATGCTGTTGATGCATTGAACCAAGGAATGCGCATGGACCTCAATCAATATGGAATTCGTGTTGGAGCAATTCATCCCGGAATGGTAGAAACTGAGTTTAGCGAAGTGCGATTTAAAGGTGACAAAGAACGCGCAACAAAAGTATACCAAGGATTTAAACCGCTTCAAGCAGAAGATATTGCAGATATTATTCACTTTGTTATTTCTCGCCCTTATCACGTAAACATTGCCGACATATTGGTAATGTCAACTGCTCAAGCAAGCAGCACAATCGTCAAAAAAGGACTTTAGTGAATATAATTTCGTTCCTTTAAAATTCCAATGAGCGAGCACAGCGACTTTTATCAATTGTATATAGAACATTCCAAAATGGTATACAACTTGTGCTTAAATTATCTTCAAAACACCGAAGACGCTGAAGAAGCAGCGCAAGATGTGTTTATTAAAGTCCATGAAAAAATTGCTGGATTTAGAGCTGATGCATCATTGAAAACCTGGATTTACCGTATCACTATCACCCACTGTTTTGATATAATTAAAGCGAAAAATCGACAAAAACGATTTGGATTCATGCAATCGCTATTTGGAAAATATGGAAAAGAAGAAATTCCACAAAAAAACTTCAATCATCCTGGGGTTGAATTAGAAAACAAGGAGGCTATTCAGAAGTTATTAGAATTAATTCAAGAACTCCCTAACAACCAGAAAACTGCATTAATTTTAAAATCAATGGACGGTTTACCAGGCAAAGAAATTGCTCAAATCATGCAGTTGACAGAGAAAGCATTGGAATCATTATTGTCCCGAGCAAAACAAAATTTGAAACTAAAAATTGATCAAACGAAGGATTAGAATGAATCTGTCGTCTAAATAAGTAGAAAATGAATGAAAGCGATTACATAGAAAAAACTTTGAGTAAGGTACAACAAGTTGAGCCTTCTCCTTATTTGTTTACGCGGATTGAAGCAAAAATTCAATCCATTACAAATTCTACTGTTTCCATAAAAAAAGTATTTATTGGAATGGCACTTACTTGTATGCTCCTTGCACTAAATTTCGTTGCTTCAAGTTCAAAACATAATACAAGTAATTCTACAAGTCTCTTGGACGAATTAAATCTGAACACATCAAATCAATTGTATAATGAATAAAGTTAAATTTCTATATATAATTATAGTATTGTTGGTTGCGACCAACGTTAGCGTATTGTTAGGTATGTATTTGCACAGACCTCCTCATCCACACAATGAAGGTGGACCAAAGAAATTCATCGTTGAAAAACTTGGATTTGATGAGGCTCAAACGAATGCATATGATTTAATAATTAAGCAACATCGCTCAAGTATTCAATCGATTGAGAACAATATTCGTAGGAATAAAGACGCCCTATTTACGTTGTTAAAGGAAGATGATATCACGACTAAAGACTCCATTATCAATAATTTAGGAGCGCTTCAAATGGGAGTTGAAGCGGCCCATTACGCGCACTTTGAAGCTGTCAAGAAGATTTGTAACGATGAGCAATTGGAACGCTTCGATGAATTGACCAATGAACTTGGTAGGTTGTTTTCTCCACCAAAAAAACCTAAGCAATAATGAGACACTTTGTTTTCCTTGTGCTTTTTTTTGAGTTTTCTGGGATTCGAGCTCAATCAACGAATGAACTAAAAGTTGAATTTTCTATTCCTAAAATTGATGAGCAATTTAAATTAGAGGTACTTCGTTTTTATGTTACAAACATTCAGTTAACCCAATACAACTCACCTATTTTCAAAGAAAAAGAGAGCTATCACTTAATTGATATTGTTAAAGGAGAGAATTCATTTGTCATCAATTACCCTGAAAACATCCAATTCGACAACATTCAATTTGATTTAGGTGTTGACAGTTTAACGAACGTTTCTGGAGTATATTCGGGCGATTTAGATCCGACGAAAGGAATGTATTGGACATGGCAAAGTGGCTACATCAATTTTAAAATCGAAGGGAAACATCCTGAAAGTAACGGTAGAAAAAATGATGTTCAGTTTCACCTGGGAGGGTATTTACCTGGACAATTTGCACTTCAGCCTTTGAAATTTAATTGTGCACCGCCAACTGACCTTAAAATTCAATTTGATATCAATTCATTTTTAGAGTCCATGGATTTCTCAAAAGAGCATATAATTATGTCCCCCGGAGAAAAGGCCGTGAAACTGTCGCAGCAACTAGCTTCCTACTTTAAATTTTATGAATAAACATATCCTACTATTTGTTGTTTTTATTGCAATCGGTAGCGTATTATGTTCTGTTCAATTTAAAATTGATAGTGAAATAAATCCAATTTTAATTCCCGACAATTGGCCAGATCCAGTTTATAATTTTAGCAAAAAACCCCTTAAAGCAAAAATAATTGAGATTGGAAGATCACTTTTCTATGACCCTATTCTGTCATTAGACAATTCCATTTCTTGTTCAAGCTGTCATCTGTCTTTTACTGCATTTACACATGTAGATCATGCACTTAGTCACGGAATTGGCGATAGCATCGGGACAAGAAACTCCCCTGTTCTGATAAACCTTGCGTGGAACAAATACTTCATGTGGGACGGAGCAATCAATCACATTGAAGTGCAAGCCTTAGCGCCAATTTCTCATCCAGCGGAAATGGGAGAAGACTTAAATCGTGTTCTTGAAAAACTAAGACATTCAAAAAAGTATCAAGCAAAATTTTACGCCGCTTTTAAAGATAGTTCGATTTCGAGTAAACAACTCCTAATCGCATTAGCTCAATTTCAATTGACATTAATTTCCTCAAACTCCAAATACGATAAAGTTAAACGCAAAGAAGTTACGTTCACAAAACAAGAAAAATCAGGCTATAAACTATTTAAAAAACACTGTTCCTCTTGTCACAAGGAACCACTTTTTACTTCTGGTGAATTTGAAAACAACGGCTTACCGATTGATCCTACTCTTAACGATATTGGAAGAGGAAAAATAACCCAACTTGCAATGGACGATTTCAAATTTAAAGTGCCAACATTACGTAACATTGAATTTTCATTTCCTTATATGCACGATGGACGATTTAAATCATTAAGTGAAGTTTTAAACCATTATACATCAGGTGTAAGTCATACAGCGAACCTCTCTTCACAACTTGTATATGGAATTGATTTAACTTCAAACGAGCGAGTCGACATCGTTTCCTTTCTTCTCACATTAACTGATAAAGAGTTTCTATTTAATCCTGACTATCAGTTTCCAAAAAATTAATATATCAGCGAACTCCCGATTCTTGTTATCTTTGGATTTCAAACGACAAGCATGACAAACAACGATGTTTTAAGAAAAGTAAGATACACTTTTGATTATAACGATGATAAAATGATGGCGCTATTCAATGCTGGTGGACAAGAGGTAACACGAGCCGAATTAAGTGATTGGTTGAAAAAA
This sequence comes from uncultured Flavobacteriales bacterium, assembly GCA_963925035.1. Classification (GTDB taxonomy): domain Bacteria; phylum Bacteroidota; class Bacteroidia; order Flavobacteriales_D; family Crocinitomicaceae; genus UBA4466. Next base: position 22,400 of record CAWUSK010000025.1, read on the forward strand.
GATGAAGACCCAGATTTTAAAGGAATTTACGACAAGCAATTGGCGACCTTTTTAAACGGTTTTATTATCGAAAAAAGAGGAAAACGCGATGGTGATGAGCAGCCAGTTCCAGAAAAATCATTGAATAACAATATCATTTTTAGAAAATTAAAAATTGCCTTGGCGTTGACTGATGATGATATCATTGAGATTTTCCAACTGTCCGATTTTACAGCAAGCAAGCCCGAAATAAGTGCGCTCTTCAGAAATCCAGCGCACAAGCATTATCGCCTGTGTAAAGATCAATTTTTACGCAATTTCCTATTGGGAATGCAATTTAAATTCCACAAAAAATAATGTCCCATTTGCTCAAGACAATTTCGTTTTATTTATTCATTTTAGGAGTAACTCAAACAATATTTTCCCAAACTGTGCGATGGACAGTTGAATTGGATTCATCCGTAATTTTTTCTTCACCTCGTTATGCCGATTTAAACCTAGATGGCTCTGAAGACATTATCATTGGCGAAGGAAGCGAAGGCCAAACGATATCGAATGGAATTGTTGCCATCGATGGAAAAACGGGGGGGAAATTGTGGAACGTCAAGACTAGAGATCAAATTTATACAAGCGCTTTACTTCAATACATTGATAACGATTCTGTGAAAGATATTTTTCTTGGTGGAAGAAACGTATCACTGTATACGATTAATGGCAAAACAGGTGAAATCATCTGGGAATTTTGGGCGAAAAATAAAGGTTATTGGAAAGAAAGAGGCTATTATAATTTCTATTCAACACAATGGCTCGACGATCAAGAATATGATGGATTAAAAGGTTTACTTGTTGCCAACTGTAGCGATGCGACGATCAAGCTAAATGATGAAAAACGAACTAAAGGTAATTTGATGATTATCAGTTCGAAAGATGGTAAAGTGTTGAATGAAAGTTTAACACCACATCAACTGGAAACGTATTACGCACTTCACATTCATTATAATTACGGAAAGAAAAAACCAGCCATTATCTTTGCAAGTGGAGGAGAGAATCTTCACGGCAATTTTTGGGAGATTCAGATAAAGTCTCTTCAAAAAAACAACGTTTCCAAAGCGAAGGTCGCACTAAGTGATACACTCAACGTGTTTATTGTTAATTCCGGCTTGGCAGATTTGACAAGCGACGATAAACTAGACATAATTAATGCGCGAATCAACGGTAGGATATCCACAATTGATGGAATGAACCACAAAGTACTCTGGGAACATTATTCTCCAAATCATGAGTGTTATGTTGCTCCAACAACAGGTAATTTTACAGGAGATGAAACGCCTGACATTTTCGCAATGATTGCAGAATGCTCATTTCTAGGCTATACCAATTTTGTTCAACTAGTGATCGACGGGAAAACCGGAGAAATTGTTCATCAAAAATCTAATGGAACGTACCAATTTGCCTCTGGAATAGCTGTTGATTTCAACAATGATGGAACAGATGAAATTCTCTTTCTTAAGAATACAGTTGACATGGAATCATATGCAACTACAAACCAAATTAAAATTCTAGATTTTAAAAATGACACAACTTTTACCTTTGGTAGAGTGCGCAACGGAGCTTGTTTCTATAGCACACCAAGTATCGTTGACATCGACCAGGATGGAAAGAAGGAACTGATTTTTGTTTATTCCAACTCATTTAGTGAAGACAAAGAATACGGTAAAATTGAATGTATTGAATTAAATATTACAGATCCAAACTCCAGTTTTTCTTGTTATTTAGGACCATTAGAAAACGGTGTTTTTATTAAAAAATTAAAGAGAGTTTCTTACATTTAAGTTATGAATAGAAGAACCGTTAACGCCGTTATTTTTCTTGGAATTATTTCTGTTGTCAGTATTTTGTTGATTCAAGTATTTTGGATTCAACGTACGACCTCTATTCAAAAAACAACAATTGCGATTCAAGAAAAAGAAGACAGTTTAAACCTAAAACACCTTAACGAACAGGTGCATATTGCATTGCGTAATGTCTTGGACGAAATATCTACACACAAAGCTGACAGTTCTGATTTATATGGAGCGGTACGCCAAATTCGTTCCAACTACTTTTCAGTGGACATCAATGAAGAACTTCATCCGTACTATTTAGAAAGTCTTCTTAAACGAGAGTTTTATTCCCAAAACGTATTGCAGGATTTTCAATACGGGATTTACGATTGTTTTTCTGATTCCATTGTCTTTGGAAATTTAATTAAATACACAAAAACATCTCAATTCTCACCTGTTTCTGACACCATTTCTGGCATCACTTCTCCAGACATGACGTGGAAAAAAGACGGCCATTATTTTACGGTTTACTTCCCAACAATAGCTGCCGCGAATGAGGTTGCTGAACTCCATTCCGATTATTCACCTTATTTGTACTTAAGTATCATCGTTATTCTGGTGATGTTATTTTTCGGCATTACCGTTAGTGTTATCCTAAAACAAAAACGTTTATCCGATGTCAAAACGGATTTCATCAACAACATGACGCATGAATTGAAAACGCCAATTTCAACAATTGGGCTTTCCTCTGAGATGATTTTACGTACTGATTTCACGAATGACCCGGACAAATTAAAGCAGTACGCAGGAATTATTTTTAAAGAAAATAGACGCTTAGAAAAACAAGTCGAACGTGTGTTGAATGTGGCCAAATTAGACAAAGAAGAAATTGTGTTATCCAAAGAATTGTTTGACATGCACGAGCTTTTATGTGAAGTAAAGGACAATTTTGAATTCAATCAAAACGAAAAAGGCGGAAATATACATTTGAAACTTAACGCAAGTTCATTCGAACTAAATGTCGACCCTGTTCATATTTCGAACGTTATTTTTAACCTTGTTGACAATGCGATAAAGTATTGTGAAGCAACTCCAGAAATTACCATTTCAACTTCCAGTGACAAAAGGCATTTCATTCTCGAAGTTGAGGACAATGGTATTGGAATAAAGCGCGAAGATCATAAAATGATATTTGATAAATTCTATAGGGTTCCAACCGGAAACTTACACAATGTAAAAGGATTTGGCTTAGGTCTGTTTTATGTCAAGATGATGATTGCTCAACATAAAGGAAGTATTTCAGTAAAAAGTGTTATCGGAAAAGGAACTACGTTTACGATTGTGCTACCTCTGACTTAAAAGTAACTAAGTCAATTAATATTTTTCAACGAAAAACAGCAATTACGAACATTCACTTTAATTATCCAATCGAAAGCAGTAAATTCGAGTTTGCAAACAGCAAGCTCACAAAAAATGAAACAATACCAAGATTTACTTCGCCACATTCGCGATAACGGAACTTTGAAAGAAGACCGCACAGGAACAGGAACAACATCTGTTTTTGGTTACCAAATGCGTTTTGATTTATCCAAAGGTTTTCCATGCATCACTACAAAAAAACTGCACCTTCGCTCTATTATTATAGAATTACTCTGGTTTCTTCAAGGAGATACAAACATCAAGTTTTTACAAGATAACAATGTGCGCATTTGGGATGAATGGGCAGATGAAAACGGTAATCTTGGCCCGGTTTATGGTTATCAATGGCGTTCTTGGCCGGATGGAAATGGCGGTACGATTGATCAAATCACAAAATTGGTGGATCAAATTAAAAATAATCCAGATTCAAGACGATTGTTGGTTTCAGCCTGGAACGTTGCAGATGTTGATAGCATGGCTTTGCCTCCTTGTCACACAATGTTTCAGTTTTATGTAGCCAACGGAAAATTAAGTTGTCAATTGTACCAGCGAAGTGCCGATACGTTTTTAGGTGTGCCGTTTAACATTGCTTCGTATGCTTTATTGACAATGATGTTGGCGCAAGTGTGCGATTTAGAAGTGGGTGATTTTGTACATACATTCGGAGATGCTCATATCTATAGCAATCACATGGAACAAGTTGAATTACAACTTTCACGTAATCCGAAACCGCTTCCAACAATGGAAATTAACCCGAATATTAAAGATATATTCTCTTTCAAATATGAAGATTTCAACCTTGTCAATTACAACCCAGACCCGCACATCAAAGGTGCAGTGGCTGTGTAGTTTATACTTTTTAGTACTTTCATTTAGTTCATTTTCTCAACAAAAAGAAGTTTCAATGATTTTCGTCGGAGATGTTATGCAGCACGATGGACAAATTGAAGCAGCATACAATTCTACATCGGAAACTTACGATTATGAAGACGGTTTTAAATTCGTTAAACCTATTCTCAATGAATATGATTTGCGTATAGCAAATTTAGAAGTCACACTGGCTGGAAAACCATACAAAGGGTATCCACAGTTTTCTGCTCCAGATGATTTGGCAAAAACACTTGTAACATCAGGATTTAATGTGATATTAACTTCGAATAATCATTCGTGTGACCGCGGTGAAAAAGGAGTTTCAAGAACGTTGGACATGCTAGATGAACTTGGAGTAAAACACACTGGAACATTTAGAAGTAAAGCCGAACGCGATGCGAATTATCCTTTAATGGTTGAGAAAAATGGAATTAAAATCGCCATGCTGAATTATACATATGGAACGAATGGGTTGACGGTAAAAGCACCTTTAATTGTGAATTACATTGACAGCAATAGTATCGCTGAAGACGTAGCAAAAGCTAAAGCGCTAAAGGCTGATTATATCGTTTGCAACATGCACTGGGGAATGGAATACAAACCGCTTCCTAACAATTATCAAAAGAAATGGGAATCGTATTGCTATGAACTTGGTGTCGATATGGTAATTGGAAACCACCCTCACGTTGTTCAACCTGCTGAAAAAAAGAAAATTGGAAATGAGGAAAAGTTGACCGTTTGGTCTCTCGGGAATTTTGTTTCCAACATGAGCATTCGTTACACACGAGGAGGAATGATGGTTGGAGCAAACATCAAAAAAGAAAACGGTTCGACTACTTTGGGAGATGTTAATCACCAATTTGTTTACGTATTGAAACGTCAAGAAGGAAAAACAAAACAGTACTATATTTTACCTGATTTCAATTACAACGACTACCGTAAGGACTTTATCACATCTACCGAACTGGGTAAAATGAACGAATTCTTTTCTGACAGCAGAGGATTATATACTGAACATGCCATTGGCACCAAAGAGAAAATTATAAAACCAGATTCCAAAACAGCAGAGTTGTACCAAAAACTATTGCAAGAATATTATGCTGTGAATATGCAAACTCCAAATTTCGATTTGCTATTGGATAAAAATATAGGTCAGTATTTACATCAAACAACCGCTCAAAATGGGAAGCGCTATTTGCTTTCCGGAGTTTGCGAAACGTACGATCAAGCCAAAGGTATTCGCCAATTTATTTTAGACTTGAACATTACGGATGATATTTCCATTGTGCGAGTTACTCCTACAGAAATAACAAAAATCGCAGAATGAAAGTTTCCTTAATTGTGGCAATGGACCTTGAAAAAGGAATTGGAAGAAACAATGATTTGATGTGGCATTTGCCTGCTGATATGAAGTTTTTTAGAGAAACAACAACCAATCACGTTGTCGTTATGGGAAGGAAAAATTACGATTCCATTCCAACGAAATTTCGCCCACTTCCAAACCGAGAAAATGTTGTGCTTACACGTAACATTGATTATAAGGCAGAGGGATGTTTGGTGTTTAATTCCCTTGAAGCATGTTTAGATCATTACAAAAATGAACAAGAAAAAACCGTTTTTATTATCGGTGGAGGAGAAATTTACAAAAAAGCGATTGAAATCAACTGTGTTGATGAAATGTATATCTCACATGTTAATAAAACGTATGGTGCTGACACTTTTTTTCCAGAGTTCGACATGAAAAACTGGAAAGTTGAAACGGTACTTTCGCACGAAAAAGACGAAAAGAACGAAGCAAGTTTTAGCGTGATTAAATATACTAAAGTTGCACTTTAATAGCTTGAACTTTGAACTAATTAAACTTTGAACTCCAAAACTATGATTGTTTGTATTGCCGAAAAGCCTAGTGTTGCTAAAGATATCGCCGAAGTACTCGGAGCGAAACAACGCAACGATGGCTATTACGAAGGTAATGGTTATCAGGTAACATGGACATTTGGACATTTGTGCACCTTAAAGGAACCGCACGATTACAACGAAAATTGGAAGTACTGGAAGTTAGAGGACTTACCCATTATTCCGGACAACTTTGGAATAAAGTTGATTGAAAACAAGGGAGTAGAAAAACAATTCAAGACAATAGAACGCTTAGTTCAAAACTGCACAGAAGTTATTAATTGCGGGGATGCTGGGCAAGAGGGTGAGTTGATTCAACGCTGGGTCTTGTTGAAAGCAAAATGCAAAGCACCGATGCGCCGGTTGTGGATTTCTTCATTAACGGAAGAAGCAATTAAGGAAGGTTTCGAAAAACTGCAGGACGCGAAGAAGTATGACAACCTTTACTACGCTGGAAGTGCTCGCGCGATTGGCGATTGGATGTTGGGGATCAATGGCACTCGCCTTTTTACAAAGAAATTTGGAAAAGGGAAATCTACGCTGTCCATTGGTCGTGTTCAAACTCCTACTTTGGCAATGATTGTTGAACGACAAAAAGAAATTGACGCGTTTACTTCGAATGAATATTGGGAATTAAAAACACATTATAAAAACACAGAGTTCAATTGTCAAATTGAACGTTTGCATTCGGAAGAGAAAGCGAAAAAGGGATTAGAATATATTACTGGAAAAGACTTTGAAATCACTTCATTTGAACAAAAAGAAGGAAAGGAAGGTAATCCAAGATTGTACGATTTAACTTCACTTCAGGTCGATGGAAACAAGAAGTTTGGCTTTAGTGCCGAAGACACCTTGAGGTTAATTCAAGGATTGTACGAGAAAAAAGTTGTTACATATCCACGTGTCGACACAACTTATTTAACGGAAGATTTACACCCTAAAATTCCAAACATACTTCGTGGATTGAAATATTATTCGCGTTTTACAGAATCTGTTTTAGCCGCTCAAATTGAAAAATCAGCAACGGTTTTTAACGATAAAAAAGTAACCGATCACCATGCGATTATTCCGACTGGAATCGTTCCATCTGGAATTTCACCTTCTGAGCAACAAATCTATGATTTAATTGCCCGACGATTTATTGCGGTATTTTATCCGCCTTGCCTAGTATCAAATACAACAGTAATTGGGAAAGTTGAGGGTCTAGAATTTAAGGCAACTGGAAAGCAGGTATTAGAATTGGGGTGGCGAGAAATTTATTCTGACGAAAAACAAGACAAGGATCCAAAAGATGATCTGATAATGCCTCATTTTGATGACGGAGAAAAAGGTCCACATGAACCATTTATTCATCAAGGAAAAACAACTCCTCCTAAAGCATACACAGAAGCAACATTACTTCGTGCGATGGAAAGCGCAGGAAAGCAAATCGATGACGAAGAAATGCGCGAGTTGATGAAAGACAATGGAATTGGTCGACCATCTACACGTGCAAATATTATTGAAACGCTTTTCCGTCGTCAATACATTGAGAAAAAACGGAAGAATATTCTTGCGACACCAACTGGAATTGCGCTAATCGACACCATTAAAAATGAACTATTAAAAAGCGCTGAATTAACTGGAGACTGGGAACGAAAAATTCGCTTAATCGAAAAAGGAGAATACAATATTGAGGTGTTCAAGCAAGAATTATATGCCATGGTTAGAAACTTAACCGATGAAGTGATTTTTAACACGCCAACAAATACTTCCTTTTTTCAAGAACCCGAAAAAGTAAAAAAGGAAGCCAAGCCTCGTGAAAAAAAGGATATTTCTTTTTCAGAAATCAACTGTCCAAAATGCAAGAACTCCAAACTCATCAAAGGGAAGACAGCAATTGGTTGCCTCAACTATAAAGTATGTGATTTTAAAGTTCCCTTTCATCTCATGTCGAAAAAATTAACTGACAAGCAATTAAGCGACCTCATATTAAAAGGGAAAACAACTTCAATTAAGGGTTTATTAACGCCAGGTAGCGATGATAAAATTAATGGTGAATTTAATTTAGACGCCCAGTTTAACGTTGATTTTGTAGAAGAATAACTCTGGAATAAATAGCACAAAAAATCAACTATCATTTTAGCGCAATTTTCAAATCACCAAAAACGCTCATCCACTCCCTTTTCCATCCATGAAACAAATAACAATTTAATCTTCAACTTATTATATAATTTTGTATATTTCTTTACAAAACAAGAACGCTTAACAATTTTTTACTAATGATTGATTCTCATACTACACTATGGGCAAATCTCCTAGATAAGCCTAATTTACGTCTATAATATATGACTCAAGAGGAAATTTCAGAGAATTATTACCATTCACTTTTTGAAGAAAGTCCAATTCCTATTTGGGAAGAAGATTTTTCCGAGATTAAAAGTCACATTGAAGCACTTAAAGCAAGCGGTATAACTGATTTTGAAATTTACTTCTCTGATAATCCTGAACAAATTGAGCTTTGCTTGAACAAACTTGTTATCATCAATGTAAATCAGGCGGCAGTTGAATTAAATGAAGCTAAATCAAAAGCACAACTTTTAGAATCCTACAAGAACTTCTTTGACCAGAATTCGAAAGAGTACATTGTAAAACAATTTGTTGCCATTGCAAATAATGAAACGTACTGTTCCTTTGATGCTCAATTCGTTACCTTTAATCGAAATATCAGACATGTTGTCTTCCACTGGAACGTTGTAAAAGGTCATGAAAACGATTATGGACGCGTGTTTTTAACGACCAAGGATTTAACGGAAAAAATTGTAACTGATAATCTTATGCTTCAAACTTCTAACCGTGAAAAAGAAGTGTTATTGAAGGAAGTTCATCACCGCGTTAAGAACAACCTGCAAATTGTTACAAGTCTGCTTAATTTGCAATCCTATTCTATCAGCGACCCTTCTATTAAAGATATTTTTGATGTCAGTTTAAACCGTATTAAATCGATGACCGCTGTTCACGAAATGCTTTATAAATCGAGTGATTTTTCGAGAATTAAATATCAATCCTATTTAACAACCCTTGTTTCAGGTTTAGTAAATTCCATTAAAGGAGAAAATAGTGAAATCACAGTTAAATTAGATGCTGGTCAGCTGAATCTCAACATCAACACCTCCATTCCTTTAGGTCTTCTTATTACGGAACTTGTAACGAACTCGCTAAAACACGGAATAAAGAGAGATGGCGAAATATATATATATTTAACTCGACAACCCGATAACAGCTTAGAACTTAAAATCGGGGATAACGGGATTGGATTACCTGAACTCTTCAATCTTGAAGATTCAGATACGCTCGGATTACAGCTTGTCCAAAGTCTAATTGAGCAACTTTCAGGAAGTTTTAAAAAAGATATAACCAAAAAAGGAACTCATATTATTATTGAGTTTCAAGAGCAAAATTAAATTCTACTTTGATAGGTAAACAACTCCCAATACCTGCCTTTCGCGCTTATCAATTCTTCGTGTTTACCACGCTCAACTATATTTCCTTCTTCGATAACTAAAATTTGATCTGCTTTTTGAATCGTACTTAAACGGTGCGCAATAACAAACGTAGTTCTATCCTTCATCAATTCCTGAAGACTTTTTTGAATAAAAGACTCACTTTCCGTGTCCAAGTTTGAAGTCGCTTCATCCAAAATAATGATTTTAGGATCTGCCAAAAGTGCGCGAGCAATCGAAATTCGTTGACGTTGCCCACCTGACAATTTAACTCCACGCTCACCTATTACTGTCTCCAACCCCTCTTCAAATCGATCTGTAAATTCGTTAACATAAGCTCCTTTTACTGCAGCTAACAATTGTTGCTCGGTTGCATTCGGTCTTGGAAATAGTATATTTTCCCTGATTGTTCCTTCGTATAAGAAATCATCTTGTAAAACAACACCTAAGTGTTGGCGATAACTACTTAAATTCACTGTTGACAGATCAACACCATCAATACTTACTTTTCCTGAAATAGGATTTAAAAAAGTCGCTGCTAAACTAGCAATTGTTGATTTTCCAGAACCTGAAGATCCAACCAAAGCTGTTACACTTCCTGCATTTGCATTAAACGAAATATTATGGATTACTTCCTTATTTTCCTCATAGCTAAACGAAACATCATCAAATACAATGTCACCTTTAATCTCGGCTAACTTAACTGAACGTTTCGTTGGATCATCCTCTTCCTTCATATTCATAAGTTCTTGCGTTCTATCCAATCCTGCCATTGCTTCAGTCAATTGACTACCGATATTACTCATTTGAACTATTGGCGCAACCATAAATCCAAGTAACAAGGTAAATGAAATCAACTCTCCTGTTGTAAGCGTATTTCCCATAATGAAATAACCACCAATTCCCATTACACCAGCAGAAGCAATCCCAATTAATAAAGTTGAAGTACTTGTAATTAATGCGGTTGCAGTCAAACTTTTCTTCACATTCAAAAATAATTTCTCAACTCCTGATTTAAAGACCTTGTTTTCTTGCTCTTCAGCGTTGAATCCTTTAATTACGCGGACTCCATTTAAAGTTTCTGTTAAACGACCAGTAACTTCTGCATTAATTTTCCCTCTATCTCTAAAAATAGGACGAATTCGACCAAAAGCTTTCAGCGCAATAAACGCAAAAAGTCCAAGCGGAATTATTGTAAATAATGTCATTAAAGGACTGATGTTAATTAACAATATCAGCGATAAAATTGCAGTTATTGTTCCTCCGACCAGCTGTACCAATCCAGTTCCGACCAAATTACGGACGCCTTCTACATCATTCATAACGCGCGAAACTAAAGCGCCAGATTTATTATTATCAAAAAAACTAATTGGCAGTTTCAATAACTTCTGCTGAACTTTTGTTCTCAAAACGGAAATTAAGTGTTGAGCTTCAACACTTAATACTTTTGTCAGTATAAATGAACTTACTGCTTGAATTAAAAGGGAAAGGACAATAACACCGAGAAATATTAATAACCAATTGAAGTTTTTGGACGGTAAAATGGTGTCAAACAACCTTTCCGTAGCTAATGGCAGTACAAGCCCAGAAAGACTTCTTACTAAAATCAGAAACAATCCAAACCCAACTATTTTTTTTCTCGGCCAAATAAATTCTTTAAAAGCCCACTTAAAGGAAACGTTTTCTTTACTCATAGTTCTCTTTGGACCAATATCGCGCCAAAATGAATTCGCTGACAGAACGGCAGTTTATTTCATTGCTCCAAGGAAATGTTGATTTATATCTTGAAACCTGGCGGAATGAAGCCTAAATTCATACTTAAAATCTTGATTCTTGACGTCGTAAAGACTACTTTTGCACTTTCAATAGATTATGGCAGATACACGATATAATTTAAGGGGCGTTTCCGCTGGAAAAGAGGACGTTCACAACGCAATTAAAAACGTTGACAAAGGCTTGTTTCCTCAAGCCTTCTGTAAAATCGTTCCAGATTATCTCTCTGGAGATGAAGATTACTGTATCGTCATGCACGCAGATGGAGCTGGAACAAAATCCTCTTTGGCATATATGTATTGGAAAGAAACAGGAGATGTTTCTGTTTGGAAAGGCATTGCTCAAGACGCATTGATCATGAACATCGATGATTTATTATGTGTTGGCGCAACAGATAAAATTTTGCTTTCTTCGACAATTGGTCGTAATAAAAATCTGGTAACAGGCGAAGTCATCTCCGCTATTATTAACGGAACTGAAGAGTTACTAGAAACATTAAGAGAACAAGGAATTGGTGTTTTCTCAACGGGAGGAGAAACTGCAGATGTTGGAGATTTAGTTCGAACAATTATTGTTGATTCTACAGTTGTTTGCCGAATGAAACGCGCGGATGTTATTTCAAATCACACCATTCAAGACGGAGATGTTATCGTTGGACTGGCCTCTTTCGGACAAGCGTCATACGAAACAGAATACAATGGAGGAATGGGCAGTAACGGCTTAACGTCTGCTCGTCACGATGTATTTAACAAAACATTGGCTGAGAAATTTCCTGAAAGTTTTGATCCTTCAGTCCCAAGCGATTTAGTTTATTCGGGTTCAAAAGGATTAACTGAAAAAACTGATTCACCCCTAAACGCTGGGAAATTGGTTTTATCACCGACAAGAACCTACGCACCAGTAATCAAAAAAATATTAGACAGACACCGCAAAGACATCCATGGAATGGTTCATTGTTCCGGCGGCGCGCAAACGAAAGTATTGCACTTTGTCGAAAATGTTCACATTATTAAAGACAACCTGTTTACTATTCCACCATTGTTTAAATTGATTCAAGAAGAATCAAAAACAGAATGGAAAGAAATGTACAAAGTGTTCAACATGGGTCATCGAATGGAGGTTTATGTTCCACAAGAAATAGCGAATGATATTATTGCCATTTCTAAATCTTTCAATGTCGACGCTCAAATTATTGGGCGCATTGAAAAATTCGAAGGGAAAAAATTAACGATTACTTCAGAATTCGGAGAGTTTAACTATTAGTGCGGATTAATTCGCAATCTGTAATCAATAATCCGAAATTCTAAAATATTATGAGCACGTTATTACAAAAACTGGAAGCAATTAACATCCGATTTATTGAAGTTGGAAAACAAATTGTCGATCCTGATATTATAGCTGACATGAAGCGCTATGTCAAGTTAAACAAAGAATATAAGGACCTTGAGGAACTCGTTAATAAATATCATGCTTATAAGAATGTAGTTGACAATTTGGCAAACGCCAAAGCTTTGTTGAAAGAAGAAACTGATCCTGAAATGCGCGAAATGGCAAAGATGGAAATTGATGAATTAGAGAATAAACGACCAGAAATGGAAGATGAAATCGAATTCATGTTGATTCCTAAAGACCCTGAAGATGAAAAAAGTGCGATCATGGAAATGCGTGCTGGAACTGGTGGCGATGAAGCCTGTATTTTCGTAGAAGACTGTTTCCGCATGTACACGATGTTTTTCAAGGAACAAGGAATAAGTTATGAAGTAACGAATTCTAACGCAGGCGGAACAAAAGGCTATAAAGAGATTACCTTAAGCATTGAAAGTCCCGGTGTTTACGGACTTTTAAAGTTTGAATCAGGAGTGCACCGCGTGCAGCGTGTACCAGAAACGGAATCGCAAGGTCGTGTGCACACATCTGCAATTACAATTGCTATTTTACCTGAAGCCGAAGAGGTCGATTTTGATTTAAATATGGCTGATGTCCGTCGTGATACTTATCGTGCATCTGGAGCTGGAGGTCAGCACGTTAATAAAACGGAATCTGCAATTAGATTGACACATATTCCAACTGGCGTAGTGGCAGAATGCCAAGATGGTCGTTCTCAACATAAAAATTTAGCACAAGCGTTAACGATGTTACGTTCTCGCTTGTATCAAATAGAGCTGGACAAAATTAATTCTGCACGTTCAGAACACAGAAAATCATTGGTTTCTACCGGTGATAGATCCGCGAAAATAAGAACTTACAACTATCCACAAGGACGAATTACCGATCACCGTATCAATAAAACAATGTATAACTTAAGTGCGTTTATGAACGGTGATATTACCGAAATGATTAACGCATTGAAATTAGCGGAAAACGCTGAAAAGTTAAAGAATTCAGAAGACATCTAACTTCTAAACATCGTTAAATTAGAAAAAATGACACGACAAGAGTTAATTGAACAAATACGAATCAAACGATCCTTTTTATGCGTTGGACTTGATACTGATTTAGCAAAAATTCCAGTTCATTTATTGGAAACAGAAGATCCCATTTTCGAGTTCAACAAGGCAATTATTGATGCTACAAAAGATTTCTGCGTAGCTTATAAACCAAACGTTGCATTTTATGAATGTCACGGTCCAAAAGGTTGGGGATCTCTAAAAAAAACATTGGATTATATACCAAAAAACATCTTTACAATCTCTGATGCTAAACGAGGAGATATAGGAAATACTTCTAAATATTACGCCGAAACATTTTTCAATTACCTAGGAAGTGATTCAATTACAGTAGCTCCTTATATGGGAGAAGATAGTGTCACACCATTTTTAGAATACGAGAACAAGTGGGTAATTTTACTTGCGCTTACTTCAAACAAAGGAGCATTAGACTTTCAATTTATTGCGGACGAAAACAACGACGAACTTTATAAAAAAGTATTGCGTAAGTCGCAAGAATGGGGAACTCCTGACAACCTAATGTATGTTGTTGGTGCAACACGTGCTGAAGGTATTGGTGAAGTTCGGAAAATTGCAAAAGAACATTTCTTTCTTGTTCCGGGAGTTGGAGCACAAGGTGGTTCTTTAATGGATGTTGCAAATTATGGGTGGAATGATGATTGTGGATTGCTAGTGAACTCTTCACGCGGAATCATTTACGCCTCAAATGGAACAGATTTCGCGCAAATAGCACAATTTGAAGCGGAAAAACTTCAAAAAGAAATGGCAATTATCTTAGATCAAAAAGGATTCTAAATCTGTTTATTCCTGCTAAAAACTTTTAATTCTACAATTAGAGTTGTTTGTGCGTTAAATCTTAATCATTAAACGCTTTGAGTGCTCATTTATAAAGCTTATTTTTGCCAATTAATTAATTAAGTAAAGTGCATGTGGCAATCCATTGCAAATATTATTCTTAGGAATCGATTCATCATTATTGGTGTAATTACCTTAATGACTGTTTTCTTCGGGTATCATGCGCTAACAGGTCTGAAATTAGACAACAAATACGGAATTCTTCTTCCTAAAAATGCACAAGCGAAAATTGACTTAGATCGTTTCAATGAAATGTTCGGTCAAGATGGAGGAACTTTAGCTATAGCTATTCAAACAGATTCACTATATACCGAGCGTAATTTCTTAAAATGGAAAGAGTTAGGTGATTCAATACTTAAGTTTGACGGGGTACTTTCGGTTGTTTCTGAAGCAACTTTATTCACGATTTCAAATGACCAAAAGGAAAGGAAATTTATTGCGCACAAGGTGTTTTCGGATACAAAATTCCAAGAGAAATCGATTGACTCCATAGAACGAGAAATAAAAAACAATCCGCTTTACGACGGTCTACTTTATCAATCCGACAAGAATATTTCTTTGATGTTGGTGCGCATAGATGAAAGTTTTATAACTGATCAAAAGAAAGCCAATGTTGTGTTAGATGTTGAAGCTGTGGCCGAAGCATGTAAGCCTTATTTTGGTCAACCACATTATGCTGGAATGCCGCATTTGAGGGTTGTTGTCGGTAAACAAGTAATGAAGGAGATGTTCCTTTTTGTTGGACTTCTTATATTAATCACTTCTATTCTTATTTACCTTTTCTTTCGTTCATTCCGAGTCGTACTAATTTGCAACCTCGTTGTTGCAATCGCGGTAATTTGGTCCATGGGTACAATAGCCGCATTGGATTTCAATATAACAATCATAATGGCACTTATTCCGCCATTAATGATCGTTATCGGAATTCCAAACTGCATCTTTTTAATGACCAAGTTTCATCAGGAAATTTTAGAGCACGGAAACAAGGTAAAAGCACTCTCTAGGGTTATAAAGAAAATTGGAACAGCCACTTTCTTAACCAACCTAACAACTGCACTTGGGTTTTTAACATTTATCTCAACATTTTCTCCAAAACTGATGGAATTTGGAATATGTGCTGCCATCAATATCATGTTGGTCTTTGTTCTTTCGATCTGTATTCTTCCAATTATAATTTCATTCTCAAGTTCCCCAAAACCAAGGCATTTAAAACACTTAGAACGAAAATTCGCAATTGGTCTATTGAACAAACTCGTTTACCTTACTGTATATAAACGAAAATGGATATATGCTTGTACAATTGTCGTTATCACGCTGAGTTTTGTTGGTATGTATCAAGTTAAGGTGACAGGAAACATTACCGGTGATTTACCCGAAGGGCATCAAGTACTTGAAGATTTTGTTTTCATGCAAGACAATTTTGGGGGATCGATTCCATTCGAAATTCTGGTGGACTATAAAGAAGCAAGTAGATTAGGTAAAACAAGTACTCTAGAGCGAATTGACAGTATTCAAAACCGCTATAAGAACGACACTTTATTTTCAAAGTTCATCTCCTATGTTGACTTCTTAAAAGCGGCCAACATGGCCTACTACAATAATGATTCAACACAATATCAACTGGTTACGAGTCGAAGAAAACTTGGTGTTTTAAAACGCTATATCGATAGTTCAGTGGTTACAAATTCGAATGGAGTCGGTGTGGCGTTAAGTGAATTAATTGACACTTCGCATAGAGTGTTAAGAATAAGGTCTCAAATGAAAGATTTAGGGTCTTATGAAGTGTCTGAAATCGTAAAGGTGATGCGCAACGATATCGATTCCATTTTAAATCCAGAAAAAGGACCGATTGAAAAATTCTATAAAAAATATACGAAAACAAAGAAAACCACTTACATAGATTCAATACTGTTTTCTTACCCTTCCGTTTATAATGCATTGACTAGACGCTTATCAAAAGGTAATTCAGATTTGCAATTTGAATTTGATTCAGATACTGATTTGATTAAAACATACTATTCAAAAAGGGGGTTTTCAGATGATTTACGTGCGGCAATTGATAAAGAATACTTTGGGGTTTCATTAACTGGAACAGCAGTCGTTGCGTCAGAGGGAACTCAATACATGGTGTGGAATCTGTTCACGAGTTTGATGTTCGCAATTATTGCGATCTCTGTACTTATGGCAATTTTGTTTAGATCATGGAGAATGGTACTTGTTTCACTAATCCCGAATTTCATTCCACTTATTTTCACTGCAGGAATTATGGGCTGGCTAGGCATCCCACTTAAACCATCTACTCTACTTGTTTTTAGCATTGCATTTGGTATTTCTGTTGATGATACTATTCACTATTTAGCGAAGTACCGATTGGAATTAAAAACAAAACAATGGGATTTAAGGCAATGCGTTATAATGGCAATTAGAGAAGCTGGATTAGGAATGTTCTACACTTCGATTGTTCTATTTTGTGGTTTCTCCATGTTCTCGTTTTCTGATTTTGGTGGAACCCAAGCATTAGGTCTTCTTGTATCGTTAACTTTATTAGTTGCAATGATTACTAATTTAGTAATTCTGCCTTCCTTACTTTTATCACTAGAGCGTAAAATCACTACCAAGTCTTTCGAGGAGCCTTATTTTGACGCATATGCCGAAGAAAGCGAATTGGATTGGGAGAATTTAAGTCTCGAGGGTGATGAACCAAAAGAAAACACGAAAATTGATATGCCTAAATCAGATGATTAAAATAGAAACATTCAGTCTTTAAATTTACTACCATGAAAGGAATTATTTTAGCAGGAGGATCTGGAACTCGACTTCATCCGTTGACTTTAGCAATTAGTAAACAACTAATGCCTGTTTACGATAAGCCAATGATTTATTATCCACTTTCTATTTTATTAAGCGCTGGAATAAATGAAATCCTTATTATTTCAACACCACATGATTTACCTCATTTTGAAAAGCTCTTGGGCAATGGTGAAAGACTAGGTTGTAAATTTGAATACGCAGTGCAAGAAATTCCAAATGGACTCGCTCAAGCGTTTGTAATTGGAGAGAAATTTATCGGAAATGACAAAGTTGCACTTGTTCTTGGCGACAATATCTTTTATGGCGTTGGAATGGATGATTTATTAAAAAATAATGCAGACCCAGTTGGAGGCGTCGTATACGCATATCACGTAAGTGACCCCGAACGATATGGAGTTGTTGAATTTGACAAGCAAATGAATGCAATTTCCATTGAGGAAAAGCCGCAACAACCAAAATCAAATTATGCAGTTCCAGGATTATACTTTTATGATAATTCTGTTGTGGAAATAGCTAAAAACTTATTGCCTTCTGCACGCGGAGAATACGAAATTACAGACGTGAACGCCGAATATCTGCGACAAGGAAAATTAAAAGTTGCAGTATTAAGTCGTGGAACAGCCTGGTTAGATACAGGAACTTTCACTTCATTGATGCAAGCAGGACATTTTGTACAAGTGATTGAAGAGCGCCAAGGCCTGAAAATCGGTTGTATTGAAGAAGCAGCATATCTAAATGGATTTATTGATAAAAATCAATTGAAAAAACTTGCCGAGCCACTACTTAAAAGTGGTTACGGTGATTACTTATTGAAATTGATTAAACATTAATGTTAAACCTTAAATCATATACTGAACTGATTGAACTTGAATTGTCAAAGATTCAGCTTCCTGCTTCTCCAACAATGCTTTACGAGCCTGTAAAGTATTTCCTTAAAATTGGTGGTAAAAGAATTCGTCCCATTTTAACATTATTAGCTGCGGAACTATTTTCATTGGATAAAAAAAATGTCATTCCTCAAGCGATAGCAGTAGAAATATTTCACAATTTCACTTTGATTCATGATGATATTATGGATGATGCTCCGCTGAGAAGAAATCAATCAACAATTCATGAAAAATGGAATAAAAATGTTGCTGTTCTTGCGGGAGATTTGTTAATGATAAAAGCATACCAGTATTTGGCTGATATAAGCCCAAATCATTTACATGAGGCTTTCAATGCATTCAATAAAACTGCAATTGAAGTCTGTGAGGGTCAACAAATGGACATGGACTTCGAAACGCGCAATGATGTAACGATTCATGAGTACATTGAAATGATCCGCCTGAAAACATCAGTATTATTGGGGGCAGCCCTAAGTCTAGGAGCGATTATCGCAAATGCATCTCGTGAGGAAAAAGAAGCACTTCAGGTATTTGGAGAAAACATCGGAATTGCCTTCCAAATACAAGATGACATACTCGATCTATATGCCGATCCGACAAAATTTGGTAAACAAGTCGGAGGCGATGTAATAGCGAATAAAAAAACCATTCTTCAATTAACTGCTATTACAAAAGCTAATCGTGAACAATTAGAAATTATTTCCCAACTACAATCCGAAGGAGATATTATTTTCAAAGTAAATAGAACGACAGAACTTTTTGATCATTTGGATATTAAACATGATTGTGTTGAGCTTATGCAAAAGCATTATACCATTGCATTAAATGCTCTTGAAACCATAAATGTTCCACAAAACAAAAAAGCTAATCTAATTGAACTGGCTCAATTTCTTATCACTAGAGACTTATAGGCATTGAATAATTTCAGTGGAAATTTGCTTTAAACACCTAATTTCACCAAAAAAAAAACAGCTGCTATTTGAAAACACTATTACTACTACTTAGTGCTACACCAGTAATTTTATTCGCTCAAACCAAAACATCTATTACCAATGGAGACTTCTATAATCCTTTAACTTGGGATTGTGTTTGCTTTCCAGCAAGTGGTGACAACGTTCTAATTAATCACAATCTAACAATGAACACCGGAATTTATTATACTGCTGATACAATTACAATCAATGCCTCTGGTTCCTTAAATGATAGTGGAAATGATATGGATATTTGGGTAGATGGAACCGGCAGACTAATCAATCATGGTGATATTTCTGTTCGACATTTAGCAACATCTCAATGGACATATATGGATAATACAGGTATTTTTACTGGGATTGATAGTATGATTACACGTGGAGTTGTGAATAATTCTGGGTCTATAGAAGTTTACGGTTTTTTAAATGATCAGACTGGAAATTTCGGGAATTTTGGAACTATCGATATCCAAAATAACATGAATAATCAAGGTAATTTTGACAATTGGAATAATTTAAATATCGGACTTGATTTTTCAAATTGTAACACTCAATCGATGAATGCCGAATTCACAAATTATGGGACAGTTTGTATCTCTCGAGATTTTTTGAATTGCGGTGGTGACGCATTAAGTGGAAGTGGACATTATTACGTCGGGAATCAAGCAAGTAATTTAGGTGTGTTTGCTGAAACTTTTACATTTCACATTCCAAATGGAAATTTTTTCAATCTAGGCATTGTTGAAAGTGTAGTAACATTAGCAACGGGAGCATGTGCACTTGAGCTTTCAGAAAACGAGAATATAACTTTGGAACTTTATCCCAACCCTGTAAACCAAACTATCCATATTTCTCAAGACCAAGGAAATTATTTAATTTCCGATACAAAAGGGCAATTTGTTTTTAGCGGTGAACTAAATCAAATAGGAGTAGACGTTTCATCTTTAACAAGCGGAATGTACTTGTTTCAGCTTGAAGGTCAAGGTGCAGTTCGCTTTCAAAAATATTGATTTTTTATACGTAGATGTAATCTTTTCATCTACGCATATAATTGAATCAATCTTTCCAATGTTTAATTTTGACAGTGACCCTATATTCTATTTTTGAGATTGGAGAAACCATTTCAATGTTAGACATTTTTTGTTGAAATAAATCCGGAGCTTACCAAAAATCGCCTTTTACCGTTCATTATAGTAAAAAAGCCCTCCTTTCAAGGAAAGGAGGGCAAACGTTCGTTACTGCTATCGTAACCTGTGGTCCCACTTGGAATCGAACCAAGCACCTACTGATTATGAGTCAGTTGCTCTAACCGAATGAGCTATAGGACCATTGAATTCAATGAAATTCAGGTGTGCAAATATAGCATTCATAAATCGAATGTCAATGCTGTAATTGAAATTTTTATGTGTTATAAATGAATTCTATTGTAATTCCTGCGGCTACAACTATTAACAAAAGACTGAAAACCTTACGTAATATTTTACCTGACAAGAACTTTTGAAGATAAGACCCAATAAGAACACCCACAATTGTTATCCCTGTTAAAGTAAGTAAAACGCTTATGTTTATTCCATCTCCTTCATACACCTCTGGATTGAAAAAATCTCCAATTAGAGCTACAAAAGATTGAATTGAGATGATTAGCATCGAGGTTCCTACGGCTATTTTCATTGTTAATCCTAGCCGCATTAGAATTGGAACGATGATAAAACCTCCTCCTGCTCCAATAAAACCACTTAATAAACCAGTTAAGACGCCAAAAAATACAATTGTAAGGTTAGAAATTGAATGTGTAGTTGCTACTTTTTTTCGTCCTATTAATGTTTTAATTGCGGTATAAATCATCACAGCCACCAACAATATAGAAATCACAAAGTCTCGTGACAATTCAAAATCATTAATGTCAAACGTTATAGGGAATTGCGGCATGACAAACAGCCGAATTGTAAATGCCGTTAGCATACTTGGTATTGCAAATATAATTCCATTTTTAAAGTCAATAGAATCTGATTTTAAACGTTGAATAACGCCAACCCCAGAACTAACGGCTACAATGAACAACGAATATGTTGTAGCAAGTAGCATCGATTCACCCAAGAAATAATGCACCAAGGGAACAGTTAAAATGGATCCTCCACCGCCAACTAGTCCCAAAACTACTCCAATAAATAATGAAAGTAAAAGTCCAATTATAAACATTGCGTAACAAATGTACTTAACCTATTACACTTTCAAAGTAACATTAGTTGCTGTTCGACTTCGGAAAACAAGCATTGTTAGAATCCCAAAAAGAATAGTAGCAAAAATAAGATGACTCGTTTGAACTAATCCTGGCATATCAATGTGTGCCAATAATATACCTGAAAGTAATTCCAAGCATAGTATCAGAAATACTGCGCGAATGGAGTTCAACTTTTGATGTTGTTCATTTTTCCATGCAATAATTACAATTAACACCAAGACTAACCAAGAAAAACTTCGATGAATATAAAACGGCATTCCTAATTTATCTGTCCATGCTTCTCTCCCATATCCAATTTTTGACAACTCGTCAATCGATTCGCGAACTTGAGTTCCTAAAAACATTTGGTAAAATGTAATTACAAAACAAATCCAAATAAGGACTTTCATCCATTTTTGCTGAACGCTGTTAATTGAGTATACAGGACTTATTAAACGAATGAGGTACAGTTGAAGAGCAATAATTACAAGCGCAAGTAACATATGTACGGTTATTGTCCAAGGAACTAAATTAGAAGCAACAACGATAGATCCGAACCAAGCTTGAATTGCCATAAGTATCAGGTTGAAGGCTGCTAGGAACAACAATTTTCGTTTTCTATACTTCAATAAAAGCCATACAAATGCAAGAAGCATAGCATTTCCAGCTAAAAAACCAAACCAACGATTTATATATTCTATCCAGGTTTTTCTGTTGTTAAAGTCTTCCTCAACACGCAAAAGTGGGTCGCTTAATAATTTATTAGCAGTTTCTTGCATTCCTACCGAGGTCAAAAAAATTGCGAACTTTTCAATTTTCTTAGTGCGTTTTTCAGAAAACTTTTCTTTATAGTTATGCGGAAGTTCAGAAACATTCGTCGGCGGAATCCATTGATCAAAACATTTAGGCCAATCGGGACATCCCATTCCACTTCCTGTAATTCGAACAAAACTTCCTGCTACAACAATCAAATAAATTAAAACGAGCGTAATCCAATTGAACCGAATAAATGCTTTTGAAAAATTCATGATCCAAAAATAATCATTCGTATCTTTAACTTTATAGATTTTAACAAATGAATTGGACAATTATAGGTTGTGGATGGCTCGGAACAAGTTTGGCAGAGACACTTTTGAATAGTGGTGATGATGTAATTGGGACAACTACCCGACCTGAAAAAAAATCTGAATTAGAACAAAAAGGAATAAAATCCGTGACTTTTAAATTAAATTCGCAGATTTCAACTGAAATTATTGGTTTTTCAGAAATAGTAGTACTGTCAGTTCCACCTTTCAACAGAACAAATACAACTGACTATGGAGATGCACTTGTAAATCTTGTTCAACAGTTTCATCCAAACACAAAGTTTTTGTTTTTGGGTTCAACAGGTATTTACCCTCAAAAAAATGGAGTTTATACCGAAGAATATGATTTTAAAATTGAAGAACGAAACAACTCCCTTTTTAAAGCAGAAGAAAAACTAACGGAAGCGTTGAGTAGTCGATTGACTATTCTTCGTCTAGGAGGATTGTTTGGTGAGGATCGTCACCCAATTTATCAGTTGAGTGGAAGGGCTAATATCGCTAATCCAAAAGGGAAAATTAATTTTGCTGGAAAAAATGATATTATTTCAATCTTAAATAAAATAGTCCAACTAAATCAATTTGGAGAAATATTTAATATTGTCTTTCCTGAACATCCGACAAGAGAAAGTTATTACTATTTAAAAGCAAAAGAGTTCAATTTAATACCTCCAAGCTTTAATTTTTCACCAAGTATTATTCGCGAAATTTCTTCGAAAAAGGTTCAGAGTATCCTCCACTTCAAATTTCAGCACAGTATTTGATTCCCAAATCACAATAGATTTTATATCGTTCAATCAATTGACACACTTTTTCAATAGAATGAGACAACATTTACACTAACTTTACGTCTAACAATTAATGCGTTATTTAATATTTATATATCTCGTGCTGAATTTATTCAGTGCCCGTGCTTCACATATCGTGGGGGGTGAAATATATTACGACTATTTAGGTAACAATAATTACAAATTTTATATATCCGTTTACCGCGATTGCCTGTCTACAGGTGCTTCATTTGACAATCCGCTGAGCCTTGGGTTATTTAATTCCAATAATCAACTTATTCAGAACATACAGATTAATTTTAGTGGAAGCTCGAACGTACCTGTTGTTTTCAATAATCCTTGTGTTACTCCGCCAAATAATATTTGCACTGAGAATTCCGTTTATACTGTTACTTTAAATCTTCCTCCAGCAGCAGGAGGCTATACATTGGCTTACCAAAGATGCTGCAGAGGCCCAAATATTAATAATATAGATAACCCTGGAGATACTGGATTTACTCTTTGGTGTCACGTACCAGGTACAACCGATAATAATTACATTAATAGTAGTCCGCGCTTCAATGGTTATCCACCGCTACTTTTATGTAATAATGAAGAGTTGGTTTTTGACCATAGTGCCACGGATCCAGATGGTGATCAATTGGTTTATTCTTTGGTAACTCCTTATTCTGGAGCAAATGGTTTAAATCCAGCACCAAATCCACCTCCAGCGCCGCCATACAGCAATATTACATGGGCTGGTGGTAACAATGCAGCAAATCCATTAGGTCCAGGTGCAACAATATCAATAGACTCAACGACAGGATTATTGACTGCTTCACCAAATATTACTGGTTTATATGCAGTTGGAATCCAAGTCCAAGAAATTAGAAATGGAGTTGTTATCAACCAAATAACGCGTGATTTTCTATTTAAAGTATTCAATTGTAACTTACAAATCAACGCTGTTCTTCCTTTACAGCCTCAACTTTCTACCTTTACCGGATATTGCACAGGGTTGGGTGTTCAATTTGAAAATCAATCAACGAGCCAAGTTCCGCCAACGTATTCATGGGATTTTGGAGTGCCCGGAATTTCAACAGATGTTAGTTCGGCTTTCGCACCATCATACACCTACCCAGCTCCTGGACAATATACAGTAACATTAGTCGTCAATCCTGGCGTTCCTTGCACCGATACAGCTTTTATGGAAGTCATCGTCGGGCCGCCTTTTGATGTTACATTTACTTCAGAAGATTCATTGTGTTTTAGCGGCAATAATTTCAACTTTATTTCTGAAACTGATGCGCCAAATGGAACGACTATAGAGTGGGATTTTGGTTTAAGTGCTATTACTCCAATTGCAACTGGGGCGACAATAAATAATATTCAATACAGCACTTCAGGTTACATGCCGGTGACAGTTGAGGCCAGTTTTTTTCTTTGTAATGCGAGTTTCACTGATTCCGTATTTGTATTCCCAAATGCAATTGCTGGAATGATTTATCCAGATACTGTCGAATGTAAAGGGTTAGAAATTAATTTCATCAATGATTCACAAAATAGTTTAAATTACCATTGGGACTTTGGCGTTTCAGGAGTTACAACAGATGAAAGCACAGCTATTGACCCTACATTTACCTTTCCTTCACCTGGGACTTATGCGATTGAATTAATTGCCAGCGCTTCACCTGAGTGTGCAGATACAATTCAAGAAGTAATCGTAATTAATCATAAACTAGAAGTCGCATTTACCTCCGAGGACTCTCTTTGTCATAATGGAAACAGTTTTAATTTCATTGGTGATGTTTTTGGTCCTGTCGGTTCCACTTATACATGGATTTTTGGCCCTCATGGATCAATTGCTTCATCTGGTAACATTATCGAAAATGGAGTAAGTTTTGACACTACAGGTTCTATTTTAGTGAGCTTAACAGGTGAGTTTAATATTTGTCGAGAAACAGCTTACAAACGCATTTACATATACCGCAGTCCCGAGATTGGATTCCTTTTGGAGTCTGGACTACAATGTGTCCCATTTAATGCGCAATTTATAGATTTAAGTTCCGCTGAAACACCAATTTCATACTTATGGGATTTTGGTGATGGCACAACTTCATCTGTTCCAAGTCCGAGCCATCTTTTTGAAAACGTAGGTAATTACCCAATTACGTTAACCATATGGACAAGCGCAGGCTGTGTCGATACGCTAACCCAGTTTGAACCAGATGTTGTAAACGTAAGGCCTATTCCTGAGGCAAAGTTCTCAGTTAGCCCAAATCAAACAGATATCTGTCACTCAGAAATTCAATTTACCAACCTGTCTTCTTTAGGTCAAGGATATCTTTACATTTTCGATGATGGAACAACCAGCAACGAAGAAAATCCTTTACATGTTTATTTGGAAGATGGAACACTCAATCCAAGAATGTTAGTTACGAGTGAATATGGTTGTCAAGACACATCATTTGAAACTATATTTATAGAACCATTTACTATATATGCACCTAACGCATTTACTCCAGATGGAGATGAAGCGAATAATGTATTTACACCAATTGTTGATCTACAAATAGTCGAATGGAATTTGCAAATCTACAACCGTTGGGGAGAACTGATCTTCGAATCAAATGATCCAAACATAGGTTGGGACGGAACGAATGCCATAGGAAAAGTGTCTCAGGACGGAATCTATATGTGGAAATTAAGATATACCTCATGTGAGCCTGCAAATCCAGAACACCTTATAAAAGGACATATTTCGCTTCTTCGTTAAGAATATCGTAATTTAGCTAAAAATAAAACAGAGGCTATTTCAACAATTCGTGACAATATCAACATTTTACGCCATCTCACTTTGTATAGAGTGTGGAATCTTGTCAGGCTAAAATCGAGTTACTTTTTATCCAAGACAACAAAAAAAGCATATCATAAAGGACTTCCGTTTTCATTAAGTATTGAACCAACTACTGCTTGCAATCTCGGTTGTCCCGAATGTCCAAGTGGATTAAAACAATTTACTCGACCAACGGGGAAATTAGACTTAGAGCTGCATCAAAAAATGATTGAACAGCTAAAAAGGTCAGTTTTTTACATCAATTATTACTTTCAGGGAGAACCTTTCTTACATCCACAGTTTTTAGACTTAATTATAGAAGCAAAACGAAATAAAATTTATACTGCTACATCTACAAATGCGCATTTCATTGATAAAAGTAAGGCTGAAGAAATTGTAAAATCTGGTTTAGACCGCCTGATTATTTCAATTGATGGTTTAACACAAGCCACGTATGAGAATTATCGCGTTCATGGTAATTTGAATAAAGTAATTGAAGGAACAAATCACCTTCTTGCCGCAAAAAATCGATTGAATTCTTCAACACCTCACCTTATCTTTCAATTTTTGGCTGTTAAACCAAACGAGCATGAAATTCCAGAAGTATTTAAACTCGGAAAAGAAATGGGCATTGATGAAGTGCGAATTAAGTCCGCTCAATTGTACGACTATGAAAACGGTAATCCATTGATGCCTGAAAGTGAAAAATATTCGCGTTACAAACTACAATCAGACGGAACGTATAAACTCAAATACAAAACAGGAAATCATTGTTGGAGAATGTGGTCCTCTAGCGTTTTTACCTGGGACGGAAAAGTTGTTCCGTGCTGTTTCGATAAAGACGCTAAACACGTTCTTGGCACACTCGAAAATCGTTCATTCAAAGATATCTGGAATGAGAAAAAATATATTGCTTTTCGACAAGCCGTTTTGACTGGAAGAAATCAAATTGACATTTGTAAAAATTGCTCTGAAGGTTCAAAAGTCTGGGTTTAGTATTTTTTAATTGACTGGTCTGAATCTTACCACAAAGTAAATAGTTTACGATATTGAGCGTCATATTTGAAGAAAAAAGATGAAAATATACTAGTTCAACGAGTATTTCCGAGACGAAAACAGTTGTGAAATGCACTTTAAGGCAGTTCGTGAAAAGAAAGGCATTATTTGTAAGAAATACTCTGAGACAAAATACTATTGGCTGCAATCCAAATGGCAATAGCAATGTGCAAATTGTCATTTTACAAATGGTATTTGTGCATGGCTTTTATGAGCAGTACTAAAAAAGGTGTTTCAGCTCTAGAAATGCAACGTCAACTTTGTCATAAGCGATATAGAACGATTTGGGTTTTGATTCATAA
>CAWUSK010000026.1:0-57993 GCA_963925035.1 uncultured Flavobacteriales bacterium
GTTTATTTGACGCCAAAATTCTCTTTTTTGAAATTATTTATCGCAACTAATCTATTTAGTTTTGCACTTGCTGTCGGATTGCCCTTTGTGATGGTTTTTTTTCGCATTTTGGAGTCAAATCAATTAAATGAGTTGATTTTACTTTCATCTGTGCAAGGTTTACTTACGACATCTCAAAGTTTACTCCTAGGAAAAGATAAAATTCAGTATTTCAACTTACTAGAAATAATAAAGTCAACTATTTTATTTTTGTCAATTTTGTTCTTTTTCTGGGGAATGAATAATATTTCTTTAGAAGCGGTAATGCACTCCTACTTGCTAAGCTATTCAATCCCGCTAATTATTAGTCTCTTTCAATTAATACCATACATCAATGATACTGCTCCATCTAATTCCGAACAAAAGTCTATTCTAAAATCATTTTTTAAATACGGGTTTGAAATTCAAATCAACAATATTTCTCACATGATAAATTATCGGTTTTGCTTTTACATAATTGAAAAATGGAAAGGCAAAGATGCCCTAGGTATTTTCTCTATTGCACTTTCATTATGCGAACTTGTTTGGATTATCGCTAAGAGTATTTCGACTTTTCAATATTCTAAAATTGTAAACACAAGGGACCCTGAAGTTCATCGAAAATTGACTATTCACTCCATTCAGCTAAGTTTTATTGCAACCATTCCTCTTTTACTGACTTTACTAGTTTTGCCCGATGCAGTTTATACATTTGTTTTTGGAAAAGAGTTCAGTTCGATTAAAACAGTGTTATACTTTCTATCATTGGGAATACTCTCACTTTCTATTTTTACAATAATCAACCACTACTTCAGTGGAATAGGTGAAAACAAACCTAATATTATCAGTTCTTTCATTGGTAATGTAATAGTCGTTTCGTTGTGTTTAACTCTGATTCCAATCTGGGGTAATATTGGAGCAGGTATTGCAACAAGTATTACTTACTTCGCAATTCTATCTTATATAGTCTATCGCTTCCTAAAACAAACGAATAGCCAACTCAAAGAACTAATCCCAACTTCAGCAAGCATTAAATCACTTCTCCAAGAGTTAAAAAATTAAGAATGATTAATAAATCAGAAATACTAACTCACTTGAATGCCCTGGTTGATGAAAAAATTCATTCAATTCAATTAAGGTATGATGACTTGAACAATGACTTATCCTCTGACCATAAAAGTAGTGCTGGCGACAAGCATGAAACCGGTCGAGCAATGACTCAATTAGAGCAAGAAAAGCTAGCTGGACAATTAAACCAGTTGGAACAACAAAAGGAAACACTTTCTAAAATAGAAATCAATTCTCCGTCAAAAATTCAATTTGGTAGTTTAATAAAAACCTCAAGCGGAACCTTTTTCATGTCAATTGGTTTAGGAAAGGTTGAGATCAAAAATGCACCCGTTTTTTGTGTTTCAACTTCCAGTCCTGCAGGACAGAAACTAATGGACTTAACTTCAGGAGATTCGTACGAATTCAATGGAATTAAAAATACTATACTTGACGTTATTTAATTAGATTCACGTGTCCAGTATACATGTATTTTGAATCATTAAAAAAGTCCTTAGCGACGATTTTCCAGACATATATTCCCACGGGAGCAGATTTACCGTTATATGTCCCATCCCATCCTAGACTGATATCTTTGGATTCGAATACAATTTCTCCCCAACGATTGAAGATAAGCATTTCAAATTTATAGATATCGATACCTTCCATAAACACCCTAAATGTTTGGTTGAATTCATCGCCGTCTGGCGTAAACGTATTTGGCGCATAAAAAATAACCTCAGGATTCACTTTAACCAGTTGGTGAATAGTATCTGCGCATCCATATTCCGAAATTGCTATTAAAGTCACATTGTAATCACTAACGATTCCTTCTGGAAAATTGACACTTGGATTTTCTAAATTCGATTCCAAAATATTAGCGTCTTCAAAATACCATTGATAGTCCATTGCATCCACAGAGGTATTACTAAACAAAACCTGTGGATTGAACATCATAACAGGATTTGGAGTATAACTGAAATTCGCAACCGGAATTGGATTTACGCTCAAAGATTCAATAGAATCTAATGTCCCAACACAACCTTCATATGATGTAACCGTAAGTGAAACATTATAGTCACCGGCGTAAAGTGAATCCGTAGTTATCAAATTGCTATTTCCAAAAAATTGATTTCCGTCTACAATCCATGAAATGGTCTCACTTTGTGCAGGATCTGTCGAATTTACAATTTCAAAAACAGCAGGCTCACATTGGTAAGGATTTGTAACAGCGAATTGCGGTTGGGGAATTTGACCGACATTAATGCGAGTTGTTATAACCAATGGAGTCGATTCACATCCATCTGTAATTGTAACGATAAAATCCATTGAATCAGTTGGCGAAACTGTAATTGTATGATTTGTATTTGAGACTCCAAACTCAGCGGTGCTCCATGTAAACGTGTACGGGGCTCCCATTCCACCAGAAGCCGATGCTGTAATGTTTGCACTTTCTCCCGCACATATTGTTTGCAATAAAGTTATATTCCCTGAAATGGGAGGATTAAGCGTTACATTAATCGTTTCAATCGAACTTGTACATCCAAATTCATTTTCAGCGTAGACACTATAAGTAGTATTAACCGCAGGCGAAACTGACTGGGAGCCTAATGTATCTGCCGTATGATCCCAATGAAAAGTAATTCCATTCACCGCGTTAGACCATGCAGACATTACTGCTGTTCCATTTTCACATATAATTTCATCATTTGATACGCTTATTGACACTTGAGCTGGATTATTGATGACCACATTTTGACATAATACACAACCCAATTGAGTTCGAGAACAAACGGAATAGGTTCCAATACTTTGATTTACAAAAAAGGAATCCGATTGCCAAGTTATTCCACCGTCATTACTATAGTCAATTGCCATGGCATTGTCAACATGTATTTCACCATCTGTTCCATTGAAACAAACTGGATCAACACTATTTATGGATTGAGTTGGCGCTTCAACAGAAACGGTTATAGCATCCGATGAAGTACATAACGTCGAAAATACAATGTCATCAATTACAAAATCATTCCCACCACCAGTCGTATTTTGATTTATGATACAAATATTAGCACTAGTTAATACCCCTGAATTCCATGTGTCAACATATTGATTCCACGTGCATCCAGCAACTGCAGTGCTAAAGGTGTTTCCAATTGGAGCGCCATTAACATAGAATTGAAGAATTGCGACATTTGGATCAAATAATGCATTCGAGATCCAACATGAAAATGAATAGTCTGTATTTGGCGATACATTTACTGCTTGGCACCATACATTAGAATTAGGAGTGGATGCGCCATTTACAATCAACATGTTACCGGTTCCAGTTGTGTGATCGCCACATGGCTGGAAATTAGTGTGAACGTTGGACGGAGAAGTAGATATAGCATATGTATTAGGATTGGATAATAATCCCCATGGCCCTCCAGTACCTAACGTGTAATCTGTATTAAATCCAGTATTTCCCGCAGAAAAATCTCCATTAGATATAACATTCCCAGATTGAAATGATCCTTCCACAGAATAGGTGCCTGCTTGATTTACTAGAATACTTTGCGTTATAGCTCCATTCGACCATAAATAAGCATCAAAACCTGGGTCGGCGGTCAATGTAATCGAAGAACCAGCACAAATTGTTGTATCCGCACCTAAATCAATTACACCTGCAACGTCAACTGTTACTTCCGAAGGAGATTGGTTGCAAAATCCTGAATTGGGTAATTGATATTCATATACTCCAGGAGCATTATTTAAGGGATTGAACGTCCCAGAATTTCCATTGGAAAGCGCGGTAGGGCCACTCCAAGTTCCATTTACAGGCATATTTGAAGAAAACAAACTAAATAAATCAATCGAATTTGCTGTTCCACAAAAGGTATAAGATGCAGTTTCTGAAATTCCACACATTTCAATTTGCATGTCATCAATGACCATATCATTATTGCCAAGAGTAGCCGAATTGTTTACGATCTCTAACCTCAACGTTGATGTCGTAGCCGTTAGAGCTGGACTTACAAAATTATTCCATGCAGTGCCTGTCCAAGTAACAACCGCTGAAGATACCAATACATTATTTGCATCATAAATATTGAAGGTGGTGTTATTCTGACCTCCCCACGCGTCTCGATGATAAAATGAAATGCGGTAAGTCTGACCAATACAGACTGCATAAGGTCTGTCAAAAGCTGGACCTATATACCCATTTTGAAAATTCAAATAAATGTGGCGCGTTCCAGTATAGCTAGGTCCAAAACCTGCACCTTGAGGTGAATTCTGATAAGTTGTACCTGGAATAATATATGGACAAACTGTTGTATACTCGAACGAGTCAAAATCCTGTTGAATCCATGAATTACATTGTGAATTAACATTACTAAATGCCAACAAAAACACAATAACAATACTTTTTTTTAGACGTATAATCATCACTATATTTAAATAAATTGAGTAATAGTATGTTTTCTCAGCAATTATCTTTTTGAACAATCTATAAAATTCCCATTGTTCAACTTCAAGACGGCAATTAATATAAAATGTTGCTTTAGGAATGCGAAATTCGCTATATAAATCCGTTTATTAGAAAGGTTGGTTATTTAAGGTCTGTCAACAAATCTACTTTTGGATAGCGTTCTACCGTAAATCCTTCGGCATATTTTACACCAGCTGTTCTTCCAAAGTCACGCATTCGAGAACGTATAAAATCAAAGAAATCTTCTCCTGAAATTGGTGTTTGAGGCTCCTTTGAATTCGGATCATGAAACTGCGTTTTATACGCTTTAATTGCTTCAATTTTTCGGTCTGCATAATCTGTAACATCTAACACGAAATCTGGTTGAATGTGATAGTCTTGAATATAGTGGTAAACTACTTCTGGGCGATATTCTTCTTGATTTTGACCATTAAATGACGTTTCAACTTTTCTCAGACCAGCCAAAAAACATGCTTCAGAAACCAATTGACTTCCTCGTCCATGATCAGGATGACGATCAGAAACAGCATTCACTAAAACAATCTTTGGTCGAAACCTTCTAATTTGCTCAATGATTAAACGTTTGTTTTTCTCATTAATCTCAAAAAATCCATCCTTCATTTTTAGATTAACGCGTTCCGAAACATCCATGATTCTTGACGCTTCAGCAGCTTCCGAATAACGCGTATCTTTCGTTCCTCTCGAGCCTAATTCACCTTGTGTCAAATCAACAATACCAACACTCATTCCAGCATCGATATGCTTCATTAATGTTCCAGCGCAAGACAATTCCACATCATCTGGATGTGCTGCAAAAGCTAAAATATCAAGTAGTTTATTCATGGCTTAATTGCTTTTCGATCTATTCAATACCAAACTAGAATAGACAAACATTAATAAATTCATTGCAATTACTACAGTTATAGCTATCGCTCCGTATTCGATAATTTTCCCGAACTCCATCAAACCTAAGTATGCGAATAAAATCACGAAAATAACCAAGAACGAAATTAACCCAACTGCTCTTTTCAAGAAAACTGAAATCTTTATTTTTCTACTTTCCAAAGTATGTAACTTATTGCGAACTGAAGCCAATTCCGTCATAAAGTAAAAACAAAGTATCGTCCAGTAAATCCATTGAGGAATCTCTCCTAAACCTTCTCCTTGCGCATATGAATGCAATCCAACCAAGTAAAAGTTCACTCCAAAAAATGTAAAAAGAATGGATGAATATCCCCAAGCACTCGCAACATTGAAAGTGAACTTATTTTTTAACGCTGGAATATAGCGTAAATGTAAAATTACAGCGTAAACTAAAACTGCAACCAATGCCCACGTTTCTTTTGGATCCCAGCCCCAATATCTTCCCCAAGATTCATTTGCCCAAATACCGCCAAGAAAAGTTCCTATGGTCAACATAAAAACTCCAATCGTCATGGTCATTTCAGCTACGTAAGTCAACTCATTAATGTTTAGAGTTACAATTTGTCCATTGCGTTTATTTCGAACAATGTAAAGCAATAAGTTTAGTACTGCAAGAATACAGGCAATACCCAAAGGACCGTAACTTCCGGTAATAATCGCAACGTGAATCATCAACCAATAAGATTTTAAAACCGGTTGCAACGGTGTAATGTCAGGATCTAACAGGTTCATTTCTGAAACGACAATCATCAATACGGCTAAGATTAAAGCTCCAGCAAGAATGACCGCATTTTTTCTACTGAAAATCAAACCAAACAATACTGAAACCCAAGCAATGAAAACAATTGCTTCGTATGCGTTACTCCAAGGGGCGTGACCAGAAATATACCATCTCATGTAAATTCCATAGCCGTGGTACATAAATACTATTGCAGCAAGTGAAGTAAGAATGATTGTAATTACTTTAAATCGTTTTAAACTTTTTGGAGATGGTTTCACGAAAATTTTAATAAAAAACACAATCAACATCAGTAATCCAACAATCAAATACGATTGATAAGAGCTTTTAAAAATATGCATCTTATTGTAACTGATTTCCATGTCAACCTTTTTCTCACTTGGGACTACTGATTTTCCAACCAAGCGCTGGTATGCCTTTAAATCTGTCAACAAATCATTTGCTTCACCGTACTTCTTCGATTCAGATGCTTTATCCAAAGCAGTTAAATATTGTAATGCAAGTCTGGATGAAATGGTGTCTTTTTGCATTAATTCCGAACTCAATGGAACGTGCCATTTCTGCGTAGGATCATTTTTTCCAGGTAATATTTTCATATCCGACCAGCTCAAAATAGATTGCATTACCTGGTAACGCTCTACTAATTTGATCAATTGTTTATCGTATTCACCACGTTTAGACTCTAATCGCTGATGTGCCTTGTTGTAATCGTCCAATAAAATAAATTGTCCGTGATCGTCTGTCAAGTTAACATAGGAAATGTAACCATCCTTGGCTTTCAATTTCTCTCTTAATCCACCTTTCGAAGAAACATATAGAATATTTTGATCTACCCAATAAGGTGGATACATATGCATACTCATTACTGCTTGAACTGCATTGTAATCGTTATACGTATTACTTCTTTCTAGCTTTCTTAATATTTGATCTGCAAAAGTGTGAAAAGGTATTGTTCTTCCTTGGTAATCCTGAACCAATAAAGAGGCAACTTCATCCGAATGTTCTTTCGACATAACACGATGAACTGCTTTCGTTTTTAGAGCAATTTTCTTTGGTTGTACGTGACTTTTATGATCGTGGCCATCTCCTTCAAAATGATCTTGAGAAAAAGCAAAGGATGAAGTCATAATTACAGCAACGATTACAGACAACAGCTTTTCTCGTTTCACCCTTGATTTCTTCAATCGATTCGTCAATTCTCTAAACCTTCCTGCTGGTGCAATAAGCGATAGAATCATTCCGATACTCATTAATAAATACCCTAAATATGTAATGTTTGTTCCCCACCAATCGTGATTAACGCTCAATCGTGTTCCTCCTTCATCAGGATCATAACTCGATTGAAAAAAGCGATATCCACCATAATCCATCACATTATTCATGAAAATTCGTTGGTCACGACGGTAATTATTTGTTGTATCAATAATTGTCACTTCACTCGCAAATGAAGACGCAACGCTAGATCCTGGATACTTATCCAATTGGAAATCTCTACAGGCAATTGCGAAAGGCAAAGGAATTTGCATAGAACCGTATTCTATTTCATACGTCAACCCATTGAATTCAAAAACAACATGGTCTGGAATTGCTGAGAGTCCGCCCGGCAACTCAACAATCTTCGTTTCCTTTCCATCTGAAATTTGAATAGTTAATATATCCATGCCAGCGTTTTTAATTTTGGCTGGAAGTTTCATCATTTTTGAATGATTGATGATTTGTTTGAAAACGAATTGCTCCTGTCCTACTTGATAAAGGGTTGTTGTTTGGAACGGAACTAAAGTGTCCATTGGAACAGTTTTATACAAAGAATCAGCAACTTCTAAACCTGATTGACGCGCTTTTTGCATTTCCGACATTGGTAAATAACGCATAGGAAGACTCGTCTTCATTAGCATTTTGGGACCTTTTTGGAAGACTTCTATTCCAGGCATTGCGTTTGACTTGTCAAAAGAAAGCGCAACGTCACCTACCATTAAAAATCCTCCTTTTGAGACATAGCTAGAATTCATTCCTCCAGTAACAATATCCAATGATTTTCCATTAATCGAATCATTTACTACTAAGGAATCGACCATGTTTTTATTGAAATCGATGTAACTAATTGAAATTGGTGTAGCGTGGCTTGGGAAGTCGATACCAAAATTAAAATTGTTCGACGTAACTTCTGAAAGAAGCATTTTTTCACTTCGCTTGTATTGTAATTTTCCGTCATTTATTTTCACCCATAAGTATGGATCTGACGAATAAATAAAATCTGTTTGGGCGTTTTCACGGATCAACATTAATCCTTCAAAACTGAAATAACGCGTAACCCCCGCCCCAATTAAAATGACAATAAAGGAAAGGTGAAACATCAACATGGCAACTTTCTCGCGTTCCCACATTTTATATCGATTGATGTTTGCTATTAGATTTAATCCTAAAAAAACAAGCAATAGCTCAAACCAAAGCGCATTGTATACTAGAATTTTTGCTGTTTGTATATCGTAAGTGGATTCTAAAAAAGTTCCAAGCGCAATTGCGACTAAAAATATAACCATTCCAAGCGCCATCATGCGCATTGAAAAAAATAGACGTGCAAATTTCTCCATTATTCCTTTTGTTAAAAGTTCATCAAAGATAATGAGATATTTAGTTTTTCCCATGGAAAACAACCCTTTTACAACTTTAAAAAAAGTTGTAAATAATATCTGCAGACTGAATTCGTTTAATAATTAAATTCGTGTGAATTGTATGTGAAGAAAAATTCGTTTGACGCTTGTTTTGTCAAATAATTCTTATCTTCAAGTAAAATTAATAATTAACTCCCTTTTACTATCATTTTATGGCGAAAATAAATCTTAAAAAGATCCTTAAAAAATCAATTAAATGGACAGGAATTAGTCTTTTGGTTATCATTATTTTATTAATCATCATTCCAATTATTTTTAAAGATGAGATCAAGGAAATGGTCATTAAAGAAGTGAATAAATCACTAAAAGCGGAATTAAGTGTCGGAGATTTTGACTTGACTTTTATCAGTACTTTTCCAAATATGACAATTGAATTGATGGATTCTAAGCTACAAGGTCTTGATGATTTTAAAGA
The DNA here is from genome assembly GCA_963925035.1 of uncultured Flavobacteriales bacterium. Lineage (GTDB taxonomy): Bacteria > Bacteroidota > Bacteroidia > Flavobacteriales_D > Crocinitomicaceae > UBA4466. The sequence goes on from CAWUSK010000026.1 coordinate 9,288, forward strand.
TGTCACATTGGCTGAAATTAAACTATTACAGGCACATGTTGGTTTTTGGGATGTTGTGACAGGAGATCAAATAAAAATCAATGAAATTCATATTGTAGACCCAACATTCGATGTGCGGGTATTACAAAACGGATTAGCAAACTATGACATTGTAAAAGCTGAAGAGGATATGACGCCTGAAGAGGTTGCTGAGCCATCTAACTTCTCGCTTTCCTTAATAGAATATAGTATCACGAATGGCAATATTAACTATTCAGATGAAGCATCGGATATGCACGCCTCAATAGTGAACTTAAATCATACAGGTTATGGAGACTTAACAGCAGATGTTATCGATTTCAATACAGAAACGACAATGGATCAGCTTTCATTTGACATGGAAGGTGCTTCTTACTTGAGGGAAACAAAAACAGAAGCTGTGATTAATTTATTGATGGAATTCACAGATAAAACATCAAAGTTCACCTTAAAAGAAAATGAGATTAAATTAAATGCGCTTACCTTTTCTATCGACGGATTTTATGAAATGTTTGAGAAAAAGGATAAAATCGATTTGAAATTAAATGCCTCAAAAGCCTCCTTCAAAGATTTCCTTTCGTTGATTCCTACATTCTACCATTCTGGATATGAAAGTATGGTGACATCGGGTAATTTAGCATTAGATGCTGAAGTGAAAGGTGATTTGGACGAGAAAAACTTACCAGGTTGGGACGTTAACCTTGTAATTGGAAATGCATCCATCAAATACCCAGGATTGCCAGGAAAGATTTCGAACATTCAAGTGAAAGGCGGATCGAAATTCGTTGGTGGAGATAATTTAGATAAAATGACAGTGGATGTTACTAAATTCCATGCTAACCTATCGAAAAACACAATCGATGCGAACTTGATGTTGCGCAATATTATGACAGACCCTTTTATTCAGTCAAAAATTACCGCGAATGTTAATCTAGCAACATTGAAAGATTTTGTTCCTATGGAAGAAGGTGAATCGTACTCGGGAATATTGGATGCAGATGTAAACATCAAAGGACGCATGAGTAGTCTAGAAAAAGAAGATTTCGAAGCATTTACAGCCGAAGGAACTTTGTTGTTATCAAAAATGAACTACAAATCAAAAAGTCTACCGGATGATGTAAATATTGAGCGAATGAAATTTACATTCTCTCCTGAAAACCTTGCCTTAAATGAGTTAAACGCAACGATGGGTAAATCTGATTTTGCCATCGATGGAAAGGTTGATAATTACTTCGGGTATTTCCTAAGAGACGAAATATTGAATGGTGATTTTAATTTCAATAGTAATTATTTAGATTTAGATCAATTGATGCCAGCATCAGAAAGCACTGAGTCAACGTCTAAATCTTCTAAAGAAGCTGTTTCTACGGCAGTAGTAGAACCTTTATTAATTCCTGGAAACGTTGATTTCAGATTAAACACGAATATCAAGAGTTTAAAATACAACGGTATTGATGTGAAAAACGTGAATGGTGGTGTTGCATTGAAAGAAGAAGTGGCAACATTGGATAATCTAACAATGAATGCGATGGGAGGAACTGTTGGCTTGAAAGGGAACTACAATACAACAAATCACGCTAAGCCAAAAATGGACATTGGCTTCTCATTGAAAGAGGTTGACATCAATCAATTGGCGACAAACTTTTTAACGATAGAGAAATTGGCTCCAATTACAAAACACGCTTTTGGAGATATCTCTGCTGACTTCAATATGAACACTGAGTTGACAGCTTCATTTGAACCTATACTATCTTCTATCGATTGTTTAGGCGCATTAAGCTCAAACAGTATTTCTGTTAAAGGATTCAAAAACTTGGAGAAAATTGAAGCTGTAACGAAGTTGAAAAATCTTTCTAATCAGACAATCAACAATTTTAAAACGAAGTTTAAAATTAAAGATGGAAAAGTCACCTTGACTCCTTTTGATATTAATTTAGGTAAAATTGGAACTGAAGTTTCTGGTTTCACAACCCTGGATTCGCAAATGGACTACGATTTAAAAATGAACGTACCAAAGGATCAAATTCCAGCAGGAATAATTGCTGAAGTTGAAAAAGCGTTGAAACAAATCAATGCATTAGTTCCTCAGCTTAAATTAGCTGAATTACCTGCGTTTATTCCTGTAAAAGTGAAAATGATTGGAGATGTGAAAAATCCTAAAATCACCACAGATTTCAAGGAGTCTATAATGAAGCTGACAGGTAATTTGAAAGACAACATAAAAGAAACAATCAAAGACACAATTACTTCAGTTATCAATAACGGAATTGATAAAGCGAAAGAAGAAATAGAAAAGCAAAAACAAAAGATAATGGCTGATGCTCAAAAGCAAGCCGACAAAGTTATTGCTGAAGGAGACAAGGCAGCGGAAAGAGCTAGAGCTGAAGGATATAAGCAAGCTGATGAACTAGTAAAAGCTGCCGGATCTAATCCAATTAAAAAGAAAATTGCTGAAGAAGCTGCTAAGAAAGCGAGGTCTGAAACCGATAAGCAAGTTGAAAAGACCAAAGCTGCTGCGCGTAAACAGGCAGATGTTATAATGGCCAAGGCACGTGAAGAAGCGGATAAGGTAAAATAGAAATCTAATTAGTGAGGCATTAATTCTAGTGCTTCACTAATTGTAGCTACTGGTTTTTGATACACTTTTTCCTTACAGACAAAAATCGTAGGAATCTTTTCATTCATTTTTTCTTGCAATAAGGGAATTGAGGATTTACCTCCCATAAGCATTGAGTTTGGAATAAAATCTTTCAGCCAATCTTCGTGCATCTTCTCAGTATTCTCACCAACTATTACAACGTCATAAAAAGAATTCGTGAAATACTGGATGATTTTCCCCAATAGGAGAAACTTGTTCCATAATTTTGAAACGATTCCTTTATATTGAAGCACATCTCCTTTGAAATTGTAACAAATGCATCATTTTCAAAGTCCTTTCCAATCAAAAATAGATTTTCAGCCATTACCGCGTTGCAGGAAGGAATATATAAATCTTGTAATTCTATGGTCCGAACTAAAACACCTTCGTCCTTTTTAGAATAATAGAATTCGGACTACTTTCATCCTTGAGCAGTTTTAACGCCTCAAATGCATAAACATTCGCTAAGTTCAAATATTCTTCAATGCAGGTTGCTAGTTACAAATCGAGTAAAGCCTTAATTGTAAAAACATAATCATCTAAAAATGCATCATCAGAACTACCAATTAAGTGATTCATTTGATTGTAACTCGAATCTAATGAGTTCAGCTGTAATATCTCTTTCATGTTCGTTTCAGCCAATTCCAAATAATGCTTTTACTGAACGCCTCGTAGGCATCTAACAGTGCAGAAACCATCAATGCATTCCAAGAAGTAATTGTTTTTTTGTCTGTAAACGGTTTGATTCGAGCGCCTCTAATCTTTTGCGATTTCGAGGTAATGCGGTTAAGGTTTTCATAGAGGACTTCTAAAGTCCATTTTTGAGATTGCGCAAATACCTCATCAGAACTCGACCGAATTAAGATGTACGATTTCATAACATAAACTTGTGAAAAACGAAGTCAACCAAAATTGTAGGAAGGACCGAATTAATCCATTCTATTTTAATATTCTTATTTAAACTTCTTCAAGTCAATCATAAACGAAAACAATTTCTATTTTTATATTGTGCTATCTGCAAAAAGCAGATAATTACAGCGTCAAATTCAATAAAATTGAAATGAAATGAAAATTTGTTTTATAATGTATCCATGGCAACGAATCGATCCAAAACAAGATTCTTCCATTCGTATTATTCATGAAATGGTATTAAGAGGACATGAGGTTGCGGTGACACATCCTTCTAATTTAACCATTAGAGACAGTATTACGCTTAGCTTATGTAAAACAATTAAACCTCAAGCTAAAGTTTCTGGTAACATTCCTTCATTTTATAAATCAGTCGAGTTTGATGAAAAAATGAGACCGCTTCAGGAGTTTGATGTTATTTTCATGAGAGACAATCCACCATTGGATGCACTGGTATTGAATTTCCTGGATTCGATAAAAGACGATGTTTTTATCTTGAATGCTGTTGATGGATTAAGAGAGGCAAACAATAAAATTTACACTGCTGCATATTATGATCCCACGAGAGAGTTAATTCCTGCAACTCACGTTTCAAAGAATATTGATTACTTACTGCGCATCATCGAGGAGTCGGAGAACGACAAAATGATTATGAAACCATTGGACGGATTTGGTGGAAGTGGTGTTATTGTTATTGAGAAATCAGCGATGCACAACATTAAATCTTTACTTGATTTCTACATCAACGGAAACAAAGGGAAATCCAATTACGTTATTTTACAAGAATACGTTGAAGGCGCAGAAGACGGAGATGTGCGTGTTTTGATGCTCCACGGAGAACCCATTGGTGCACTGAGAAGAAGACCATTGAAAGGTGATGTTCGCTCAAATATCTCTGTAGGCGGAAGCGTTGAAAAATATACATTGACAAAGCAAGACAAAATCTTGTGTAAAAAGGTAGGTGAAAAATTAGTTCGAGATGGAATTTACTATGCTGGCCTAGATATCATCAATGGAAAATTGATAGAAGTTAACGTTTTAAGTCCTGGGACAATAAAAGACATCAACAAATTAAATAATGTAAAACTGCAACGAAAAATTGCAGATTATTTAGAGAAAGTAGTAGCAGGAATTCACGCTGAAAAAGCATCTAAATAATAATTGATTCATGGCAATAAAACGATTAGAAATCGATGAGATTATCAAATTAATCAAAACACGAAAAACATTTGAAGCTACAGCTATTGATGGTTCTTTCTCCATTAAAATTAATCGCTATTTGCCTTATTGCTGCACGGCAATTCACGACGGAAGCAATTTAAGAACTGACCTTCGTAAAAAAATAGCGCTTGACGAATATAGTCGTTGGTACGAGGAAGATCCTTTTACTGGTGCTTTCATTGCCTCTATGCCAATTACTTTGGTTTCACATGATTCTCGTTTTGAATACGATCTAAACCGAACTCCTGAGACAGCAATTTACAAAGAAGCATGGGATAAAAACGTTTGGAAATCCGCTTTAACATCAAAAGAAATTCAAGCAAGTAAACTGAAGCACGCCAATTATTACAAAGTAACTCACGCCCTGATTACTAAATTGGAAGAGATCTTTGACGGTTGTGTTGTCTACGATATGCATTCGTACAATTTTGAACGATGGGACAGAAAAGTTCCATTATTTAACATTGGAACTGAAAATATCAATACAAAAAAGTACAAAGATGTAATCGATCATTGGCAAAATGAGCTTTCGAACATTGAAATTGATGGAGTAGAAAACACTGCTGTAATAAATGATGTTTTTTACGGCCGAGGCTATAACCTAGAGTTTATCACTAAAAAATTTGACAAAACCCTTGTGCTTGCAACCGAAATTAAAAAAGTGTATTGCAACGAGTTAACAGGCGCAGCATATCCTAAAATAGTCAAGGCACTTCAAGAAAACTTTAAGCACGCGATTGTAAATAATGCAAATTTTTTTAGTCGGGACAATACCAATTGGAAACACGTTTCAGCAGCTAAATTGCTAGACCGAAAACTGGATCCTGCAATTTCAACTGTTGACAAAGGAATGTCGCGTTTGATTCGTGGATTTGAGCTTTTAGGTTATGTGAATCCAATTAACAACATTTCAGAACAGAAAAAGTTCTTTTCAAAACATTATACTGAAATTCCAAATTTCAAATACAGCCCAATTCGAATTAATGCCTATGAATTAAAGCAGGGGTTAAGCAGGCTTCCTGTCCAAAATATTTCAGATGTTTCCATTCGAAACATGTACGAATCTACCATCAATAGTTATTTCGATAAAATTGATTTGTTGTCTACGCTGGACACACCGAAGTTTTTGTATAATTCTTTGCGTTATTTTGGTCGACCTTCAAAAATTGACATTCAAAATGCCCAATACATCTTGCATTTACCTTCAATTCCTGGTGAACCAAAACGAATTCCAACTCTGGGTACTGAGCAAGCGATTATTAGCTTTAAAGAAGGCTTAGAATCTTATGGGTTTGAAAGTAAAATTGCGACAAGCAATAAAGTAATTGCTAAAGTGATGGTGCTGAATGCAAAAAAAACCATTGTCTTCCGTCCTGATGCAAAGTTTACGCGCGGTGAAATAAACGCATTGGTTGAGCATGAAATCGGTGTTCACATGGTGACAACGATGAACGCTGGCAATCAAGATTTGCGTTTGTTTAGAATGGGATTGCCTGTTAATACGATGACACAAGAAGGATTGGCAGTATTGTCTGAATACTTGAGTGGAAACATGTCAATTAGCCGCTTAAAGAAGTTGGCTCACCGTGTAATTATCGTTGACATGATGTGCAACGGTGCAAATTTCAAAGAATGTTTCCAGTTTTTACATAACAATTATGTGACAGACCCGAACGAGGCATATTCCATTGTTACGCGTATTTTCCGTGGAGGTGGATTTACCAAAGATCATTTATACTTAAGTGGATTTGTTCAAATTCTACGCTTTTGGGAAAAAGGACATAGCCTAGAACCACTTTTAGTCGGAAAGACATCCTTAGAGTTCTACAGTACAATTGAAGAAATGATAGAAAGGGATTTGCTAAAAGCGCCACAATACATAACGCAAAGTTTTGTGAAACCAAAAATTGAGAATAACAGTGAAATTTACGAGTACATTTTCAGTGGATTGAAATAAATTTCCGAGTTAGCTCTAACAACTTATTTACAACGCTGTCTAAAAGAATATTAGGTATAAATCTGACATATACTTCTAACATATCGATCTAATTTTCAAAAAAGTAGAGACATGAAAAAACCGATATTGATAAAAATCAATATCGGTTAAAGTTTTTCTAAAAAAGATTAACGTTTATGCATTCCTTCGTCAGAAACAGAAATTTTCTTTCTTCCTTTACGACGACGCGCTGCCAACACCTTTCTTCCGTTCTTAGTTGCCATACGACTGCGGAATCCGTGTTTATTTCTTCTTTTTCTAACTGATGGTTGAAACGTTCTTTTCATGATATATATTCTTTACTCTATTGTCAAAAAATTGGAATGCAAAGATAGTCTTTTTTTCTATCTTCCAAAGCCTTTCGACAAAATTATAAAAAAAAGAATGAAATACTATTTTCTTGCTTAGTTTTGTAAAGATTAATTCGATTAAATCTCAATGTTACGACCAAAAAGGAAAAAAGAAAAGCGCGAAAAACTATCAAAAGAAAGTATCGCCAAAGCTAAAAAGATTTTTTCTTACCTGAAGCCATACAGAACAACATTTATAATTGGATGGGTGTTCTTAGTGTTCTCTAGCTCAATCGGACTGCTTTTTCCATTATTAATGGGACAGTTGCTGGGTGCTGGGTCAAATCAACCGAGTCAAATGCAAGGTGTGTTGGACTTGATCTCTGCAGAAACAGTGAACACTTTCGCTGTAGCCTTGATTATCATGTTTGCTGTGCAATCATTCTTTTCTTTTTTCAGAATCGTAATATTTACAAATGTTACAGAGAACACTCTTCGGGACATCCGAAAAGATGCCTTTAGCCGTCTTTTGTATATGCCTATGGATTTCTTTAATCAAAATAAAGTAGGTGAACTAACAAGTCGTATTTCTTCTGACATAGAGAAAATTCAAGAAACGCTTCGTACCACAATAGCTGAATTCTTTAGACAAATTGTAATAATTGTTGGAGGAATATCATTCTTATTCTTAATCTCAGGAAAACTTGCGTTGATAATGCTTGCAACTGTTCCTGTAATGGCAATTGTCGCTGTATTCTTCGGTCGATTCATTCGTAAGCTTTCGAAAACGGCTCAAGATGAAGCTGCAGCATCCAATTCGGTGATTGAAGAATCGTTAATGGGAATTTCAAATGTAAAATCATTTACCAACGAAGCATTTATGCTCGGGAAATACATGAAATCTGTTACCGCCATTCGTTCATTGAACATCAAAAGCGGTTTATGGAGAGGTGTTTTTGTCTCCTTTTTGATTCTTTGTATGTCAGGAGCAATTGTATTTATTGTGTGGCAAGGTTTGTTAATGACCCAAGGACCGAATCCAGAACTTTCAAGAGGAGATTTCTTTTCTTTTATCATGTTCACAATAATGATGGGCGCATCTTTTGGATCTATTCCTGACATGTATGCAAGTATTCAAAAAGCCATCGGAGCAACAGAGAACTTAATGAATATTATTGAGCAGGAAAGTGAGATAGAACTTCAGAAAGGTAAATTAAAACCAGTGATCAATGGAAATGTTTCTTTTTCAAATGTTTCATTCAGTTATCCTCAACGAAAAGACATGCCTGTTTTAAACGGTATTAGCTTCGATGTAAAACAAAATCAAACAATTGCCTTAGTAGGTTCATCGGGAGCGGGAAAATCAACCATTTCGTCACTAATTTTGAATTATTACCCGCTGACTGGAGGAAATATTCAATTTGACGGAACAAACATTGAAGATATTGAAATGAACCATTTGCGAAAGCATATGGCAATCGTTCCACAGGAAGTTATTTTGTTGGGCGGAACTATAAAGGAAAACATTGCATTTGGTGATTTAGATGCTGATGACGAAGCTATAAAATCAGCGGCAATTCAAGCCAATGCATGGGATTTCATCGATTCATTTCCAGATAAGATGGAAACACAAGTCGGAGATCGTGGAATTCAATTGTCTGGTGGACAAAAACAGCGTGTTGCAATTGCAAGAGCAATTCTTCGAAACCCAGCCATTCTAATCTTGGACGAGGCAACATCTGCTTTGGATTCAGAATCCGAAAGATTAGTACAAGACGCCTTGAATAAATTAATGAAAGGCAGAACATCATTCGTTATTGCTCATCGTTTATCTACCATTCGAAATGCAGATTGTATTTACGTTATGGATAACGGTCAAATTGCCGAAACCGGCACGCACGATGAGTTAATCTCCCAAAAAGGTATTTACACAAACCTTGTTGAATTGCAAGGTGTAGAAATTAGTCAATAAAAAAAGCCCGGGACTTCGAGAATCTCAGTCGCCGAGATCTTTTTTGGTTATTTACTTTCGGCACTTAAAATTGAAGTCAAGTAACAATTTTCATTGACTGCTAGCTGCTGTTGCATTCTCGCCAATGTATTCTTCGCTAGCTCAACATTAATCCGGTCAATAATTCTAACATCTTCCAATCTCAATGCTCTGATTTCTGAATATTCTTCTTGTTTCGTCAACGCTTCATATTGCTCAATTGCTTTTTCTAATTGACTTAATTCATTGCTCAAACTTGCTGTTGAATTGTACTTCTCAATTTTCGTTGCAACTTTCTCAATTGCTTCATTCACTCCTTTCGATAACATGTGCAAACCTTTTGCATTTTCCACTTCGGCATTGTACAAACGATCATTTGATTCAAGTAAACGATCTGAATTCTGATGTAAATAAATGTGATTTTCAACCATTTGCTTCTCAAATTCTCTAGAGAAACTTAAATCAAAAAGGGTGAAGAAAATTCCCCCGCACGCCATCATCATTACAGAATTTACGATTGTGTTAAAACGTAACTCAGCTCTTCTTACCCTTGTAAAGAAATAAACTGGCACGTAAACAAATGTAAAAATAACTGTACTCGACAGCATCATAACATTTGCTAATGGCCAATGCATAATTTTAAAAATTAAGCCTGCTGATAGAATCATCGCGATTAAAAAACCAAAACTAAAAACAGCTTTGTCCACTTTGGACTCTTCGTCTTTAAACTTAATGGCGATTAACAATGGTAGAAAAATTAAACTAAAGGTAAATCCTCCCAAAACAATTGCCATTGCCGCTCCTGGAAGATGCATTGTCTTTAATATCGCACCCATAATTGTAAAAAACACTGTCGCGATTCCCGAAATTTTCATTATCTTTTTCATACTATAAAAGTTTTTAAATTTGATTAAATTGTCTGTCTCTACTTGTATTTCCAGCAGACTCTCCTTGAAAAATCTGGGCAATACAGACTCATAGAACACTTTAAAGTCTTCTGTCTCATTCATTTCATCCTCAATAATGCAACACATGTGATCTAGTAGATTGTCTCGCAGATCTTCGAGAACAACCCCACGTGATTCAATGTCAGATGAAATAAACTCTACTTCTTCTACGGATACGTTACGCATTTCCTACTTGTGGTTCTAAGTCCAACAAAAACTTCATGGTTTTCATGAATTCGGTTAATTCGTTTACTTTCTCAGTTGTTGTAGTTTGACCTTGTTCTGTGAGTGTGTAGTACTTCCGCACTCGCTTTCCAAAGTATTCTTTCTCCGTGGCCAATTCACCATTTTTTTCTAGTGAATGCAATGTCGGATACAGCGCTCCTTCTGTAATTTGAATTTTACCCCCTGTTAGTTCTTTTACCCTTTGAGTAATTTCGTAACCGTACATTTTTCCTTGTTCCTTTAACAAGTTTAAGACGATGGTTTTTAACGTTCCTTTTATTAGTTCTGATGAATACATAAGACGAATATACATAACTTACTTATGTATTAGACACTAATACATAAGTAAGTTATGTGTTAAATTATAAGTAATTGATTATCAAGTAATAAATTTATATTTTAATTTGAAAAAATCGTTTAAATACATAAAAACCGTTCTAGTGAAATACATTTTTACTATATTCCGTTATGAAAAAATGCACATCTACTTAATCGCGCTATTTGGATTTTTAATTACTCCTACTCTTTTCGCTCAAGACTATTTGACAGAAATAACTTATAAATCATGTGAATGTTTAACGAACATTGATGAAACTACGGACAGAAAATAATTCAATCTAGAATTAGGTCTTTGCATCATCGATGCTTCGATGCCTTATAAAAAGGAGTTAAAAAGAGACCACAAAATAGACCTTGAAAACATTAATCAAGACAGAACCCGATTGGAGGAACTTGTTGGTATGAAAATGGCCGGAATTTGTCCTGAAGAAGTTTTAAAGCTAACCAACCCATCAGACGAATACGAAGATCTATGAAGCTATGCATCTGGGACAATTACAAAAATTGAAACAGAACAATTCATAGTCTTTTCATTAAAGGACGATTCCGGAAAAACATCTAAATTTTACTGGCTTTACTGCATTGAATCAGAAATTGACTTAGAAACTGAACATGAAAATATTGTTGGTAAAAAGGTTGATTTGTATTATTATCAGAGTGATTTATTTGATGCTCGAATTGACGAATACAATTCACACTTCACCATTGAAGAAATGAATATCATCGAATAATAGGAAGTTCCACTATGAATTTAAGGACGCTTGCACCTCTTCTTGTACTTAACATTGTTTGTATTGTTTTTTATTTATGGATGGTATCAATTTTAGAATTACATTTATTCCGTGAAACGAATTAATAACATAGCAATAACTTTCTTTTTAGCGATCGTCTATTGCTTTGCTATTTTTCATTTTAGCAACTCAAATGAGTTTCAAGCTTTCAACGATACGCCTGACACTTTATCTTCCAAAGAAAAACAAATCGATTTCATTTCGGCTAGTCAAAGTAACATTGATTATTCAATCAATAACTTAGATATTGAAACGTGTAAAACAAATACTAGCGCACCCAATCCTCTTTTTTTTGCTGAAGTTTTTCACCCTGAAAAATTCATTTCAAGTGCACTAAAACAGTATACAAATCAATCTAATGCACGACAAATTCGTTATCGGAAAAACGATTTTATATTCCCCTTTCATTACCACTGGTAAAATTCCTTCCTTTTTAAATTCGACATATCTAGGATAGGCATGTTACCCAAAGTCAACCATAATGGTTTGACAATTCAATTAACGCATTAAAAAAAATTAAAATGGATTTAGGAACTGTAATAACAGCTTTAATCATGTTGGCTGTTTGTGTATTACCCTTTGTATTAATGAATAGAAAGAAGCAAAAGAGAATTAAACATTTAAAGCAAACATTCACGGACTTTGCAAAAGAAACCAATAACACAGTTGGAGAACTGGACGTATGCGGCGGAATTGTAATTGGCTTGGATGAAAAGTCGAATTCACTTTTTTTCGTAAAAGAACACGCTGAGACAACCGTAAAAATCTGTATTGAACTTCAAAGTGTAATTGGAGTTTCGGTTGAAAAGCCTCAATTTAGTGGATCAACATCCTTTGAAAAAATAGTATTGAACTTTTCAGTTAAAAACAATCCCTCAAAATTAATTCAGCTCTTCTTGTTTGATGAAAAAGATAAAATGCAGCTTGATGGAGAGCTTCAATTGGCTGAAAAATGGCAAAAGAAACTCCAAGAAGTTTTAAAATCTAAAAAAGATATAGCAGCCTAAAAAGGGCAAAACAAAAAAAGAGTTTGGATGCTTCCGAACTCTTTTTTGTTTTACATAATCTCGTTCAACTATTTCATTTTAATGGCAACTGGACAATGATCAGAACCATGGACGTCATTTAAAATTGAAGCTTCACTAATTCTATCGACTAATTTTTCAGAAGCCAAGAAATAATCAATCCTCCAGCCAACATTCTTATCTCTAGCTCCACCTCGGTAACTCCACCAAGAGTATTTCACCTCATCAATGTTTTTTGCGCGAAACGTATCAACTAAACCGTTGGAAGTATAATTATCAATTCCATCGATTTCTTCCTGCATAAACCCTGCAGATTTATTATAGTTTGGTTTTGGACGTGCCAAGTCAATTTCCTTGTGTGCTACATTCAAATCACCACAAACCAATACTGGTTTTTTATCCTCCAATTCCTTAATGTATTTCAAAAAATCAGCATCCCAAGTTTGGCGGTAACCCAAGCGAAGTAATTCACTTCCAGAATTTGGTGTGTAAACTGTAACCACATAAAAATCTTTGAATTCAGCGCAAATCACTCGTCCTTCTTTATCATGCTCAGTAATTCCCATATCATACGAAACAGAAATTGGCTCTTGCTTTGAAAAAATTGCGGTCCCAGAATATCCTTTTCGATCCGCCTCATTCGCATATATGTGATAACCGGACATTTCTGCACTCACCGTTTCCTTCACTTGTTCAACAGTCGCTTTTGTTTCTTGAAGACAAATAACATCCGCATTGAGACGCTTCATATCTGTGAAAAAATCTTTTTTTGAAATCGCTCGAATACCGTTAACATTGAAAGAAATAATGTGCATAATAATTCTATTTGTGTTTGAAACAAAGATATAAAAGTCTTTTTCTCATGAGCGAAAATCATTGATTTTAATCTGCAATAATTGCATTCAATACCTATCTTTGTGCCCGGATGATAGACCAACAAACTTTAGAAGATTTAGAATTTACAGTTCTTAGAAACTGGCTGCAAGGATACGCAATCGGACCTACAGCGCATGAAGCTTTGAGTTCACTTTCTCCGATTGAACATCGTGAGACTATCATCACCGAACTCAAAAAAGTGTCTGAATTAAAGTCAATTCGCGATGAAGGAGAATCATTCCCACGATTAGAATTTGAAGAGCTAACAGTAGAAATTAAATTACTTCCAATAAAAAACGCAGCTATCCAATTGGAAGGATTCTTGCGCATATTAGACGCTTCTCATTTGGTCAATAACTTACTCGTATTTTTCGATAAACGAGAAGATGAATACCCGCTACTTTCTAGCCTGTTAGTTGATGCATTTTTCACAACGGAAATTATCGACAGCATAGAATTGGTGTTTGATCGTCATGGAAAAGTGAAAGACGAAGCCTCCAAAGAGTTATTCGAAATACGCACACAAATCAATTTACTTCGAAAACAGATTAACCGTAACTTTGACAAAGAAATTCGTCGTTTACTTAAAGAAAATATACTTGGAGAGACCAAAGAAACGTTTATCAGCGACAGAAGAGTTTTAACTGTGCTTTCAAGTCATAAACGAAAGATAACAGGAACGGTAGTCGGCTCCAGTAATACAGGAAGTCTAACGTACATCGAACCACAAATCAATATTCCGCTCAACAATGAGTTAGAAATGCTCTTGGACGATGAACGAAAAGAAATTTTTCGAATTCTTCAAGTACTAAAAGCTGATTTACTTCAGCATTTAGGTTTGATTAGCGCATATCAAATTGTGATTACTGCGTTTGACTTCATCAATTCCAAATGTAAATTAGCAACCCTTTTAGAATGTACGCTCCCTTCTATTTCTGAAGATTTGGAAATTGAACTCTTCGATGCGTACCATCCTATTTTATGGAAGGCAAACAAAGACGCGAACAAAAAAACCTTGCCTCAACGCATTAAAATGGATAAGTTTTCTCGCATGCTAGTCATTTCAGGCCCAAATGCTGGTGGAAAAAGTATCACTCTTAAATCGATTGGTTTACTGCAAGTAATGCTGCAATCAGGATTATTGGTTCCAGTGCACAAAAACAGTACAATGTGCATTTTCGAGAACGTTTTGAGCGATATCGGAGACAATCAGTCGATTGAAAATGAATTAAGTACATATTCGTACAGGCTAAAACGAATGAACCAATTTTTGGAAATATCGAATAAAAAAACATTGTTTTTATTGGACGAATTTGGCACAGGTTCCGATCCTGATTTAGGCGGAGCACTGGCTGAAGTTATTTTCGAAACGCTCTACAACAGAAAAAGCTTTGGAGTAATCACGACGCACTATAATAATATCAAACTAAAAGCGGATCAATTACGAAATGCAGTAAATGGCTGCATGCTTTTCAACACAGAATCACTTGAGCCAACGTATACATTTTCAACCGGACAGCCAGGAAGTTCTTTTACGTTTGAAGTTGCCAAAATGAATGGTATTCCAGACGATTTAATCGAATTGGCAAAGGAGAAATTGGATGATAAAAAAGTTCAAATGGACAAATTGCTAAACGATCTTCAAAAGGAAAAAACATACCTCAGCAAACTGAATTACGAACACATTGAAGCACAGAAAATCGCACAAGATTCTTTCAATGAATACGAGGAGAAAAAGACTCATTACGATGGTAAATTAAAGCAGTTCCGAGAGAGCGCAGATACCAATCATAAATTCATACAATACGGAAAAAAGCTTGTTACGTATATCAATCGTTACAATACGAATAGCCGTAAAACGAGCATCAACAATCCTTTACTGGAAGAAATTAAGAAATTTCTTGCTGTTGAACGCTCCAAAGAGTTAGCGCTTAAGCAGAAGGAAAAAGATGCAATTATTGAACAACAAAAAAATCCTTCAAAGAAAAAGAAAGCCTTAAAGCAGGAAAAGGACGAATACAATCGCGGTAAAATTAAGATTGGTTCTAAGGTGAAACTAATTGCAACAAAACAATCGGGAATCGTGGAAGAAATGACACCAACAACAGTTACGGTTTCCTTTGGTTTTATGCGAATGAAAGTGAGTTTAGAAAAATTAATGTGGGTGCAATAACCTAACGTTTTGCTCGCTTGTAGAGAATATAGGCAACTCCCGCGAATATAAAGTTTGGAACCCAAACAGCAATTGATGCTGAGAATCCTAAGTTAATTGCCGCCACCGTTGTCACCTTCATTGCGAAAATGTAGATGAAAATAATCCCAAGTCCAATCGCAATATTTATTCCCACTCCCCCGCGTTTTTTACGACTCGCAACTGCAATTCCAATAATTGTCAAAACATATGCCGCAAAAGGGTATGAAGTTCTTTGGTACAACTCAATTTCGTACATCGCTACTTTTGAAGAACCTTTTTGTCGCTCTCGTTCGATGAATTCCTTGAGCTCAAAATAATTCATTGCTTCAGCAACGTTATCTCGCGTAGCCATTTCTCCAATGTCAAACTGGAATGAAGTGTCTTTTTTCGCCCCTTCAACGATGACATCGTTTGGATACCCCACCTTTCGCTCGTAGTAATTGTACAATTCCCACTTGTGAGTTCCTTGAATATTTCTAGCAGTCGCAGCTTTAATGAATCCTTTTAATTTTCCTTTTCCATCCCATTTTTCAACAGTAAAGTCGTTGATTAAATCTGTGTCCGCAGAATATGATGAGAAATATACGATTTCATTGCTCGGAAATTCAGCATGATAATCAACAATCGAAATTGATACACGGTAGTATTTTTCTTCAAACTGCAGGCGCACTTTATTTGAAGGTGGAATAATAAAATGATTAAAAATGAGCGAGATGATCATTAAAATTGTTGCAGCAATCAAATAAGGACGAACGAATCTTCCGAATTTTCGGCCACTGTTCCAAATCGGAATAATCTCCGTGTCTTGAGCCATTTTTGCAGTGAACCAAATCACGGATACGAAAATGATCATCGACGAGAACATATTGCCGTAAAACAAAATGAAATTCAGGTAATATTGAAAAACTACATCGTATAGACTAGCTTTGTTATCAATGAATTCACCAAGTTTTTCGGACAGATCAAAAACCATTGCCAAAACCATTATCACACCCAACATAAAGAAGAATGTGGAAAGGAATTTTTTAATGATATAACGATCTATAATCTTTAGCATCTATAATCGATTACCTAGTTTTGGAATCATGTGATTTTTCCATGTAACGAATGTTCCTGCTTTAATTTGCTTTCTTGCTTCCGTCACCAACCATAAATAAAATGCCAAGTTATGAACGGTAGCAATCTGCACTGCCAAGTGTTCTTTGGAATGAATTAGGTGACGCAAATAAGCTTTACTATACGCTGAATCAACATAAGAGGTTCCATTCGGATCCAAGGGTGAAAAATCTTTCTCCCACTTCTTATTTTTTATATTCATTACTCCTTCTGATGTAAATAACATTCCGTGTCTTGCATTTCTAGTTGGCATCACACAATCGAACATATCCACACCAAGCGCAATACATTCCAATAAATTAATTGGTGTTCCAACTCCCATCAAATAACGTGGTTTTTCCTCCGGAAGTATACTACATACCAAATCTGTTGTTCTATATAGTTCTTCAGCTGGTTCTCCAACAGATAATCCACCAATCGCATTTCCAATAGCGTGGTGTGAAGCAATCGTTTCTGCTGATTCTTTTCTTAAATCGTCGTAAGTACTTCCTTGAACAATTGGAAATAATGCTTGTTCGTGTCCGTACTTAGATTCTGTTCTATCCATTTGATCCATACAACGTTTCAGCCATCTGTGGGTCATGTGCATCGAACGTTTCGCATAATCATAATCACACGGATACGGCGTACATTCATCAAAAGCCATAATGATATCTGCTCCAATGGAACGTTGAATATCAATTGCGCGCTCAGGAGAAAACATGTGGTAACTTCCATCAATATGCGATTGAAAAGTTACTCCTTCCTCTTTTATTTTTCGAGCTCCAGACAAAGAATACACTTGGTATCCTCCGCTGTCCGTTAAAATTGGCTTGTCCCAATTGATAAATTTGTGTAAACCACCAGCGGGTTCAATCACATCTAAAGATGGTCGTAAAAACAAATGATATGTGTTTCCCAAAATAATTTGAGCTTTGATATCTTCATCCAATTCGTGTTGATGAACCCCTTTGACAGTGCCAGCTGTGCCAACTGGCATAAAAATGGGGGTTTCAATAATTCCATGATCGGTATGTAATTCACCGACACGCGCTTTGGATTCATTATCAGTATATTCGAGTTTAAAGTGCATAAATTGTTAATAAGTAAACGCGACAAAGATAAATGTATTTAACAAAGCGTGCCATATTTGCACAAAGCAAAAACGATGTCGGATTTTCTCCCTGTATTTGATTTCTCATTTGGAACATATATATTTCTATGTTTCTGTTTTTTCTCGTTTGTACAATTTCTATTTTTAGCCCTCGTATTCAGTCGATTAGCGTTTTACAGGGACAAACGAAAAGCTCCTGAAACACCAAATGTTACTATTATTATCGCTGCGCGAAATGAAGCTGATAATTTATTTAAAAACCTTCCTTTCATCCTCGATCAAGATTATCCAAATTTTGAGGTAATCGTTGTCAACCATCAATCTATGGATGAATCGAAATATATTTTGGATGCATTTGAGAACGAATTTCCAAATATGCGCGTCATCAACGTTGAAAAAAGTCAACATATGAAGTTTGGTAAAAAATTGCCGTTGACCATTGGAATTAAAGGCGCTAAATACGAACACCTCTTATTTACTGATGCGGATTGTCACCCTGCAAGCAATCAATGGTTAAAAAGCATGAGTTCTCATTTCTCACAAAAGCATGAAATTGTTTTGGGATATGGTCCTTATAAAAAGAAAAAAGGGCTTTTAAACAAAATCATTCGTTTTGACACTGCGTGGATTGCACTTAACTATTTCTCCTTTGCGAAAGCAAAAATACCCTACATGGGAATAGGGCGAAACATGGCCTATACAAAAACAGTATTTAACAGTGTTTCAGGATTCAAGTCACATTATGCACTTACCTCTGGAGACGATGACTTATTTATCCAAGAAGCAGCAAAAAAAGGAAATTACACGATTAATTTAGATCCAGATTCATTTTGCTATTCCAATCCACCAAAAACATGGAGTTCATGGATGCGTCAAAAATCGAGACACTATACTACAACTGAGCGTTACAGGGTTATTAAAAAACTGCTGTTAGGAATATACCCACTCACCTTGTTGTTAATGCTTTTTTTCTTTGTTACTTTAATGTTCGATTCTAACTTTATTTGGCTAACGCTTACTGTTTTTGGCTTTGTACTTGCAGTGAAATGGTTAATTTTAGGGAAAGCCTTAAAGAAAATGAACGAAACGAAGTTCATCGCCTATCTGCCTCTTTTAGATATAGCGTATTCTATTTTGGCACCTGCGATGTATTATTCGATTGATAAAAACGATAAAAACAAATGGTAGACACAAGTCATTTATCGGAAAAAGCACAAAAAGATTTACTTCTTGTTGAGCGCGCGATTAAAGGCGATCAGTCTGCTTATGCTTCCCTAATGGATCGTTACCGCGAGTCTATTTACTTCACCATGTTAAAAATGGTAAACAATACAGACGACGCTGACGATTTAACAATTGAAGCATTTGGAAAAGCATTTAACCGCTTGCAGCAATATTCTCCAACCTACGCATTTTCTACTTGGCTGTTCAAAATAGCTTCCAATAATTGTATTGACTTTATTCGCAAAAAACGTATCAAAGTCACTTCAATGGATTCTGGAATAAAAACAGATGATGGCGACATCATGTATTTTGATGCAAAAAGCAACACGATGGACCCTGAAGAGACAATCATGCACAATCAAAAGGTATTGCACATGCGTGAGTTGGTCAGCAAGTTAAAGCCTCGGTATAGAATTTTAGTTGAAAAACGTTACTTTGAAGAATTAAGCTACGAAGAGATTTCTGAAGAATTGGACCTTCCGTTAGGAACTGTTAAAGCACAACTTTTTCGTGCACGTGACTTTCTAGCGAATATGATGGAAAAAACAAAAGACAATATTTAGAATGCAAGACATTGATTTAATTCAACATTACTTCCCGAACTTAACAGATGATCAAAAAAGTAAATTCAACGCTTTAGGATTACTCTACGACGAATGGAACAGTCAAATCAATGTGATCTCTAGAAAAGACACAGACAACTTCTACGAACGCCATGTTTTGCATTCATTAGCCATTGGTAAACTCTGTGAATTTAAACCTGGAACAAAAATACTTGACATTGGAACTGGTGGTGGATTTCCTGGGATTCCATTGGCTATCTTATTTCCAGAATGCGACTTCTTACTAGTTGATTCTATCGGGAAGAAGATTAAAGTTGTTAATGAAGTAGCATTAGCTCTTGGCTTAACGAATATTAGGGCTATTCACGAACGTGCAGAAAACGTAAAAGAACAATTTGATTTCATCGTAAGTAGAGCCGTCGCAGCGATGCCTGCTTTTATGAAATGGACAAAAGGGAAGTTTCTTAAAGAGAATAAGAATAAAATGAAGAATGGCATTCTTTACTTGAAAGGCGGAGACTTACGCGAGGAAATGGCAGGAATTAAAGGACATATCCGCTACACGAACATTAGTGATTTCTATTCAGAAGAATTTTTTGAAACGAAGAAGATAGTTTACTTACATTAGTCTAAACGGTACTTCTTAAAGAAACCGTCCCAATCCCAGACGAAATTTTCTACCACTTCATCCATTCTTTTCAAGAATAGAGGATTTGGAGATTGCATTCTTTTAAAATACTCGTCTTGGAAGTTGTACAATGTGTATTTGTCAAAAATCACTTTTGACATTCCGTAAATCATGTTTTTAGATGGGTGATTCAAGCGAGAGATTAATGCGCGATAATCTTTTACCAAGGATTTAAACTCTGGAACTGACATTTCATATACTTTCGCCAATTTTTCGTAAACGATCGCCTCAATATTATCTGCTTGTTCTGGATCGAAAGCACTTTCTAAAAAGGAGATATTTCCAATAATAACAATCAACGCGAACTCATAACTGTCATTTGAACGAACGCAGGGCGACTTTACAAAAGCCGGGTCGTCGTTCATGAACTCCGCGACAACTGGAAAACCAGTGTCTATTGTACTGAATAAACTGTTAATAAAAACGTTTGCCAGCTTATCGTTACTTACCTTTTTCCGTAAAATAGATCCAAACATTGCTCTGAGGTTGAGTTTTATTGTTCTTTACAAAATTACATAACAAGAAACAGTTATTTTAACAGAGCATTTTTTGGTTTTCAACAATCTTATAAACAGTTTTTAATAGTTTGATTACGTAATGTTCAAACGCTAATACATTCAACTTATGTTAAAGTTCGACCTTTCATCCTTTTTTAAAGAATCTCCACGTCGATAAATTGTATTTTTGCTACGATCATTCAACTCAAATTAAATGAAAAGAAGTCAAATCATTTTACTCTCCGTTTTTATTGTTCTTACAGGACTGATATACATGGTTCTATCGAATAACAAGAAAGAAGATTCGAAAGAGTTAAAAGCCGAAAACAATACCATTTACGTTCCCGTTCTAAACGCTAAGAATGAAATGAGAACACTCATGCTCACTTCATATGGTCAAATTCTGCCAAATTCCGAAGTAATTGTTTCTGTCGAGGTGCAAGGAAAACTCCAAAAAGGAGCTTTAACCATGAAACCTGGGACAAACTTCAAAGCGGGACAAATCTTATATAAAGTTGACAATGAAGAAGCATTTTATTCACTGAGTGCGAGAAAAACGGCATTGAGTAACCTTGTGATTAACGCTTTACCGGATATCGAATTAGATTTTCCAAATGAACGTCAAAAATGGATGAGTTTCTTAAAAGGTTTGGACCCTGGGAAACTGTTGCCCGAACTTCCATATATCGCAGGTGATAAAGAGCGCATGTTCATCACAAGTAGAACAATATTGACAGAATATTATAATTTAAAGAGCCAAGAGTCACGTATGCAAAAATACTTCTACGCTGCACCGTTTACAGGAACTGTTGTTGCTATTTATGCTGAACCGGGTGCAATTGCAAATCCTGGAGGACAAATTGCGAAAATTGCGAAGTCAGGTGATTACGAAGTTAAAGTTCCTATTTCAATGGCAGATTTAAAGCTGTACAAGGAAAATAGCAATGCCGAATTTTTCGATTCTAAAAACAAGAAAATTGCAACGGGAAAAATCATTCGTATTTCTGATGTCATCAATCAGCAAACACAATCTGCCGATGTTTATTATTCGGTAAAGGCAATGCCTGAACAACAAATTTATAACGGAATGTATTTGAATGTCTCTATTAATAAAGAGTCTACCAAAGAAACAGTGACACTTCCGAGAGTTGCTGTAAAAGATGGTAAGGTGAAAGTGCTTAACAACAGCATATTGAGTTCCGTTGATGTTATGATTGTTAGTTCAAAACCCGATTCAGTTTATGTTACTGGATTAATAAATGGACAATCAGTGGTCTTAGAACAAGTAGAAACGAATGACAGCAAAGTCAAATACAAAGGAATCGCTAGATAAGAAAACGGTATGAGAAAAGTAATTCAGTTTTTTATCAATCGCCCCATCTGGGGGAACGCTGCCATTGCATTGGTTTTAATGTTTGGTTTGTTCTCTATTTTCACGATGAAGCGATCCTTTTTCCCGGAACTTGACCCGAATCAAATTGTGGTGTCTGTATTTTACGCTGGAGCTTCTCCAACTGAAATGCAAGAAGGTGTTACAATTAAAATTGAGCAAGCGATTACTGGCCTTGATGGGATTGAGGAAGTAAACAGTTCCTCTTCAGAAAACTTCGCTCAGATCACAATCAAAGCATACGTCGATACGGACATGGATGACTTGTTGAGTGAAGTTGAAAATAGTGTGAACTCAATAAATTCATTTCCTCAAGGTGCTGAGCGACCATTAATCAAACGACTAAAGTCTGGTGGAATGGGAAGTGTTGTTGCGTTCGTTGGAGTTTCCGCTAAAAGAGACAATGCTTCAACAACACAATTAACCGACATGGCTTCGGAAGTTGAGCGCGACTTACTCAACACAAAAGTCATAAGTCAAATTGTGAAAAACGGTTTTCCGGAAAAGGAAATATCCATTAACGTACGTGAGCAAGATTTACTTCGCTTTAACATTTCAATGCAAGAAGTCGCATTAGCCGTTGGCAGCAAAAATGTGGACATTACAACTGGAATGATTCGCGGTGGATTGGAAGAAATGAACATTCGTTCCAATAACAGAAGTACAACTGCTGACGAAATTTCAAAAATTACTCTTAGAACTGCAACTTCTGGAGAGAAAATTTCTATTGGAGACGTTGCAGATGTTCATTTGGGATATTCAGAAGCTTCACAAGAGGCAAAGTACAACGGGAAACCAGCAGTGTCTTTTCAAATTGAAAAAACTCCGGAACAAGATATTACCGACATAACAGAAGAACTTTACAAGTACAAAGAAACATTCGAGAAAAAGAATCCAGAATTTAACTTCAATATCTTTTACGAGTTCAATAGTATGTTGAACGAAAGAATTGACCTGTTGACTTCAAACGGAATGATGGGACTGATTTTAGTTCTTTTGTTCTTAGGACTTTTCTTGAATATCAAACTATCTGCCTGGGTGGCCTTTGGGATTCCATTTTCATTCTTGGGAATGTTCATTTTTGGTTTGATGTACGGAATTTCCATCAACATGATTTCATTGTTCGGAATGATTTTAGTTGTTGGGATTTTAGTGGACGATGGTATTGTAATTGCCGAAAATATTTATGCACATTTTGAAAAAGGAAAATCTGCACATAAAGCTGCACTGGATGGAACAATGGAAGTAATTGGTTCTGTTTTTAGTTCTGTTTTAACCACCATCGTTGCATTCTCTATTTTACTTTTCGTTGAAGGCTTGGAAATGATGCGAGAAATGGCATTCGTTGTTATTTCATGTTTGGCCTTTTCATTGTTCGAAGCATTCATCGTTCTTCCTGCACATCTTGGACACAAGAAAGTCCTTGCTGAATCAAAAAAACATACTTTCAGCTACTTGAAGGGTGGAATTTTTATGCTTGTAGGTTTAGTTGTGATTTATACCGCTACTCATTTATTTCCAAGCGAACCAAGTTTCGGACTTATCCTCTTCCCTTTCAGTATAATTATCTCTGGAGCTGTAATTCTATTCACTGGTTTTGTTAAATCCCCAATGGAAAGCGGAATAAGAAGCGGCGCAGACAAAGGAATTAAATACGTACGTGACAATTGGTTCAACAAGTCAGTTGAAATGATTGTTGGAACAAAACACAAGTGGTACAGATTAGGATTTTTATTTCCGATGTTTTTTACTTTTGCAATAATAATGCTTTTTGCAAAGGGAGTTATTTCTTTTACATTTTTCCCAGACATACAGCCTGATTTCTTCACCATTGAAGCAGCTTACAAACCTGGAGACAACAAAGAAAAGTCTGTGCAATTTGTTGAAAAGGCAACACAAATTCTATTTGAAGAGAATCAAAGAATCATTGAAGAGAATGGAGATACCTTGTTAACTTATTACTCTAGTAATATTGGTTACGGGATGAACATTGGTCAAGCAGGAAACCACGCTTCCATGGTTCAAGTCTTTTTCAACGGAGAAGATTCTAGCACACCTGTGGACACATTAATGAACCGTATTATTGCGCGAATCAAGGCTTCGGATGAAGGAAAGCTTGCGCAAGACACGTACGTTGGTGGATTCAATCGATTTGGAAAAGAAGTGGAACTTGGAATCACTGCGCCAAACGAAGCTGCGCTGAATTCTGCGAAAGACATGTTCAAAAAAGAACTTGCAACAATCGATGGGATAATTAACATCAAGGACAACATGCCTCCGGGTAAAAATGAAGTCTATATTGATTTGAAACCAGAAGCTGAAATTTACGGTATTTCTGAAAATGAAATATTGGCTCAAATTCGTAGAGGATTCTTTGGACAAGAAGCTCAAAGAGTTATCATTGGAACGGATGAAGTGAAAATCTGGGTGCGCTATCCAAAAGAGGAAAGAAGTTCGCTTTCTGATTTGGAAAACATGAAAATCAAAACACCGGCCGGTTTGGCAATTCCATTGATTGAAATTTGCAACTTTACACAAGGTCGTGCTCCTGAGAACCTGCGCCGCAGAGATGGCCAACGATTGATAAAAGTGGATGCTGAAACAGTTGATCCGGATAAAGTTGCTACAATCAATTCCGAAATAACGGATAAATTAATTCCTAAAGTCAAACAAGTATTCCCAGAAGTACAATTTAAGCAACTGGGACAAGCAGAGAGAAGTCAAAAAACAGGAAGCTCAATGCAGATTGTTGGATCCATTGGAATCTCTATTATGTTCATCATTTTAATGCTTCACTTTAACAGTTTAAGCAGTGCCTTCTTGATAATGCTTGTTATTCCAGCCGGAATTGGTGGAGCAATCTTAGGTCACGGATTAGTAGGAATACCAGTATCTATTCTTTCTGTATTTGGAATGATTGCCTTAACTGGAGTTTTAATAAATGATGCAATCGTTTTCTTGGATAGGTACAATGATTTGTTGAAAGAAGGAATAGACACAAAGTCTGCCGTACTTGAAGCAGCAAACTCACGTTTTAGACCAATTATTTTAACTTCTCTTACTACGGTTGCTGGGTTACTTCCTATCATATCTGAAACAAGTATGCAAGCTCAATTTTTAATTCCAATGGCTGTTTCTATTGCATTTGGAGTTTTATTTGGAACGATATTCATCCTTTTCTTCTACCCTTCTGCTATATTATTTTGGAATGGATCACGAAGAACAGGACGTAGAATTTGGACAGGAGAGAAAAACATTGATCCACGAAAAGTGGAACCAGTATTAAAATTAGAAGAACACAAACATGACTTTGAAGATAAATAGCCTCATCGTATTTCTACTTGTTGTCGTCAGCAGTTTTGGTCAAAAAGAACTGTCTGCATCACAAGCTGTATTTACGGCATTGGAAAACAATTACCAGATTCTCATTTCAGAAAAACAAACTGAAATTGCTGAGAAAAATAATAAGTGGTCTGAAGCAGGTTTGTTTCCAACTGTAACGCTTTCTGCTGCTCAGCAAAATGTCATTCAAGACAATACAAATAACCCGTTTACATTTACACCTGGAATAATATTGAACCAATCGCTTTCGCCAACCTTAAGTGCCAACTGGAATATCTTTAGTGGTTTTAAAGTGAAGATTTCAAAACAACGATTGGAGCAATTAGAATTCCAAAGTTCGAACAATGCCATTGCAATTATTGAGAATACTATTCAAGATGTACTGAAAACATATTACAATTCTCAACTTCAAAAAGAGCGTTTACAATTGTTTGAAGAGATAATGGCACTTTCTCAACGTCGCTACAAATATTATGAGTTAAAGGAGAAATATAGCAGTTCCTCTTCTTTGGAATCATTGCAGTTTAGAAATCAATACCTAACGGACAGCACCAATTATCTAGTTCAAAAAGTATCGTTTGACAATTCCATTCGAAACTTGCGTTTGGTTATGAACGACTCGACCCAAATGGATCAAGACCTTATTTTAACGGACGATATGGATGTTGCCATTGGAATAATTGATTTCAATCGTGCTCAAGAGGAAATGTTAGCGAACAATCAGAATTTAAATAACCAATACATTGCATTGGAACTTCAAAAAACGAATACTTCACTGCAACGATCTTTCCTTTATCCTACACTTGATTTTCAAGCTGGAGTTAATCCTAGCTGGGCCAATATTCGCGAAATAAAAAACAATTCGTTTGAGCAAGGAACAAGCGGGCTAATGTATTACGGGAATTTTAATCTGAGATATAATTTATTCAATAACTGGAAAAGTAAACGTGCGGTAGACGTTTCTAAAATTCAAGAAGAAATTTCTGAAATGAATGTAGAAAGCATGAAGCAGTCACTTTCTAGAAACCTTCAAAACTTGATTGAAACATACCAGATTAGGTCTCAATTGGCAAATATTTCACAAGAGAATCTAGTGTACGCCAAAAAGGCATTTGAATTGGCTCAAAAACGATTTGAATTAGGAAGTATGAACTCTATTGACTTGACGAGTTTCCAAAACTCCTATCAAAACACAATGATTCAGCACTATCAAAATTTGTACAACAAACTAGAAACGTATTTAGAAGTGTACAAAATGACAGGGAAAATTAGTCTGGAGTATTCGAAGTAAAAAGAAGCTCAAATAATTCTGCCTTTCTTTTTCTTAAGATTGCAATTTTATCCTTTTGGGTTTTCATCTCTATCACAAAATCAGTTTTCACAGATATGTAGTTCGTGTAAAGAAAGTAACGGTATGCTACAAAACCGAGCACGGGCATGGAGAAAAAGTAAATAAACTTTCCCCAAAATGTCAAGTGGAAGAAATAATCGGCTAAAGTAACAAATCCAAAATAATTCAACGGGTATAAAACCAATCCCATCAAAACAGCAATAGGCGCAAAATACTCAATGTCTTTGATCAATTTAGGAATGATGAAATCAACTAATTTGTAAGGAAGACCATTGTGCACTATTCCGAAAAGAAAAAACGGTAAGCCAATTACCAATACAAAAATAGATTGCAAAATCTGACGAATAAACATTACAGACCGATAGTTTCTATCTAAAAACGACGGCAAAATATGCAATCTGTCAAGTTCCAATTTTATTGCATTGATTTCCGTTTGAATAAACTCCAATTGCTCGGGTTTGTTATCTGAAATGAAATTTATTCTTGTATTAATATCTCGGATAAAATCCACGTCTCGCTCCATATTTTTGCCATTAAAACGCATTTTAGATTTCCCAAATAAGGCGATTACATTGTCCACGAGGCTGTCGTAATTGTTCGACTTTGCGTTGACCAATAACGATGACAACTTTTCTCTAAACACTTCCGTCAACTGTCTCGCTGCCTTAATGCTATTCTCTTTGAACAATTCAAGATATGGCGCAGGACTAATTGGTTCTCCGATAGAAACTAAAACAGAACTTCTAAACGCTTCCGCTTCAGTGTATACCAATCCTATGGAAATCACTTGCAGCGGAGTTTTTATATTTCCACGCTTTTCTATTTCCAAACCAATTCTTGCAGTTCCAGATTTCAACTCACGTAACTGCATTTCTTTGTAACTTGTTCCTTCAGGAAAAATAACAACCGTTTTTCCTTCTTCCAATAACCTGTAACACGCTTCAAAAGAATCTACGTTGTTCACTCCCCGAGTTGCCGATTCACTCGCTCTGTTGATTGGAATTAAACCCAAACTCTTCAATAACCATTTCTTAAAAGGAGAATTAAAAAACGTTCCTTTCGCCATGAAGTAAATCGGCTCTTTAGTAATGTAACTGATTATCCACCCGTCCATCATCGTGTTCGGGTGATTGGCAATAATAATTTTTCCTCCTGGGGAATTGAGTCGCTCAATATTCTTCACACGGATCTCGCGGTAGTACAAACGTATTCCTAATCCAATAATCAGCTTGAGCAACTTGTAAATCATATTTCTTTTTCTGGCGGAAAGATAGGGAAATAGATGTAAGACTTCAAGGTATTGAAATTTTTAAGACTTTTCAACTGAAAGCACTGGAATAGAATCGTCATATCTCATTCTTAAATCGAAATCTATCTAAATTGCTTAAATTCGCAGCATGTTTGATTTTCCATTGGCATATTTGAATAGCAATGACGGAACTTCCCTTCTCGCCTTTGGCAAGGGAGAGTTGCTGATTTGCAATTCCGATGACTCAATCAATGAAATTCAATTATTTGTCAATGAACATCAAGGAGAGTTTATTTTTTCCTGTTTGGCTTACGACTTAAAAAATGAAATCGAAAAATTGAACTCCGAAAATTTCGATGGTATGCAGTTTCCTAAAGCACTACTTTGGGTTCCAGAATGTATTGTGGAGATTGAAAACGACGACTTTCATTTTACAATTGGCGAAAACAATCAAGAAAATGAAACGTTTGTAAAACATTTCATTGAAGAAAAAAATAAAACCGAATTCAGGAACTTTCCGTTTCAGCTGAAACCAAGGACTTCGCGAGAAGATTACCTTTCGCATGTAAACCAATTGAAAGAGGAAATTCAACAAGGAAATATTTACGAAATCAATTATTGCCAAGAATACTATTCCGAAAACGTTGCATTGGAAGACTCATTAAATGCGTATTTTAAATTAAACTCCATCACAAAATCGCCGTATTCAGCGTATTTCAATATTGATGATTTTGTACTGATGTGCGGGAGTCCCGAACGTTTTATTCAGCGCAAGGCGGATAAACTAAGTTCTTCTCCGATCAAAGGAACGAGCAAACGCGGAAAAAACACAGAAGAAGACGAACTCTTGAAAAAACAACTTTTCAATGATCCAAAAGAACGCTCAGAAAATGTCATGATTGTTGATTTGGTGCGAAATGATTTATCTAAAATAGCATTGAACGATAGCGTAAAGGTCGATGAGCTTTTCGGAATTCATACGTTTGAAACCGTACATCAAATGATTTCGACTATTTCGTGTGAAATTCCATCTGAAACAACTTTTTCAGAAATACTTCACGCTACTTTTCCAATGGGTTCAATGACTGGAGCGCCAAAAGTCAGCGCGATGAAACTCATTGAAAAACACGAAGAGTTTAAACGTGGATTGTATTCTGGAAGCGTTGGTCTGCTTGCACCAAATGGCGATTTTGATTTTAACGTTGTCATTCGCTCAATTCAATACAACAAAAAAGAAAAATACCTTTCCTGTTCTGTCGGCGGAGCTATTACCATTCAATCTTCAGCTGAAAAGGAATTTGAAGAGTGTAATGTTAAAATTCAAGGAATCTTGAGCAAAATGAATGCGTGATTTAACGCAACATATCGAAAAAAACCTGAGCGCGTTCCAGGAAAAAGAAATCTTTGTTGCATGCAGTGGTGGACTAGATTCAACTGTTTTACTGCATGTATTGTCTGCCAATGAATTTAAGGTTTCTGCAATTCATGTCAACTATCATTTACGCGAAGAAGATTCCAATTTGGACGAAGCATTTATTCGTGACTTCTGCAAGAATCGAAATATTTCATTAGAAAGTCGCTCGGTGGATTTAGCTGAACAACTTAAATTTGGGGGGAATTTACAGCAATTGGCGCGAGAAGTCCGATACAATTGGTTTGAAGAAATTACAACGGAAAATGAAAATCGTTTTGTTTTTCTAGCGCATCATTTAGACGATCAAGTGGAAACTTTTTTCTTGAATATCGCTCGGAAATCAGGAATGATGGGATTGGCGTGTATGCCCTTTGAAAGAAATAAGATTGTCCGTCCTCTCCTCGATTTTTCCAAAGAAGAATTGAAACAATACGCGATTGACAATCAATTGATTTGGCGAGAAGATGTTTCAAACACGTCAAATAAATACCGACGGAATTTATTACGCAATGAAGTTCTTCCCTATTTAACGACACAACTTCCCGAATTGAATGCAAGCGTTATTCACTTAGTCAAAGTATTTCAAGCCAGTCAACTACTCTTAGAAAGTAAAATTCGACCATTGGTTACGCGTATTAGTGAAGTCAATTCGATTGAACAAGCTAAAATAGAACAACTCAACGAATTTGAACTAGTTGAATTGTTTCGACAATTGGGACAACCAGCACAATTCGCTAAAGAATTTGAGCAATTATTTCAATCACAAAAGGGTAAACGATTAGAGCTTATTCCTCATGTTAACAATCCTTTTTCGACGATTGTAAAAGAAGAAGCTTCGTTTAGTTTTATTCCCAATACCTTGAAATCAATTGATTTTGGGTTTAAAATGGAAAATATTGAATCACTTCCTAAAGTGTTCACAAAGAATGAAATCTACCTCGATGGAGATAAAATCAAAGGGGAATTGAAATTAAGATCTTGGGAAATTGGAGATCGAATTTATTCCATTGGAATGAAAGGTTCTCAGCTTATTTCAGATGTAATTGGAGATGCGAAGATTAATGCAATTGACAAACAAAACGTACTTGTCCTCCACGACGACGAAACAATTCACTGGTGTGTTGGACTGAAAGTTGGTCGAAAGTCTGTCGCTTCGAAATCATCAGGTAAAATCATCAAAGTCATTGTTTCAAACGCTAAGTTCAATTAAAAGGATTTCCACTTCAGTTCTTTTGTGCTCTTTGCTTCTTTGTGGTAAAACTTTAATAAATCAACCACAAAGAAACAAAGAGCACAAAGATTCTACTTTAAAATCTCAACAATTGGCTTCCCAGTTAACGCATTTGGATGCTGCACATATAAGAAATGAGCTAATGTTGCTGCTATATCTGTGATATCGATTTGGCGAAACACTTCTTGCTTAGGAATGTTTTTTCCGTACCAAAGCAATGGAACATGTGTGTCATAACTGAATGCTGAACCATGACTTGTTCCTTTTCTTGAATTCTCGTTATCTTCGTGTTTGTCCAAATAACCAGGTTCTAACATAAAAATGATGTCCCCACTTTCAGTTGGATGATATCCTTTTCGCACCATGTCTGTCCATTCTCCATCTGAAGAAGAATGCTGTAATCGCTCGGCAGTAAAAACTTGTTTTACATGTTTCCATGTTTGAATTTCCTCAGCAACAAAACGTGCGACATCTTTTCGGTTTAACTTTAATGAGTCAATTCGATTGTGATTCAAATAGATATTTAAATTCTCCTCAGAAATTACAACGTCCGCTCCATATTTCACAGTGACTTTAGTTCTTAGATCAGCCATGTGTTCAGCTAAAAAGAAATAACCTCCCGGAAGATTGTTGTCAATTAGATATTGTGGAACAGGAACAACTGCATGATCAGCAGTAATGAAAAGCGTGTATTCTCCTTTTCCTACTTTTTCATTTAAGCTTTTAATTAATTTCTCAATATCTCTATCCAAACGAATGTACGTATCTTCTATCTCTATCGATTGTGGTCCAAATGCATGCCCGATCATATCTGGTGTTGAGTAACTAATGCACAAGAAGTCCGTTTGTTTGTCCTTTCCTAATTGCTCAGGTTCTAACGACGCAATTGCAAGATCGGTTAAAAAGGTATTGCAAAATGGCGTATAAGTAAACAAGTTAGCCGCGCTTCCTGCGGCTGACATTTCGGTTAAATTATAAGGGAAAGTTGGTGTTGTTTTCCCTGGAAGTAAAACTTCATAAGGTGTGTCGTCTGGACCGCTTTCCGCGTAAGTTGAAATATCAAAAAATGTATTCCAGTCTTTTTTCATGTACGACTTCATGTAATTTTTCCCATTAAAATCGTTCACCCAGTTTGGCAAAGAATCAACGAAAAAAGTACTTGATATAAATTTACCGTTGGAAAAATCGTACCAATAAGAGCCGTCACTTAAATGACCACCAGGCAGAATTGCACCACGGTTTTTAATCGACATCGAAATGACCTTGGCATCTGGATACGTCATCTTCAATTGATCGGTGATTGTATTTGCTTTTAGATTTTTTGGAGAAAACACACCATAAGCAGATGCTGAACCAATAGTCTTTACAGTAGAATCCTCCACGCAGTTAATATTCTTACCTGTTCTTCTATCGTACCAATCGTTTCCTACAATTCCGTGATTGTTTGGCGTTGTTCCTGTATAAATGGAAGCATGTCCAGGCCCCGTAAATGTTGGAATGTAATTGTACTTTGTAGTGCGACAATTCGTTCCTTCGTTCATGAGGAGCTTAAAACCTCCTTCACTAAATTTCGCTTGATAACGGTATAAATATTCGTAGCACATTTGATCAACCACAATTCCAACTACTAGTTTTGGTGATTTAGGTTGTTGGGCGAAAAGAACACTCACACTAATTGTGAAAATAAAGGATACAGTCAATCTCATAAAATACAATTTGAGCAAAGGTAATTCTTTTAAAAACACCTACTATATGAAAGATTGAATTAGTGCATCACAACAACTTTCATAGGCTGAGCGAAATCATTTTCTCCTCCAACAAAAACAGAATAAATTCCATTACTCAATTGAGCCGTTTGAAGAACAAACATATTCGACGTCCCTTCAATATTTTTTTGAAGAACTACTTTTCCATTTTGATCAACCAATTGAATTACTCCTGCGCTAATTGGTTTAGAAGTACTAATTGTCAGATCATTGTTTGCTGGATTAGGGAATACTTTTGCATCGAATGCAAATTCATTTAAACCAGCTGCGTCGATGTTGTAAGCAATTGTAAAATCATCAAAATAAAACCCATCTTCATTCAATCCACCATCAGCCCTTAATTGGAAACGTACTTTGATCGTTTGTCCGATGTAATCGCTCAGTGAGATTTCCTCTAACACCCAGATTGTTTGAAATCCTTCATAAACCGGATCCCCCGTAGGCTGAACCGTTCCATTTACACTTGATCCTGCAACAGTATAATTTCCGCATTGTCCAATCCAATTGTTACCACCATCTGTTGAAACTTGAAATTGGCAAAAATCATAATCTGCTTCAATTTCCCACTTCGCGTAGAACGAAACTCCAGCATCTGTTGCGTTTGTCAAATCAATAACTTGATTGAATTCTGTCGTTTTATTCGCATTGTTTGAATAATCTCCTGTTCCATCAGTAAAACTGCGAGGTGAAGAAACAAAATCAGAAGTCGTGGTTGTCCAGTTACCTGTCCAATTGGCAGCAGAAGTTCCATCTTCTACAATTTGTGTTGTTAATGCTCCGTATTTCTTGATGATCGTATCTTTTCTTGTCCAACCGATGTATTCCGTTTTTAGGATATACTTGATCTCATCTCCAAATTGAATTGTAGGTTCAAGTACATACGAAATCGCATTTGAAGCAATTGCCTTTATATCTAAATTATAATTAATTGAAGTTCCAACAGATTGGATATTAACCAAGGGCTCAATAGAAACGGTAACAATACCATCTTCAAACCCCAAACGTCTCGCATTGTGGTTAAAATTTCCTGTCATTGTTACAACAGAAGAAAGATCTGTTTCATCAACTAGGTAGTATTGATGAGTGATGTGTGAAAGTACCATATTTGGAAAAACCATTCCTTGACAGGTTGGAATCACTTCGCTTTGCGCTGGCCAAAATCCTGTTCCGATTTCCGGCGTCATTACAAAAATTGTGTCTTTTTGACCAACTCCATTGTCTACTTTGTACATGTAATCGTCTGAATCTCCAGAAGCTGGATACAATCCAGAACTTTTTTGTGGAAAATACCCATTTTGAGAACACATGTGTCCTGCCAATTGAGAAAAATACTCGTCGTGATCTGCAAATTCAGCTGTCGTTGTTCCGATTGGGTACAAAAGTGTATTTCCGTATGTGTGTGCGTTAAAAGCCGATTTAAATCCAACGCTTTCTACCAACCATTGAATTGCTTGAGTTTCTGGTTCAGAAAAAGCATTTGAACCTGGATAAGTATCATTGTTTTGTTGAGCACTAACTCCAGTAGTATTCCAACCGTACGAATAATTTCTATTTAAATCGACTCCAGGATTTGTAGTTCCAACACTCGGGTTTTTATTTTTTCGGTGCATTCCAAAACCACTTGGATCTTGTGATTGATTGTGTATATATCCATCAGGATTGATACACGGTACAAAATACATTTCAGTATTATTGACTAAGAATTGAATTTCTTCATTTGTTGCATAGTTTTCCAATAAGTACCACATGTAAAAAATGGTTTGTGACATACTCATTGGTTCACGTGCATGATGAATTGCTGTATACAATACTTTCGGTTCAGCTGCTTCATCCGCAGAAGGATTGTCAGATATTTTTACGTGATAAATATACCTTCCTTCCCATGTTTGGAAAGTCGAAATTGGTGCTTTTACTGAAATTAGTGTTGGGTATTGAGCTGCCATCGCATCCAATGCATCTAACATTTCTTGGTATTGGTAAAAACCGGCGTACGAAGCTGCACTTGTTTCAAAATTAACTGGAACGCTAGGAACTGTAGCTGCATTTCCACCAGCACAAGATGTGTTTTTTGTTGAATAACTCGGGTTTTCATTCCTTGCTTTATAAAACGCCTTAACATCTGGTATTACAACATCGAATAAAAACCCATTGTTTGCAATTACTTCAATTTCATCTGTAGAAAAGTCACTTGTAAAAGAATAATCTTTTTTCCATTCGCCATGGTCAACTGGCAAACCTAATTCTGCAAGCCGTTGAAGTCCTTGTGAGTTCGTGTAAATTGTAATTTTTGAATAATCTTGAGCAAAAATTTGACCCAAGCAGAATAACATGGAGAGTGTTAATAATCGTTTCATAGTTCATTTAGTTTGATGCAATTTACTCATAATAATGCGGGAAATCGAAAATTTAACTGATTTTAAATCTCATCCATCAAGGTAAAAACACATTCATCACAATTATATCACCATCCATATACATCGTTCAAAACATATCGATTCGAATAATTTATTTTTGATACTCAACGTAACAAGCAGAACCATGACAGCAGAGAAAAAAGTATCATTCGGTAGAATATTTTGGCCATCTTTTTTGGCAGCCTTAATTGTATCCGTGTTAGGATTAATCATTTGGTTAATTGTAATCAGTGGAATCATAAGTAGTTTTGATACTGACTCAAGTGCAAAGGTTAAGGATAAAACAATTCTTCACATGGAATTGAACGGAGAAATAGGCGAGAAATCAAGTAGTAAATTTGATGCAATGTCTTTTAAAATGGATAATATTTCAGGACTTGCTGACATTCTTCATGGATTAGAAGTTGCAAAGACAGATAAAAAAATCAAAGGAGTTTTCATTGAAATCGATAATTTAAGTTGTGGTTTTGCAACTGCGAAGGAAATTCGTGATGCGATCAATGATTTTGAAACCTCTGGTAAATTTGTTGTTGCTTACAATAGTGGTGAAGTAGTGACACAGAAAGAATATTACATTGCCTCTGCTGCAAACGAAAATTATGGTTTCCATTCTTCAATGATGGAGTTTTTAGGTTTAGGAGCTGAAATGATGTATTTCAAAAATGCGCTAGATAAAATGGACATTGAAATGCAGGTTATTCGAGGTTCGGACAACGATTTTAAAAGTGCCGTCGAGCCATTCTTTAGAACTGATATGAGTGATTCTTCTCGTGTTCAAGTTGAACGTTACATGGAAGGTTTATGGTCAGATTTTAGAGCTGATATTTCGAAAGACAGAAAAGTTTCCTCAGAAGAATTGAATCGAATTGCAGAAAATGCATTGGTTCAAAATGTAACAGATGCCGTTAAGTACAAATTAATTGATGCAACGAAATACCGAGATGAAGTAATTGATCTTCTAGCTGAGAAAGTGAAAAACAAAAAAGGAGATGACCTCGAATTATTGGCTTTCGATAAATATGCAACGAAAAAATTCTTCCAAGATCAAACATTAATTAAAGCCGACAACCCAAACGTGGCCGTTATACTAGCTGAAGGCGGTGTTGCTAAAACTGGAGATGGATTAACATCTGAAGAAATCTGTTCTCTGTTTCAAGAAGCAAGAGCAAATAAATCAGTGAAAACTGTCGTATTTAGAATTAACAGTCCTGGAGGAAGTGCCTTGGCAAGTGATGAGATTTGGAGAGAAGTAGAAATGACTAACAAAACGAAAAAAGTAATCGTTTCTATGGGAGATGTTGCTGCTTCTGGTGGTTATTATATTGCTGCTCCTGCTTCACGTATTTTTGCTCAATCAAATACAATTACGGGTTCAATTGGTGTTTTTGGAGTAATTCCTTTCACAGGAGATATGTTGGAAAATAAATTAGGATTGACATTCGATAGAGCATCAACGAACAAACATGCTGTAATGACTACGAATCGTAAATTGACAGAGGAAGAGTTTACAATGATTCAGAAAGGTGTAGATGATATTTACCTGCAATTTAAACAACGTGTTGCTGCAGGTCGTGGAATGACAGTTGAACAAGTAAATGTAATTGCTCGTGGGCGTGTTTGGACAGGTCGTGATGCATTAAAAGTTGGCTTGGTTGATGAGCTAGGTGGATTGAAAGATGCCATTGCTTATGCTGTGAAAGAAGCTGGAATTAAAGATGCGAAAGTATTGTACTACCCAATTGTGAAGGAAGATATATTGGGTAAGTTTATTGAGCAATTGGAAGAGAGTGAAAAAGTGAAAGCTTCTTCTGAACTTCCTAAAACATTCATTCATTATTACAATCAATTGAAAAAATTAGAATCATACCAAGGAATTCAAATGAGAATGCCGTACGATATCACAATCGATTAATTGGTCCGAAAACAAGTTAAACCCGCAATTGAATAGGTCTTTTGCGGGTTTTTCTTTGATATTGCTTAATTTCACACATTACCTTTTCGCACAAACAATGATAAAATCAATTTTCGCTCTTGCTATTATAGTTGTACTAACCTCCTCATGTGCATTGAACAAGATTTTTTTACACCCTTTTCCGCTAAAAACTACCGATTCCTATAGTGATTACAATAAGCATTTGAAAGATACGCTAACGCTTACTTTTAAAGCTGACCAATCACCAATCATTAAAAATTCCAACAACGAAATTGCTGCGTTGGATTATTCAATAGAAAGCATTCACTTCTTAAACCAACGAGAAGACACATTGAATGCCTGGTTTATCAAACCTAACTCAAACTATAACGGAATAACCATTTATTTCCTCCATGGAAACGCTGGAAATATTGTTTACAATTATTTATTGATGGAACCTTTCGTGAAAAAAGGATTTCAAGTATTTATGATTGATTATAGTGGATTTGGCTTTTCTCAAGGAAAGTCTAAACGCAAATATGTATTGACAGATGGCAAAGATGGTTTGGATTATTTAGCGAGTCGCACAGACATCAAATACGATAAACTCATCATGTACGGACAATCTCTTGGTGGACATTTATCAGCGGTTTTAGGAACACAAAATCAAAATCGAATTGACGGCTTGGTATTGGAAGGGGCATTTTCATCTCACAAAGACGTAGCAAATGATAGAGTGCCGTTTTTAAGTCGCATTTTTGTGCGAGAAATGTACAGTGCTGAAAAGAACATCGGTAACTACACAAAACCATTATTAATTATTCACAGTAAAGAAGATGAAGTTGTTTTTTACAAGCATGGCGAACGTTTGAACGCATTAGCAAACAAACCCAAAGAATTCTTCACTATTGACGGACGCCATGTTTATGGTCCATTATTGTACGGTGATAGTATTGCGAAGAAATTGGTTGAGTTGGTGAAGTAATAAACATTACATTCTGTTACTACTTACTTTTTGGATCTAGAATAATTTCTCCACAACCAATTCTTTTACCAGCAGCGCCAGACGGTTGAGAAGAGAAGTCATCTGGGCCTTCATGAATAATAATTGCCTTTCCTAAAATATTTTTGGTTTCATCATCACAACCAATACACCATAAATCAGTTACTTGGTTAAATATCACACGACCATTTGGTTCTACTTGGATATTTCCAATGTCACCGATATGAAGCGGAGGATTACTATTTAATGTCTTAGACATTGTTTTTATTAAAACCCTTCGTTATTCTTCCTTAAAGACTTCTCAAAAAGTACAGTCAAATTTAAAACAAAACTGTAATAAAAAAAGCCCCAACTTTCTTTGATGCTGCTCAATCTATTCTCTTAAGAACTATTTCTTCTCAGTTAACTTCAGAATATCGTAGCAAGAAATTAGCATAGGAATTCCATAAATGGAAAGCCTAAATGCACATATTCTAAAATCCAAATTATGTTGTAGAACAATTAATTATCATTATTTTGTGACACCTAAACGTCATTAAATTTACTCTAAAGGTTACGAAAATTACAGGTTCTTTTGTTGATACAAATAATTAAAAATGAAAAACTCAAACTTCTCCGTTAAAGTGAAAAACGTTGTTCTTTCCGCCTTTGCACTTTCCCTAACAACGTCTTTTACTGCTGCACAAAGCAGCCAATCATCACTCAAGGGAATTAACAATTGGGAATCAGAAAATCCCACGATCAAATCCATTCAAAAATATCTAGAATCCCATAATAACGATTTTAATTTGAAGTTAAGTGATATAAAACAATGGGAAGTCACCGATGATTATTTTTCATTGAAAGGGAAAGTTAGACACGTTTACCTTCGTCAAACCATTGATGGATTATCAGTTGTAAATGGAATTGCAAACATTACTCTTAACAATCGAGATAGCGTCCTTTATTTTTCAAGTAATTTTATTTCGAACTTCGAAGACCGGTATTCTGCAGATACCAAAAAAACCATACATCCGAAAAAAGCTATAAAATATGCCGCACAGCATTTACAATTAAAAGGAAAAAGAGGTAAAAAAATAAACACTCTTGAATTGAATCAATATAGGTTTAAAAAAGGAAGCTTAAGCAGAGAAGATGTTGACGTAACGTATAGATTATGGAGTAATGGTGAAGAATTACGTGCCGTTTGGATTGTTTCAATTCATGTTTTATTTGGAGATCACTGGTGGCAATTATTTATAGATGCGCAGACTGGAGAAGAATTAAATCGCATTGATTGGGTTAAAAGTTGTTCTTTCTCTTCTGATCATAAAAATCACGACCATGCAAATACTGCATCACCAGTTTTGATGCCAACTCCACCGCCGGGAACAGATCAATACAATGTATTCGCTTTCCCAGTAGAAAGCCCAAATCACGGAAGTAGTTCACTTCAAGTAGGACCTTTCAATCCAAATGCTTCACCTTTCGGTTGGCACGACGAAGACGGTATAACGGGTGCTGAATTTACGATAACGCGAGGGAATAATGTGTTTGCTTACGAAGACACTAACGATGATGATTTACCCGGATTCAGTCCGGACGGAGGTGCTTCTTTGGATTTTAATTTCCCAATCAACTTAAATCAGAATCCATCTGCTTATCAAGCGAGTGCCATCACTAATTTGTTCTATATAAATAATCGAATCCATGATATTTTATACGAATACGGATTTGATGAACAAAGTGGAAACTTTCAAATCACCAATTATACGGGAGGTGGTTTAGGACAAGATCATGTACTTGCAGAAGCACAAGACGGAGGTGGTACAAACAATGCTAATTTTTCTACGCCTCCAGATGGTTCAACACCAAGAATGCAAATGTATTTATGGACAAATAGTTCAGGAGTCTCTAATTTGCTCACTGTAAATTCTCCATCAGGCATTGCTGGAAGCTATTCAGCAGCGGAAGCTACTTTTGGACCAGGTGTATCGGCCACGCCAGTAACAGCAGATTTAGTATTATGGATTGATGGCACTGCTCCAACAAATGATGGTTGCGAAACAGCTATCAATGGAGCGGCAATATCTGGAAAAATAGCGGTAATCTACAGAGGTTCTTGCAATTTTGTAACTAAAGTCGCTAATGCACAAGCTGCTGGAGCTGTTGCCGCTATAATTATAAACAATGCGGCCGGAGCAGCATTTGCAATGGGAGGAGCTGACCCAACAATTACGATTCCTTCGATTATGATTTCTAACATTGACGGAGCTACTTTGGTCAATGAAATTATGAATTCTACAGTCAACGCAACTATTGTTAATGGTTCAGGGAATTTTCAAAAAGACGGTGACTTCGATAACGGCATTATTTCTCACGAATATGGTCATGGGGTTTCGACGCGGTTGACTGGTGGACCTTCAAATTCAGATTGTTTATATAATTCAGAGCAAATGGGAGAAGGCTGGAGTGATTTCATCGGATTAATGTTAACTACAGATTTGTCAGTCGCTAATCCAGTATATCGACCAATTGGGACATACGCCACTTCAGAGTCAATTAACGGAATTGGAATAAGAAACGCTCCTTACGACACCTCATTTGTCGTTAACAATTATACATATGCAGACGTTTCCGATGTTGGAAATATTTCTGAACCGCACGGGATTGGATTTGTTTGGTGCACAATGCTTTGGGACTTAAATTGGGCATTTATCGATCAATACGGATTTGATTCAAATATTGAAACAGGAAATGGTGGAAATAACCTTGTTTTACAATTAGTAATTGAAGCGATGAAACTACAACCTTGTTCTCCTGGTTTTGTGGATGGCCGTGATGCAATTTTGCAGGCAGATCAAATCTTAAATGGAGGAGCAAATCAATGCCTTATTTGGAAAACTTTCGCAAAAAGAGGATTAGGATATTCTGCAGATCAAGGATCATCAAGTAGTCGCTCAGATCAAACCGAAGCATTTGATCTACCTCCAATTTGCCAATTAGCAAACAATCCTCCAATAGCTGACTTTGCAGCAAGCACATTTATTACTTGCTCTGGTGAAGTACAATTTGAAGATTTGTCCACAGATACTCCTCAAGAATGGCTTTGGAACTTCGGAGATGGAAATACTTCAACACAGCAAGACCCATTTCACACCTATACAAGTTCTGGTATATATAGCGTTACTTTGGAAGTAACAAACACAGAAGGAAGTGATGTATTGACAATGACGAACTTAATTGAAGTCGCTCTTCTCACTTCCCCTTCAGTTACGGATGGTTTTGGTTGTCCGGCTGACTCTATTCAACTAAGCGCCAGTGGAACGAATGTAATGCAATGGATGGATTCAACAGGCAACATATTGAGTACAGGTAACATATTCTATGCTCCACCATCAAACAGCACGACGTCCTATTATGTAGCAAACACAGAAGGGTTTTCAGTTTCTAATGTTGGACCTGTAAATGCTAATATAGGTGCTGCTGCTTACCACAATTCAACTTTCGTTGGAGCTATCAATTTCACAGCTGACACCAAACTTATAATCTATTCTGCATGGGTAGATGCCGAGTCTCCGGGTATTCGGCAGATTACGCTTTCAAGTGGATACAACGCGACAGGAACGTTTGGTTCCCCAATTGAAGTTATCAATGTAGATATACCGTTTTCAGGACCAGGTCGCATCGATCTAGGAATAACCGTTCCAGGTCCAGGACAATATAGTTTAGGACTCAATAATGCAGGCCTTACTAGAAATTCAGCAGGTGCGAATTATCCATATACAGCACC
Source organism: uncultured Flavobacteriales bacterium (assembly GCA_963925035.1). Taxonomy (GTDB): domain Bacteria; phylum Bacteroidota; class Bacteroidia; order Flavobacteriales_D; family Crocinitomicaceae; genus UBA4466. Next base: position 50,772 of record CAWUSK010000026.1, read on the forward strand.
TGGCCTGATGACCATTGAAAGTAGTTCAGCCACCACTAATGCTTTGGCATACTACTATTACTTCTATGATTTAGAAATCGGTGAACCAAATTGTGCGAGTGACACCATTGAAGTGACCGCTTTTGTGGAACAAGTAAATTACTCATGGATAATAACGAACCAAGATGTTGCATTTACAAATATTTCCAGTTTTGGAACAAGTTGGGTTTGGGATTTTGGTGATGTAAGCAGTTCTAATTTGGAAAACCCAAATCATACTTATGTGCAAGATGGTATTTATACGGTTACATTAACGGTAGATGGTAATTGCTCAATAAGCTATAATATAGTCATTGGAAATGTCGGTAATAATGAGTTGAACCCTAATAATTTTCAATTGTCTGTATTTCCAAATCCAGCCGAAAACGAAACGAACCTACTTTTTAACACACAAATCAATGAAGATATTGCAATTAAACTATTCAGTTTAGAAGGGAAATTGTTACGAGAATATTCAGCTTCTAAGGGAAGTGACGAAATAACACTTTCGCTTAATGGAATCTCACCTCAGATGTGTTATTTAAATTTAAACTCTATTAAAGGAGAGCAGCAAATGAAATTGATTATTAAATAGAATAATTGAAAAACTTCTATGATTTAATGCAAAAAAAGCCTCAACAATTGTTGAGGCTTTTTTATTCAGGTTTCAAATCCTATTTCTTCTCTGCTAACTTCACGAAATCTTCGTAAGAAATTTCTTTCTCATTTAACTTTACCGTTTCTTTGAAGTAGTTCATTAATTTTTTCTCAGCTAACATATCGTACACACGACCTGCTTCTTCTTGGTTTTGCAACACTTGCATTGCAGAAGCTGTCAATTCCTTATCATCTGGCGCTGGCATTCCGTATTGCGCATAGTTGTTAACCAACAATCCCTTTGTGAAGTCAATTACTTCAGCGTTGTCCAATTTAATATTGTTCGTTTTGAAAATATTCCCTTGGATCAATTGCCATTTAAGACCTTTTGCGTAACCATCGTATTCTGCAGCAATTTGCTCATCAGAAATTTCTTTTTCGTTTGATGCTTTAATCCAACGTTTCAAGAAGTTGTCAGGTAAATCAATTTTCGTTTTTTCAATCAGTATATCGTAGACATCTCGTGTTAAAATACGATCAGAATCATTTGCGAACATTCCACCCAAATCAGTTACAATTCTAGCTTCTAACTCTTTCTCATTCTTCACTGTTCCTTCACCGAACAACTTATCAAACAATTCAGCATTCAATTTAGCCAATTCCATTCCTTTGATCTCAGTAATGGTCATTTCGAACAAATCAGATACATTTTCCAATTCTGCTTCAGAAATTCCTAACATTGCTGCTGTGTCTTTTCCTCCTTTAGAAACAGAAGTAGGATTTACAACCACTTTATCTCCAACTTTCTTTCCAGCTAATTCTTTTTTCACTTTTTTATCCTCTACAAATTCCATAGAAATTGTTGAAGAGTGAAGAATTCCACCTTCTTTGATTGACTTATCAGCGTTCAACTCAACAAACTGAGCTAAAATCATATCTGAATCAGAAACTTCTTCCGAAGAAACTAATTTTCCATAACGACGACGTAAATCAGTGATTTGTTGATCAATTAATTTCTTGTCAACTTTTACTTTATTGTAATCGAATTTATTTTTTGAAGACAAAGGAACTTCAAATTTAGGAGCCAATCCAATTTCAAATTTAAATTCAAACTCAGATGGATTTTCGAAGTCACCTTTAAACTCGCTGTCTTTTGCAGGAATAGGATTTCCTAAGATCTCAATTTTGTTTTCAGAGATATACGCTTGAAGAGATGAATTAACGGATTTATTTAATTCTTCTGACAAAACAGTTCTACCGTATTGTTTTTGAATTAAACTCATTGGAATATGTCCTGGTCTAAATCCTGGGATTTTAGCCGTTTTACGGTACTTATTCAACGCGTCACTAACTTTTCCTTGATAATCAGCTGGAGAAACAACAACTTTAATAATTGCATTTAATGCATCAACATCTTCACGAACTACATTCATCTTTTAAATTTTTCACTTGTATTAAACAAAAAATGGCGCCCGTTTGCCGGACACCATCACTTAATTGTACGGATGGAGAGACTCGAACTCTCACACCTCGCGGCACTAGATCCTAAGTCTAGCGTGTCTACCAATTCCACCACATCCGCAGTAAACTTCAAACTTTGAGACTTCGCTTAGTCTCTTCCCGTAGCTTTCGAAACGGAGTGCAAATTTATTCATTTATTTCTAACTAGGAAACACATGTGGCTTTTTTTTTGACTTAAATTCATTATAGTTAACATCTCTTACAAAATGTGGATAAAACATTGGAGGTTCTAGCCGTAAAAAAGGACTATTCGTTGTAACTTTGTGGACTTCAAATACTGAATACATGCTAACAATTGATCCAAAAGAAATACCGGTTCCTAAATTACATCACTACTTGCTTGGTGCGATTGGCCCGCGACCTATTGCGTTTGCCTCGACGGTTGATGCGGATGGAAACGACAATTTGGCGCCATTTAGTTTTTTCAATGTATTTAGTGCAAATCCACCTATAATGATTTTTTCTCCTGCACGAAGTGGAAGAACGAATGAAACGAAAGACACCTACAATAACATAAAAGTCATACCAGAAGTGGTGATTAACGTTGTTAATTATGACATCGTTCAACAAATGAGCTTGGCGAGTTCACCTTTTGATCCTGGCGTAAGTGAATTTGAAAAAGCAGGATTTACGGCGTTGAAATCAGACACTATTCGTCCGAAACGCGTTGCTGAGTCACCTGTTCAATTTGAATGCAAGGTAATTGAAGTGAAAGAATTGGGAGATCAAGGTGGTGCAGGAAATTTAATTTTCTGTGAGGTTACTAAAATTCACATTAGCCAAGCAGTATTGGATGAAAATGGTTCAATCGATCAGCATAAAATTGATTTAGTTTCGAGAATGGGTGGGAATTGGTACTGCCGCGCTGATCAAAATTCAATGTTTGAAATTATGAAACCGATAACAACAATTGGAATTGGTTTTGATGCACTTCCGGTAGATATTTTAAATAGTACCATTCTAACTGGCAATGATTTAGGTCAATTGGCAGGTATAGAGGAACTACCAAATGAAACAGAGGTAAATGAATACAAACTCATAGAGTTGAGTGATTTATTTGTATCTTTGGAAGACGAACCTATTCAACTTGAAAACGCTTTACATAACAAAGCCAAAGATTTACTAAAAGAAAATAAATTGGAGGAGGCATGGATGACATTGCTTACTTTTAACAACGGATAACAAAAACTAACAATAAAATAAACAAGGATTATGTTCAAATTAACAGGGACACTTAAAGTGATCAAAGATACTGTTCAGATTACAGAGAAATTTTCAAAGAGAGAATTTGTGGTGAGTGAGAATTCAAGTATGTACCCACAGGAAATTGCATTTCAAGCGGCGCAAGATAAATGTTCTATGCTTGATGGATATACTGAAGGAGAGCAAGTGGAAGTTTCTTTCAACTTAAGAGGTCGTGAGTGGACAAGTCCTCAAGGTGAGGTAAAATACTTCAATACATTGGATGCATGGAGAATTGAAAAAATGGCCCAAGGAATGCCACAGAGTGGGCCTTCGGGCATGAACTTAGATGAAACTCCAGCGCCTCAAGCAAATACACAAAGTGAAGCAGAAGACGATTTACCATTCTAAATCATTCAAGAATAAAATTGAAAGGCGTTCACTTAAGTTGAGCGCCTTTTTTTTGTTGTAAAATTTAAAATGAGTTTATTATTTTACAGCAAAGACACTAGAATAAGGAATGTCCACTTCTGAAATAAAAGCGCAAAACATCCTTTGAATGTTCAACGATTATGAAAAAGATATTTCGATTGATGAATTATGAAACGAAGTGAGGTGTTAAAATGCGCATCGCATAAGCAAAAAGTGGAGCGAATTGAAAGACGCGAATGTTGGAGTAAGCTTCGAGGCACAAAAATATCAATTACAACATCGGCTTTCAAGAGTAAAACTGCATTGCTAAATGCAAGAGCTAGACTTTTTTGTTTAGTTTTTGGGGAGATGCAAAAAATGAAAGAGAAAACTTATTCATCTAAATATATCTTCCTACTCTTCCACTTCGGCTTATATATCGGAATCAATACGAGTACTAACAGCGTATAAAAAGGAAAGAGAAGTTCATACAATGGTATAAATAACCACGTCTTCATGCGCCTAATTCGATTAAAGTAAGGTGCGAACATTATTAAATCCAAAACGGCTTTCCAAGTCAATAAAATGAAACCAAAGGCGGTTTCACCAATAGTGAAATAATAAATCGTCAATCCGAAAAATGTTGTCGTTAATAATGTTTGAAAAATAGAAAGTCCGGTACTTAAATGATCTTTTAGATGTCCTGTTTTTCCCAACCAGCGTAATCGCTGATCAATAAATTCTTTAAACGATTGTGGCGTTTCAGTTTCAACGCCAAATGCAGGATTTGAAATCAATCGAACGCCTGCATTGTTTTTACGGAAATCACGCAGTAAATACATATCATCACCACTTGCAATATGTTTGTGCGTATAGAATGTATCATATTCTTCAAACTTAGCTCTATTGAATAATAAATTTGCACCACTCGCCATTATTGGTCGCTTAATTCCCGCTAACCCAACATTCACTGCATTAACAAGGATTAGGTCAATTTCGTACAATTCTCCTAGAAATTTCTTTGCCTTCATTGTTACTGGAAGAATGTACATATCGGACGGTTTCAAGGTTGCTATTCGCTCAAAGTACTTAGAATGAAATGAAATATCAGCGTCAGTCGTCAGAATTAATTCGCTCTCCGAATATTGAATTGCAAATCTTAACGCTGCTTTCTTACCAGAAACGTCACTTGGTAAGTTCAATATTCTATAATTGGTAAATTTGACTTCTTGTTCTATGAGTTTAACAGTATCGTCTTGTGAATGATCATTGACAAAAATGATTTCTTTAGGTAAAGCCGTTGATGAGTTCAAACTATCAATCACTGTTTTTATACGATGCACTTCATTTCTAAAAGGAATTAAAAGGACTAAGTCTTCTAACATTATGGAGGAGGGAATTGCAATGTATTTCTTTTCTTTTTTGATACTACAGAACAAACCAATTACGACAACCGCTCCGAGTAAAAGCGCATAAACGATGAAATATATCAGTAGATAATTAAACATTCGCTCGATTCTTACAAACGATTAATCCCACCAGAGCCGGCAACAGCGTGTTTATACCCCAAATAATAAGTGAGCTAAATAATATCGCGAATTCATTCATTCCAAGACTACCCAAAACAAATAACGCAACTGATTCACGAACACCAACCTTCCCTAAGAAAATCGAAGGAATAAGCATTGTTAACAGGTATACTTGCCAAATCGCCATGATTACGGAGGCGTCAATTGTTTCTCCAAAGGATCGCAGCATCAACGAAAATTGCGCTGTAAACACGAAAAACCGAATTAAGCTTAAGCCTAAAATTGTAAATCGATAGGTTCCGTTTTTCTTTAAAGTTTCACGGAAGGAATTGAAGTATTTCTTCTTTTTAAAACGTCCAATAAAATTATCGATGAAGAAATAGACTAGAAATGCTAGTACAACACCGAACCCCAAAATAAAGATAAGCGATTCAGAAAGAGTAAGAATTTGTAAATCTCCAACAATGAAAATAGCAATCCACCCGAAGATTAGGCTTGCTAAAAACTGAGCATAATTGCTTAATAGTGTAAATAAAATAATAGGCACACGATACCGGCGCTCAAAGTAATAAAATCGACCTATAAAGTTTCCCATCATATTTGGAGTGACAATGCCCGTAACAATTCCCGCAAAAAATGATTGAGTTCGGGTTCTTAAATTCGCATTGGGAACGACAACCTTCAACGTCACTTTCCATTGAAGATAAGCGATCCAGATGTTTAGATAAACCAATCCAGATGCAATTAAGAGCGAACTAATTGATTCTAATCTGAATTCAGTCCATGCCTCTTTATCAAACCATTTTACTTGAAAATAGATGAGTACAATTACAGAAAGAAAGAGCAGCAACTTGATTAAGTTGAAGATTTTCCTGTTATTTTGATTAGTTTTAAGCAACGAATAGACTTTTAATGGTTGAAGATAAAATAATTCTTGGAATTGACCCCGGAACTACGGTAATGGGTTATGGAATAATCCATTTTAAAGGTAAACAAATGAAACTGTTGAGCTTTGGAATTATCAAATTGAATAAACTACCAACTCATCCAGACAAATTAAAACGAATTTTTGAGCGCTTGGATGAAATCATTAAAGAGTTTCGTCCTGATGAAATGGCAATTGAAGCTCCGTTTTTCGGTAAAAATGTTCAATCGATGTTGAAATTAGGTCGGGCTCAAGGAGTTGCAATTGCAGCTGCGTTAAGTAACAATGTTCCATTCGAAGAATATGCACCACGTAGAATTAAACAAGCAATTACAGGGTCAGGAGCGGCTTCTAAGGAACAAGTGGCTACTATGCTTCAGAACCTCTTAAAGTTTGAAGAAATGCCCAAGTATTTGGATGCAACGGATGGATTAGCCGTTGCATTATGTCATCATTTTTCCAAAGGAATTGGTGAGCATAATAAAACAAACATAACAGGAAATTCTTGGGGAGCATTTTTAAAAAACAATCCAGGAAGAGATTTGACGAAGTAAAACCTTCAATAAATAGTCCTTTTTGGCTGTCCTCCAAATCAAATAACCTAACAGTCAAATATTTCACTGCACACTTGTACTATTTAAGACCATGATAAGAAATTCTACCGTATAAAAAGTCCATTCTTAATTGCAGAAACTACAATCATGAGCTATTTTATTACATCAAACATTATTGCATAAAAACCTTCATACCAAATTGTACAAGGGTTCTTAAAAGTGGCTTCGACTCGCGCTCTTTCTGACGGGTACTCGATCAATCGAGATCGCAAAGTATGGGACAAAACTAATTTTGAGGATAGCTTTAAAAAACAAAAAACCAAGCACCGAAATATTTAGGGATAAAACATTATTTCATAAAAAAACCCTCATGCCAAATGGTATGAGGGTTCTTAAAATTGGCGTCGACTTACTCTCCCACCCTCAAAAGGGCAGTACCATCAGCGCAAGTAGGCTTAACTTCTCTGTTCGGAATGGGAAGAGGT
>CAWUSK010000027.1:0-54265 GCA_963925035.1 uncultured Flavobacteriales bacterium
TAAACTTTGGTTACCAAGGAATGGTTTCAGCAATTGACTGTTTAGTTGATAGAAATGATGTTATCGTTTATGATAGTGAAGCTCACGCTTGTATCTTAGATGGTATGCGTTTACACAATGGAAAACGTTTCGTATTCAAACACAATGATATGGAAAGTTTTGACAAGCAAATGGGACATGCTACTCGTTTGGTTGCTCAAACTGGAGGTGGTATCTTAGTAATTACGGAAGGTGTTTTCGGAATGGCTGGAGATCAAGGTAAATTGAAAGAATTAATTGATTTTAGAAAATCAGGTAAATACGACTTTAGATTATTTGTTGACGATGCACACGGTTTTGGTACTGTAGGTAAAACGGGAAAAGGTGCTGGAGAAGAGCAGGGTGTTCACGATGAAATCGATATTTTATTTGGAACATTTGCGAAATCAATGGCTTCAATTGGTGCATTTATTTGTGCTGAAGAACATATTGTAGAATATTTACGTTATAACATGCGTTCTCAAGTATTCGCTAAATCATTGCCAATGCCATTAGTTGTTGGAGCAAGAAAGCGTTTGGAATTGTTGAGAGATCAACCTGAGCACAAAGCTAAATTATGGACAATTGCTTCTTCATTACAAAAAGGATTGGTTGACTCTGGTTTTGATATTGGTCTAACGAATTCACCTGTAACACCAGTTTTCTTGAAAGGAGACTTGGCTGAAGCAACAAACATGACGTTTGATTTACGTGAAAACTATAATATCTTCTGTTCAATTGTAATTTACCCAGTTGTACCTAAAGATGTAATTATGTTACGTTTAATTCCAACAGCTGTGCATACATTGGAAGATGTTAAATATACTATTGACACTTTCGTAACGGTTAAAGCGAAATTAGACGCTGGAGAATATAAATCAGAAGAAATGGCAACTGTAGAAGTTGATAAATAATTTCTGAACTATATAAATTTGAAAACGCTCGCTGAAAAGTGGGCGTTTTTTTTATGCAATTCCCGTTGGATTAAACAATGGATTATATTATCATTCAATGTCTAATCTCATGAATAAATTTATCTTTAATATGTATACGAATGATATCGAGCAAAATCCGGAAAATGGCATATGGAATTTACTTTAAAGACAAAAATAAACGCTACTGCCGAAGAAATTTATTCAACTTGGATGAGCAGTGAAAGTCACACAAAAAGACAGGCGGAGAAGCTTTTTCAGCGTGGGACGGTTATATTGAAGTGGAAAACGATGAATTAGAACCTAACAAACGAATATTACAATCTTGGGGAACATCACAATTTGAAAATCACTAAGAAGATCCGAAGATTGAGATTTTATTGAACGAATCGGGAGGACAAACTGAAGTTACCTTAATTCATTCAAATCTTCCTGAAAGCGCAGAGCATTGCAAAAAAAGATGGGAAGAACATTATTTGAATCCTATGAAAGAATATTGGTCTAAATAGGAAAAAACTATAGTTGATTAGACTACAAAATCATTTGATTTCACAATGAAGATTCTCGCACAAACCATCGCCGCACTGAAAACCTATAAGGCAATTCTGAACGCGATAACACACACATGATCGACTTGCTCTTCTTCACCTTTCCAGTTTTAAAAATTAGCACTCATGGTGTTTTCTAATTTGTTAGTGGTTGAATACTAACAAAAATACACCAAAAAGTGATTTGTAAAAACAGATTTTCAACACCCTAGATTAGATTCAATTATGGAAACTTAGGGAATTTCGAAAAATCTCTTGGTCTTTTTTCTAAAAACGCATTTCTGCCTTCCACAGCTTCATCTGTAGTATAAGCCAAACGCGTTGCTTCTCCCGCAAAAACTTGTTGCCCGATCAATCCGTCGTCAATTAAATTAAAGGAGAATTTTAGCATTTTTATCGCAGTAGGACTTTTCGTCATAATTTCTTGTGCCCATTCATACGCCACTTTATCTAATTCTGCGTGTGGAACAACTTTATTCACCATACCCATTTCAAAAGCTTCTTGTGCAGTATAATCAGCACCTAAAAAGAAAATTTCTCGTGCTCTTTTTTGGCCGACCTGACGCGCTAAATAAGCAGAACCAAATCCACCGTCAAAGCTTGCAACATCTGCATCTGTCTGCTTGAAAATCGCATGTTCTTTACTCGCTATTGTTAAATCACAAACTACGTGTAAACTATGTCCTCCACCAACAGCCCAACCTGGAACTACTGCAATAACAACCTTATTCATGAATCGAATTTGACGTTGCACATCCAGAATATTGAATCGGTTTACACCGTCTTCTCCTTTGTAACCAGTTGTTGAACGCACACGTTGATCTCCGCCTGAACAAAATGCCCATCCTCCGTCTTTTGGAGATGGACCTTCTCCAGTAATGAGGACAACGCCTACTTCTTGATGTTCGTGACAAATAGCCAACGCTTCTGACAGTTCAGATACCGTTTTTGGGCGAAATGCATTGCGACATTCAGGTCGATTGAAAGCAATACGCGCTACGCCATCTGCAATTCTAAACGTTATATCCTCGTATTCTTTGACTTTTTCCCAGTTAATGTTGTCCATTCTGTTGATTTTAATGTAAAAATAGAAATTGTAGAAGCAAAATCGAACTTTTATCCAAAAACTTAAAAAACTCCTTTACGTTTTAAAATATGTCGTTTGACAAAGTCTTTGATATGATTCATTACCGTGTATTTGTGCAATTTAGGACCTTTGTTGATACACTCTAGTCCAACTTCCCAAACATCCTCTGCGCAAATTATATCAATGCGACTGTTTAAGTAAACATAACTTTGGTTCAAGTCCTTCGCCACAAATTGTTCAAATAAATCAGTTACATAAGTCCTAACGCCTAGTTTCCGACTATTAAACTCAATTTTTCGAGTCCGATTTCCTTCAGGGTAAATACAATCAATCGAATAGAAATATGATTTTCTATACTTCACCTTGTTTTGTTCTTCGATATAATGAATGAAAGTTAAAGAATCCTGCAAAGAAACATCCAATAGAACGAATTTGGCATTTTTTTCTTTTAGAAAGGCAAATACAGAATTCTTACCAAAAGTACTATCATCGTTTCTTGCTAATACATTATCCATGTCCTTTCCCCAAACGAAATAAGAATGTAGCGGATCGCTTGACCTAATAAAGTCCTTTCTTCTCTGCACTTTATTCGAAACGGCTCCTGTCGTTGGCTTTGATTTCCTCCAATCAAACTTATCTCCATCTACAAGGTTATCCGTAAATGCTGGAATAAGAATAGTGCCTTCACTCAATATTTCTTGCAAACAATCGATTATACTGTTAACATCTAAAGTTTCACCTTTTGATTTGCACAACATTGCCAAGCGCCCAACATCAGATGAGAGCACTACAATATCGTTGTTCTTTAAATTTAAAGACTTAAAGAAGTCAAGGACAGAACTTGTATTTGGAATGGTAATAATCACCCTTTTATTTTTTTTAAGGCCTTAAACCAAAAAGGTGATTTATCCCAATTTACGCGTGTATATTTTTTGTTTTCTGCTCCAAACTTCCTGTAAAATTGAGCCACAGATGCTACATTAGACCCTCCAAAATCGAAGTGTTTCATGTTCCTTTCTTTCGCTGTATTAATCGCGAAATCCATCATTCCATAAACAACGCCTGCTTTCTTTTCATCTAGATCTGCATCTCCAATGAGGTAAGTCGAAGTTGATTTATCCTCGATTATAAAACATGCACCAACTATCTTGTCACCGTCAAGTGCAGTAAAGGCATAACCTTTACCATTCTCCATACAACTCTGCATTAAACGCTTAAGTCGTTGCAAATAGGCGTTTGAATTGTTTAGTTTTTTATGAGTATTTGACGTGTACAATTCAATCAGTGGAGCAAGATCAGGCGTTAATTCATAGCGAAAGTGTTTCGCTTTTTTGATTAAACGTTTTGCATTCGTACTGTAATCAATTTCTTTTGTTAAGTCTAATATTTGAAAATACTGGTCGCTAATACCGAATTTGGTTTCCGAAAATCGCACATCGAATTCCTTGAACTCTGTTTTTAAGATTTCAATGGCTTTAGGAAATAGTTTACTGTCCCCTATAAAATCCACTTGACGCGAATACACTTGCTGACGTGCTCTCTTTACCCCCAGTTTAACTGAAAAAGGAATAGGTAAAAAGAAATCATATTCTCCATCAACAACTGCGCACCAATTTTCAGCAGTAGCATCCATTGCCCAGGAATAAAGAATGCAATTTTCAATTGGCGAATTTTCAACTATCCGATTCCAAACTGCATCATTAATATTTTTTCTAGCTAAGAGTCTCAAGATATTATTGCGATATAAAAGTGTAAGTAATTCGACCTGGCTGAGTAGATGGTGCTCCTCCCGAATAATCAAAACGTGAAAGTTTAGCGTATTTCAAGGCTTGTTCAATCATACAGGCATTTGCATTGCTACTTTGAGAAGCATCGTAAGTCGCCAATGTTACACTACCCCCCTGATTAACCTTAATCAATATTGTAACACGACCAACCGAACCATAACCGCATGTATATCCAGGATTCCGCACGTACCAATTGTTATTCTGATGCGGGTTTCTTGAAGTCAATTCCCAATCAACCATTACATTCCCTGAATAGGAAGTATTTCCCCCTTTTTGCGTATTGTTATTTGTTGGAGTATTCGATTCAGCATTGTTTTCGTCTGTCTTTTTCTTTGCCTCTACTTCCTTTTTAATTTGTGCGCGTGTTTTGTCTCCTCCAGCTTCCTCGTACATTTTTTGTTCAAGTGCTTTATAATCTGCCATTACTTGATCTGATGACTTATTCTGGAAATATTTTTCATTTGACTTTTCACGACTATCGTTTACGTCTCGCGACATGTTTTTTACATCTCCAAAATCTGCAGGTGCTACAATATTATCTTGCTTGATTGGAATTACTGCTGGATCTTCAACATACGAACCATCATGAAACGGCTCTATTGGCATATATTGCGTGTAGGATTCCATCTGTAGAAACATGAAAATAAAAATATAAGCCATAAGGGCAGCAATGAGCCCGAACTTATATTTATCAATTGCATCTAACAATTTATTCATGGTCATTTTTTAATTCCACTATTCTTTCATCCCTTAAATCATAATAAATAATTTGGTCGTCTTGTACTAAAGTTACTAAATCATCTTTGAACAATCGAATTTGATTATAAATGATTTCTAGAATTTGCTTGTTCTTTTTGTACAATCCGCGATGACCGTCCTTTTCTACAATAATATAATCGCCAATCAATCCTTCTATTGCATGAAACGTAAAAGGAAGCAGATTGTTTCCATTCAAGTCTAATAGTCCGATTGAATCATTTAAACCTGCAACAACAAACCGATCCTCAATCATGTCAATAGATTCATATTTGGCAGGGATTAACATTTTATTTGAAGCATTGATTAATCCCCACGCATCTTTCTTTTTGTAAGGAATGTAATTCCTTCCTACCCCTAGATTGTCATAATCGATTGGGATAATCACTTCACCTTTTGTGTTAATTCGTCCATATTTCTCCTTTTTCGAAACAACAGCAGAACCATTTTTAAACTCCCCTTTTAATTCAAAATTAGGATAAGTCTCGAATCCTCTTGAAATCACAATCTCTCCTTTATTATTGATGTATTGGAGTGTATCCTCATTAATCACAAATGCCAATCCGTCACGAAAAAGTCCAATATTATCGTATTTTGCCTCAGAAATTACTTTTCCTGAAATTGACAACATTCCTTTCAATTCATCCTTTTCAAAGGAGTAGAGGGAGTCGGTCAATTGCGACAACCCTTCAAATACAGGTTGAAAAATGTAATTTCCCTTTACATCAATCATCGCTTGATAATCAAATATTTCCACCATTGCGCGACCGTTTGAAAAGGAATACGCCTCATCAAAGTTCTCGGCAATTTTTGTTACTCCATAAATATCAGCATAACCATAACGCAACCCTTTTGAAAAGTAAATGAGCTCGCTCGATAGGTCGCCTAAGTCTTCATATTCAAAAGGTAAAATGATTTTATTGTTACGATCAATTATACCTAATTTCTCATCTACCTCAACAATTGCGCGTCCTTGAATGAAATCTGAAACTGATGCATAATCAAATGGAATTATCAATTTCCCCATTTTATTTATTGCTCCGTATTTCTCGTCGTGTCCAACTACGGCCAAACCATTTACAAAATGTCCTGCAAATTGATAATTTGGCGCAATTACAACTTCACCAAAACGATTCATATAACCGTACTTCCCTTCAATTGAAACCGGCAGAAATAAAGAATCTGCCAATTTGAATTCTCTCCGGATATCTTCCATTTGATCGGCTGTAGGATTCTCTTCAATAAATGATTTTATTCTTTCTTTAGAGTAATCTCCCAAGTAGACTTGGAAATATTCTTTCCAACCTTGCTCATTGAATGAATTTTCAGAATAATTCGAAACGAACTCTTTATAAGCCTTTTCTGTATTCGGTGCCGTTACAATTTTATAAATGCGTTGCTCAGCAGCGGATTTCATTGGACTTTTTGGGTTTTCTCGTAAAAACACAAAGTATTGTTCCAGGCTATCGTTTTGCGTAGATTCTAAATATTGAGAATAATAAAAATTATCTTCTGCAAGGACGATGTACTTGCTCGTTGGATATTGTGCTATAAAATTATCGTAGGCTTCAGACGTATTTTCAAAAACTACTTTTAAAAATGCAAGTGAATCTCTTGTGTTAGTTGCTTGTGCACATTCTAACGCCAACGAATGACTAGAGATAAATTCAGTGTAACCTGCAACAGTACTCTCATTTTTAGCCGCAACATAAAACTGCGTGCTAATTATTTGTCGCAAAGAGTCAATACCATTTCTCGTCCAACCGTATTTGCTCCACTTTTCTTTTTTTCGTTTTTTTGAAGTCTCAAAGGTAGAATCCGCCAATACAATGTATCTAAATGCGGAATCTTTATGGTAAAATGGATTGTCGTTTCTTGAATAGATGGAAGCCAATCCAAACGCAGAAGCCGATGGTTGGTACTTTAATCCTTTGTAAAAATTATTTTTTGCTTTGAAATAATCAAGCACTTTTAGAGCTTCAAAACCCGATTTCACATGAAATGCGAAAGAGGATGCAACTATGAAAAATAGTATACCAATAAAGTAAATATATCCCTTTTTGAACTTCATGAAGTAAAGATAATGTATGCTAAGATTGTCGCAAATTTTAAGTCATAAAAAAACCCCTCGAAATAACGAGAGGTTTTAAGCAATTCTAAAATTGAATTATTTACGTTTTGCGTATCTCGTGTTGAATTTATCAATACGACCCGCAGTATCCACAAATTGTACAATTCCTGTAAAGAAAGGGTGCGATTTGTGCGAAATATCTAATTTAATCAATGGATATTCATTTCCATCTTCCCATTTAATTGTTTCGCTTGAAGCTGCACATGATGGGCAAACGAATGCATATTCATTTGTCATATCTTTAAAAACAACTAATCTGTAATCTTCTGGGTGTATGTCTTTTCTCATTACTGTATGTATAATATATTCTATTTATCGTCTAAAACAGGGGGCAAAGATATATAAACTTTTTAAATCCTCCTAAAATTTATTAATTAAATTCTAACGAAATAAAAGTACTACAATAAACGTTATTTTTGACACAGAATCAATACTAAATGATGAAAACGACATATATCTTATTTTACACTTTACTTCTAGCGACAATTGTTAGTTTCTCCAGCTGTAAAAAACCGCTATCATTTTCCAATGGCAATTTATCATTTAGCGCGGACACTTTAGTCTTTGATACCGTATTCACTACGATTGGCACAGTGACTAAACGTTTGAAAATTTACAACAATTCGAAAAAGACATTGAAAATTGATCAAATTGAATTGATGGGCGGCTCAAATTCTGTGTTTAGAATCAATGTAGATGGTTCTCCAGGAACAATGTTTGGAGAAATTGAAATGTATCCAGAAGACAGCTTATTCATCTTTGTAGAAGTCACCTTAGATCCAAATAACCAAGCAAATCCAATGGTAATTGAAGATCAAATTCGATTTTTAACCAATGGCGTGAATCAATATGTTCAATTGGCAGCCTGGGGACAAGATGCTTATTTCCATTATTCATATATATCTATTGACTCACTTGATTTAAACGAAGGAGTTTGGCCGAACGATAAGCCACACGTTATTTATGGCGGTGCATTCATAGATGAGGGAAAGACATTAACCATTCAGGCCGGAACGGACATTTACCTCCACAAAAATGCCTTGTTGTACAATTACAAGGGTACATTAATTATAAATGGAACATATAACAATGAAGTTACTTTTCAGGGCGATCGATTAGACGCAGCTTATAATGATGTTTCCGGGCAATATTATGGTATTTACTTTCACGAAGCACGACCTTCAACTATTAATTATGCAATAATTAAAAACGGTTCTTCTGGACTTCATGTCTTTAGTGAAGATCCAAGCAATTCTGGTTATACAGTAACTGTTACAAACACGAAAATATTGAATAATGCTTCTTACGGAATTTTCATTTATTCAGGAGCAAAAGTAAAAGCAGAAAACTGTTTGATTGCTAAAAATGGCATTCACGCAATGATTTGTTTGGAAGGTGGCGATTTCAATTTAAATCATTGTACACTTGTAGGTTATGGAAATGGAGACGGTCAAACTCCAGCCATTGGAATACGAAACTATTTTACCCGTCCAGACAATAATGGAATTCCTACGACATTTATAGGAAGTATCAATGAAGGAAAAATATACAACAGTGTTATTTACGGGAATTACGACCGTGAATACGTTATCGATACATTGTCTGGGGCAACATTAAACTTTGACTTCAGAGACAATCACATTAGAAGTACGCCTATTCCAACTGATAATTTCTTTACAAGTAATGGAGGGAATACGTATAATTCTGATCCAGTATTTAAAAGTCCTTCCATTTATGATTTTAGCGTTTTTTCAACTTCTCCGTTAATTGGAACGGCAAATCCAGGGACATCTCTTACATCAGATATAGAAGGAAAAGCTAGGGATCCTTTCTCTCCAGATAAAGGAGCGTATGAGTTTTAGAAGACGAAAGTTTGTATCAAAAAAATCCCCATCTCGATAAACTCGATGATAGGGATTTTTTTTGTTTGAATATTTTACTATCTCGTAAATAACATTTCTCTGAACTTTGGCAATCTCCATTCTTCGTCGTCAACTAACAATTCTAGTTTATCAACGTGGTAACGGATTTCATCAAAAAATACTTTTACAGTATCACAATAAGCAATTGCTTTTTCTTCGTGACCGTCAAGGTTATTTGCTTTTTTACGTGAAGCAAGCATTTTTGCGCTTAACTCCATCGCTTTATTCATGTGCAATGAAATTTCTTCAAGAATTTCAATCTGACCTTTAGCAGCTACCTTACCAGCTTTATCTCCAAGAACATTCATCAATCCCTGAACGTTTTGAATCAATTTGTTTTGATAACCAACAGCAGCAGGAATAATAAAGTTCTGAACCATCTCATCAATTACACGCGCCTCAATTTGAACTTTATACACATAACTCTCAAATTCAATTTCTTGACGCGCTTCTAATTCTCTTGTTGTCAATACATTTAAATCGCTGAATAATTTATGGTATTTCTTATTGCTCCAAACCTGTAAAGCACGAGGCGTATCTTTTAAATTAGAAAGACCTCTTTTTTCAGCTTCCTTCACCCACTCGTCTCCGTAGCCATTTCCTTCAAAGCGAATTTTCTTTGAGTCCTTGATCATTTGTTGCAATTCTTTCAAAATTGCCTCGTCTTTTCCATCTCCTTTTCCAATACGACCTTCAATATTCTTTTTGAAGATGATCAATTGACTTGCCACAATTGTATTGAGTACAATCATCGCTTGCGCGCAGTTTGCAGAAGAGCCAACTGCTCGAAACTCAAACTTATTTCCAGTAAAGGCGAAAGGAGAAGTTCTATTTCTATCGGTATTATCCAACATGATTTGTGGAATTTTACCAATATTTAATTTCAATTCGGTTTTATCTTCTGGCGTCATTTTACCAGCTTTCACATTTTCCTCAATGTTGTCCAACAATGTTGTCAATTGTGAACCAATAAATGCTGAAATAATTGCTGGTGGAGCTTCATTACCACCTAAACGGTGATCATTCCCTGCACCTGCAATACAAGCTCTCAATAAATCTGCATTGTCGTGAATTGCCTTGATTGTATTGACAAAAAACGTCAAGAACAATAAATTACTTTTTGGATTTTTTCCAGGTGCCAATAAATTAACTCCTGTATTTGTGCTCAACGACCAATTGTTGTGTTTTCCAGATCCGTTGACTCCTGCAAATGGTTTTTCATGCAACAAAACTCTAAAGTCATGCTTTCGAGCAATTTTCTCCATTAAATCCATTAACAATTGATTGTGGTCATTTGCTAAATTACATTCTTCAAATATTGGAGCACACTCAAACTGATTTGGAGCAACCTCGTTGTGACGCGTTGTAACAGGAATTCCCAATCGAATTGATTCTGTTTCAAACTCACGCATAAACGCTGTAACACGCGCAGTAATTGAACCAAAGTAATGATCGTCCAATTGTTGTCCCTTCGCTGAGGCATGTCCAAACAATGTTCTTCCCGTCATCATTAAATCTGGACGCGCATTGTACAAGGCTTTATCAACTAAGAAATATTCTTGCTCCCAACCTAGCGTTGTGATCGTCTTCGTAATATTTTTATCAAAGTATTGGCATACATCAACCGCAGCATCATTCACGGCCTGCAATGCTTTCAATAATGGCATTTTATAATCTAAAGCTTCACCTGTATAAGCGATAAAGATGGTTGGAATGCATAATGTCTTGTCAATAACGAATGCTGGTGAAGACGGATCCCAAGCAGTATAACCTCTTGCTTCGAATGTGTTTCTTATTCCACCATTCGGGAAAGAAGAAGCATCCGGTTCTTGTTGAACTAATAAATCTCCGTCAAAACGCTCAATTGCTCTTCCTGGACCAACCGGTTTAAAGAATGCATCGTGTTTTTCTGCTGTAGCTCCAGTTAATGGTTGAAACCAGTGAGTATAATGTGTTGCTCCTTTTGTTAATGCCCAATCTTTCATCGCAGAAGCTACCTGGTCCGCCATTGTTCGGTCTAAACGATCTCCATTCTCTGCAGATTTAACCATTGACTTGAACGCTTCACTTGGAAGGTATTCACGCATTACTTCTAAATGGAATACATTCTCTCCAAAAATTTCAGAGTTTTTTCCATCAAACGTAATCGGTTTTGGGATTCTGTTTAGCACATCGTAATATGCCTGCATTCTTTGATTTGACATGAAATAATTTATTTTTTTGTAAAAATACATCAAAAAATGGGGGTGAAACCAAAAAAAATATAAAATTTTATTAAAATACACTAAAATTTTAGGGGTAAATTCTAGATTAACATAAAAATACATCTCATTCAGTCTAAAAACTTTGCGACCAGTCAGCATGCATTAACGCAATCACAACAACTAAAATTCACAAAAATTCCAAAAGCCATATCCACAAAAATGTTGTTGCCACTGTATGAGCAAGCAAAACCTTTCTTTTTCCACTATATTTTTCTGGATTCTCTGCAATGCGCTTCCATTCCTTTTTAGATCTGCGAAAAGTGATAATTGAAAAAACAATTCCGATAATTGGTATAAATGACAAAATACTTATCATCAAAAGTTGCCTTGCATAAGTATAACCAACGCCTTTACCTCTTGATAATCTATAGGGTCAAAAGTGTTAATTCTCTTATAATAGGCTTGCTTACTAAAACCAAACAACCGGCACAATTTTGTGATTTTTATATCATTTGTTCGTGCTATCTCTTGGGTTGCTTGGTACCAGATTTTTTTACAATTGTAATATTTAACTCTCGTTCTGCAATCTCAATAAACTGTTTGTAAGCTTTTAATTCATCTTCTTTTTCTTTTAATTCTTTAGTAAGACGCTTTTCATTAATACGCAGTTTTGATTCAAGTTCCTTTATATACTGCTTGTCTTTATCTTTCATTGGACGACCTTTTGTTAAATAAGTAGTATGATTTAATTTACCATATTTTTTTAACCAATTCGGAATACATGAATTTCCTGCTATTGCATACTTACGTTTTAAGGTTGCTTTGGTTGATAAGCCTGATACATATTCAGCTATTACCATTCGTTTAAATGCTTCACTGTAATTCGAAGGGAAGCGATCTTTTTTTGTCTCTTTAATTATTGTTAACTTTTTAATTAATTAAGTCAACTTTTTTCAGGACAAGACAGTACATAAAAAAAGCCATTCGATTTCTCCAATGGCTTTTCAACTAATTCTAATTAGTTAGTTCTTAATAACACGGTGTGTTGACCAATTATTATTGATATTGATTTCAATCAAATAAACACCTGGTGATAAATCTCCGCTAGAAATAGAATCAATAGAGTTTCCATTTTTCGTTTGAATGATCTTACCATTAATATCTAAAATATGTATCTCGGAAATATTTTCTATTGATTTAAATCGCAACTCATTCGTAAATGGATTAGGATAAATACTCAAATCAACATTATTCAATTCGTCGACTGAAAGAACATCGTTTATATTAAAAGTAGTATTAGTTACAATCGCTGGATTCCAATCGAAGTAAATGTAAGCTGTATTTTCAATTGTTGAACCGATTGAATTTCCTGCATTTTCCTTAATTCGATATGTCAACGAACCTTGACTTTGCTCATAACTAGTCGTACTGTCTACCAACCAAATATTAGGGAAATTGAATTTCATAATTCCATTTCCTAAATCAATCACTTGGATGTAATGTGAAGCGTCAAGAAGCTCAAGTGACGTCCAATCTAAATTCACATCTAAAGTATC
The DNA here is from genome assembly GCA_963925035.1 of uncultured Flavobacteriales bacterium. Taxonomy (GTDB): domain Bacteria; phylum Bacteroidota; class Bacteroidia; order Flavobacteriales_D; family Crocinitomicaceae; genus UBA4466. The sequence continues at coordinate 12,942 of CAWUSK010000027.1, forward strand.
CATGATGTAAATATCTTGTGCTGGCGCTGTTCCTGTATTCTGGAAACGAATATGATACGTCAATTCATCATCAACATCTGGAGAAATGATTTCAGATTTATTTACCGTTTTATCATTTGGATCATAACTATTTCCTAGAATCATTGTTAGTGTATCCGTATTATTTAACAAACAACAATCTTGGTTATTACCATTTGCTGTAATTGTCGAATAATAATTGTGAGCAGTTCCATTTGACAATCCACCAGGCACGTTAAAGTTGATTACGTCTGAGAAGTTAAAATAAGTACTTGAACTAGATATCGTCCAACTAATTGAATTACCTGAGATGACATAACCAGAATTTTGAATACTCGAAGTTACAGGAGTTACTCCAGCTGGATAGTTCAATGTCAATGTATAACTTTGAGCCGCACCCGGACCGTTGTTACCCCATTTCAATTTTACATAATTCACTTGATTTTGGTAATAACCAATCCAAGGAGAAACTATTGTCCATAAATCGGCACATGGCGTTGGTTGCGCGCTACAATCAATTGCGAAATACACAGGTTGACTAATATTGCAATCAGTCTGAACAGTAAAGACCAAGTTTCCATTTGCACTATAACCATTTTGCGCTAACCATGCTTGGTCTATCATCACCACCGCAACAGCTCCTAATAGATTCCCAGAATAGTAAAAATTTCCATTTGAATTTGTATAAACCGTTACAGTTGTATTGTTACCCACTATTTGCACTGGAGCATTTGCGAACCCAACTTCATTTTGATCTAAAACTCCATTGCTATTGTCATCACAAAATAACCAACCAACTACACATTCTTGAGTAAATCCGATTGAATCGCATTGTATAGCAATATCGATTGTTTGCCCACCTATTGAACATTCTTGATCAAAGAAAGTATAAGGTTGTCCACCACTATAACCATATTGACTAAGCCAATTTTGATCAACAGAAATAATTGAAGGTCCTCCATTCGTATTTAAATAGTTGAAAGAATAAACTCCATTGTTTACTGAAGTTGTAGAATAGGATTGATTTCCAGTTGTCAACGTAATAGGCGCATTCTCGATTGCCAGATCTCCCCCATCAAAAATTCCATTTTGATTTTGATCACAATAAACCGTTCCAGCAACGCAATTATTTACAGTTGTTAGATTGCACCCAAATATCGTTTGAAAAGTATATGAACCACCTGGAGACACCTGAATCGTTTGTGGATTCAAACTCGATATTATCAATCCATGAATGTCCAACCACCATTGCGCTATTGTTACTATGTAATTATCTGCAACAAGTTGACTTGATATTGCTGCTCCGTTAACCATCCACTCAGTGTACTGATTTCCTTGAGAATCAATAAATACATAAGGTACATTGTTGGATAAATTTGGATCAGCGCCACTACAATTTATGCTATTAAAACTATATAAATACGTTGTGCAATTTTGAACTTGAACAAGCGTCGTGTAGGCTGCTTGACTTGAATTGTTTGGATTACTAACATTCAATATCATGGTGTGTTGATTATAGTCCAAGTATTGATGAGTTAACTCAGGGGTAAAAGTAACCTCTGTCCCAGCAGTTGTCATTTGCCCCAAATGTGAAGTGATTGCGCCATCACCCCAAACTACATCTACTTGAATTGGCCCAGGACTATAATTAGTGCCGACAACAGTATAAGAATAATCAGATGTAGTTAATGAATCAGCTTGCAAAGGAGCGACACTCAACGAAATGAAACTATCGCATGGTTGAAGGTTTACTATTGGATTAGAAATAGAAGATATTTGAAAATTTTGTGCTAAAGAAACTAGACTTTGGCTTAAAATAATAAATAGTAAGGTCGATTTAAATAAAGATTTCATAGTAGTAATTTTTGGTTCAATTACTTAATAGACTTCTGATCTGTATAAAAAGTTGCTTCGGGTTAAAGAAATTAAAACTCGTACACCAATTCAGAAAGTTGATCTTCTCCAAAGTATTTTTGAGCTGTGTTGTGCACCTCATCAACATTTATAGCATCAATTTGCTCATAGATTTCATTTACAGAATCTATTTTATTATGGATCATAATACTTTTTGCCAAGCTAAACATTAGCTCCAAATTACTATCCAACGACAAGGCAATATGTCCCTTTAATTGCTCTTTGGCCTGAGACAATTCAATCTTGGTTAACTTTTTATTTCGAATCAAGTCAAATTCGGCATAAATCAGTTTTAATGCTTTTTCTAAATACTTTTTATCCGTTCCCATATAAACACTCCAAAAACCGACATCTGTATATGTATTGTAGTTGGCTTCTATGTTGTATGCATAACCATGCTTTTCACGAACCGATAAAGTCAATCGAGAATTCAACGCAGGTCCACCAAGAACATTTGTCAAAAGCGTCATTGCTCTTCTATCGTCGCTATGATAAGATGGAGCAATTCCACCAATGATAGTATGGGTTTGGAAATTTGATTTTTTCGCGCGATTCTTAAATGTTTTAATCTTATTCAATGGATGCGCTTCTGGAGCATTTCCTTCCCCTTTAAAACTTCCAAAATCTGCTTCTAATGTATTCCGTAATTCATCCACTGAAATTCCACCAACAAATGAAATGACCATATTCCTTGGAATAAAATAACGTTTCAGATAGTCCTTTAAATTTTTTCGCGTAAAGCTTTTTACCGTTTTCTTAGTGCCAAGCGTATTATAACCCAAGGAGTTTTTCTTGAATAATTTCGCTTCAAAATCATCGAATATTCGTTCGATTGGTGAATCCATGTAGGAGATGATTTCATCCAATACAACTTCCTTTTCCTTTTGAATTTCATCTTCTGGAAAAGAAGCATTTTGAACAATATCTGCTAACAATTCTGAAGCAATTGAAAAATGTGCTTTACGAAAAGACGCGTGAACACAAATTTCTTCCTTGTTTGTATAGGCATTCAATTCACCACCAACTGAGTCTAAATCGGTAAAAATATCGAAGGCCTTTCGTTTCTTTGTTCCTTTAAAAATACAGTGTTCAATAAAATGAGCCAATCCTTCCTCTTCTGGTTGCTCAAAACGAGAACCCGCGAATATCATTACCCCAAGATGCGCAACGAATGCTTCCTTTTTTTGGTAAACTACGCGAATTCCATTCGAAAGCTCAAAAATTATTGGTTCTAATTCAAACATTAAGGATTTTTACGTTTTGCTGTCCACTCTCCATTTACTTTAGTTAAAGATAAACGATCATGTAATCTTGAAGGTCGACCCTGCCAAAACTCAATTTGAGTTGGGTTAATTTGATATCCACCCCAATGTTCAGGTCGTGGAATTTTATTTGGAAATTGTTTTTCGATTTCTACAACCCGATTCTCCAAGTCTTTGCGATTCTCTAAAATATCGCTTTGATGAGAAGCCCATGCTCCTACTTGACTTCCTCGCGGACGTGAGTTAAAATAATCATTGCTTATACTTTGTGATGTTTTTGTACAAACTCCATCGATTCTAATCTGACGAGAAAGCAATGGCCAAAAGAAAAGCATCGAAACTTTACTGTTTTCTGAAATCTCCTTCCCTTTTTGACTATTATAATTGGTGAAAAACACAAATTGCTCATCCGAAAATTCCTTCAAATACACTATGCGCGAAGAAGGTTGTAACTCAGAATTAACTGTAGAAAGCATAAATGCATTCGATTCCTTCTCGTCAGCTTCTTGAGCCTCGCCAAACCAAATTTGAAATAATTCAAATGGATTTCCTCCAGTTATATCTTCAAAATTTCCATACACAAATTCGTGATGATCGGCTCTGAATTTCTTAAGGAAATCTGTCATTTTAAATTTAATTAAGCGTCAAAGTCATCTTCGATTTCACTTTCTACTTCTTCAGTATCATCGATTTCGTCGTCGTCAACATCAGATCCAGCAGCAGAGAAAACAGGTCCTTTTCCAGTCGATTCAAATTCTTCATTTTCCTCTTCAGTCATTTCTCTGCGACCAACTTCCTTCTCCATCTCTTCAGTGTAAGGGAAAATTTCAACAATAGGAGAAACCATAATCGATGGAATTTGAAAATCGACCATCAACCCTTTTAAACTCTCTACTATTCTTTCGTAGGCTTGTTTCACTGAGCTTGCAGAAACTAAAAAGTTTTGTGCTACTTTTTTTCCTTTTTCTGAATCAGCATCAAAGTTTTCATACGTTACTTTACACTTGTACCATACATCTGCATCATCATAAGCGAAAATATCGTGTATTGTTGTTGGAGCTATCCCTGTGACATTAAATTCACCTCGGATAACACTTCCTAATTCCTCATAAATACGAGCTTCTGCATCTGTAAATGTCATTGCCGCCAATAAATACGGTTCTGAAACTCTTTTAAATGCGCCATTATCTAACTGCTTCGTATATTTTACTTTAACGGTAAACCAATTATTCATTCTTCTTAATTATTATTAAATTGAAACATCAAAGATAAGGCTTTTTTTAGAGTCGGGATTAAAAGAGTCAAGATATTAAGACTTATTTCACTGCAACAAATTCAATTCATATCTACAATTAAACTTGGAACTCTTTACGCTTGGAACTCATTAAATTGTGTATAATTTCCCTTTGGATAAAACGATATACGAGCGATTGAATAGCTCAACAAGCACAGAACTTCCGTAAATCGTGAATTCTGAATTCATTTGTGTAGTAATAGACTTTTGCTCTCCACCAACTAGAGCAGTAACACCACCCATCATGTCGCGGTATACAATCACATCATTTTTGATCATATAATTTTCTGGTTTGTAGCGTGCAACTTCGTATTTCGTTTCTTTGACGTAAGCGTACATGAAGTTATTTTCCATCCAAATCACAACGTCGTCCTTCACTTCCCAGTTTGATGCACCAAAATTTGAAATTTGCTTTTTTACACCATTTCCGTAGTACATTAAATCACCATTACGGCTTTCATAAATCACAAAACCTCGGCCAACTTTATACTTCGTAACATGGAATTCTTCTACATCTAAAAATTTACCTTTTTCAAATATTGCAAAGGTTCCATTGATTGGATCATTAAACGCAATCATGTCAGTTCCACCCTCAAATTTAAAACGGTTGTGCCATACGTCTAAATCATAGATTTGCCCACGCCAAAAGACCTTATTAAAGTTTCCATTGTCACGAAAAGCAACGATATTCTCACCAATAAAGTCAGGACTATCTACATCTCCTACACTTTTATACAATTCATAGATTTTCCCATTGTAATAAACATTCACAGAGTTAAATCTTAAATCTTCGTAAACAATTATACTGTCCTTTACCCAATAATTACGGGCATTGTATGTCAATGTCGTTTTAAATCCATCATCCCACATATTCAATGTTGGACCAATTTTCCATGTCATCAGGTGATCTGAAACCTCGTATTCCGTGGTCATATTTGCCATACGTTCTGGTTTTACTCCATCATATAGCATTAAATCTCCACGTGAATTCATATAGGCAACTAAATCATCACCTGCCTTGAACTCGGTAATTGGTTGAAATTCGATTTGACGAAAAAATCCGTCTTGAAAACTCCTGAAATAATTATTAAAATCAATCAATGGTATTACTTGTTGTGACCAGCAAGACGCAGAAACGAACAATAATAAAAAAGCACTTAAAATCTTCATAGTTTCCAAAGATAAACAAAATTCAAGCCATACAATCGTCATTAGAATAGAACCGCTCGTCCTCTATACAATCCATGCATCAACTAAACGTTAAAAGTTCCAGTATTATTTCTTTCTTTGTATATAACATAAACTATAAATTCAGCAATGAAACATTTAATTTTCACAAGTATTCTTACTGGAATATCTCTTTCAAGCGTTTCACAGCGTGAGATTCAGTATATTGAGTACGATTTAGACAATGGCATTCACGTCATTCTACATGAAGAACATGCAACACCTATCGCTGTGGTATCGGTTCTTTATCACGTTGGTTCAAAAAATGAAAAAACAGACCGCACTGGTTTCGCTCACTTCTTTGAGCACTTGCTATTTGAGGGAACGGAAAACATCGAAAGAGCTGAATATTCTGAACTAGTTGAAAAAAATGGTGGTACATTGAATGCGAACACTTCACACGATAGAACGTTCTATTATGAATTGTTACCATCCAACCAACTTGAATTAGGAATTTGGTTAGAAAGCGAACGTATGTTACATGCGAAAGTAGATAATACTGGAATTGAAACACAACGCAGTGTAGTAAAGGAAGAAAAAAGACAACGTATCGACAATCAGCCTTACGCAAGTTTTATTGGTGAAATGTTCAAGCGTATGTTCAAAGAACATCCTTACAACTGGCAACCAATTGGAAGCATGGAGCACCTTGACGCTGCTCAAGAAGAAGATTACGTAGGTTTTTATAGAACATACTATGTTCCTTCAAACGCTACAATTTCTATTGCAGGTGATATTAATATAGAACAAACTAAAAAATGGATTGCTAAATACTTTCAATCAATACCAAAAGGAGAAGCAATCAATTTATTCCGTGACATTGAAACATTAGAGGCAGACGCTTTTAATACTAAATATGGAGTAGCAAAAGCAGATTTTGATCCAGAGACAAAGGAAGCAAAAACGGCCGCTGCAAAAGCAGTATTCAAAAAGTACAGCAATATTCCTGTTGATATTAAAAGAACTAAGAAAGCAACTGAACAATTATCAGGTGTAACGAAAGATGTTATTTACGATAACATTCAATTGCCAGGTTTATTTATGGCTTACCGTTTTCCAGAACAAACAAATGCTGACATGTATGCATTGAACATGATGAATGATGTGCTTTCTGGAGGAGCTTCTTCTCGTATCAACAAAAACTTAGTTGAACGTAAAGAAATGGCTCAATTTGCTTTTTCTTTCGCTTACGGTTTAGAAGATGCAGGAATGGGAATATTTGCTGCTATCGCTGCAAAAGATGTTTCATTGGATGCTATTCAAACTGAATTCGATGCTGAAATTGCACAAATTCAAAATGAATTAATTTCTCAAGAAGAGTTCGAGAAAATTAGAAACCAATATGAAAATCAATTTATCTCGTCAAACTCTAGTGTTGCTGGTGTTGCTGAAAACTTAGCTGACAACCATGTTTACTATGGTGGAGCAAAAAACATCAATACTGAATTGCAAAAATATTTAGCTGTTACAAAAGAAGACATTCAACGTGTTGCTAAAAAGTATTTGACACAAGATGCTCGTATCATTTTACATTATTTACCAAAAGAAGAAGAAAAATAATACAGACTATGAAAACAATAATTTTAACATTCGCATTCGTAATACCATCTGTATTATTTGGTCAATTGGACCGTTCTGTTCGTCCAGAAGCTGGGCCAGCGCCTACAATTAACATTAAGGACTCAGAGGTATTTAAAACCGCTAACGGAATTACCGTTATTCTTTCAGAAAATCACAAGTTACCAAAAGTAACATTCAACTTAGTTGTTGGTTCTGCACCAAAAATGGATGGAGCTATGACTGGATTATCTGACATTGCTGGTTCATTGATTCAATCTGGAACAATAAATAAAACAAAGGATGAAATTGACGGAGAAATCGATTACATCGGTGCTAGTCTAGGTGCTGATAATAACTCTGTTTATTTATCTTGTTTGACAAAGCACATGGACAAAGGATTGTCAATCATGTCAGACATCACTATGAACGCCAACTTTCCGCAAAGTGAAGTAGACCGTATTTTAAAGCAAAATGAATCTGGTTTAATGTCAACAAAATCTGACGCAGGTTCAATGGCACAAAATGCTCAAGCTGTTTCTATTTTCAAAAACCATCCTTATGGAGAAGTAATGAATGAATCTACTTTAGCGAACATCAATCGTGATGCTATTGTTGATTATTACAAAACTACATTTACACCAAACGGAAGCTATTTGACAATTGTTGGTGACATCAATAAAGAACAAGCAACTGCAATGGTAGAAAAATACTTTGGAAGTTGGACTGGAGGAAATCCAACAACTACAAAGTATCCTGTATCCCCATTAGCAAAAGGAAATAATGTTGTTTTTGTAAAGAAACCTGGTGCTGTGCAGTCTGTAATTAGCATTGCACATCCAATGTCAGTTGAACCTAGTAATCCTGATTACATCAAATTACAAGTTTTAAATGGATTGTTAGGTGGTGGAGTATTCTCTAACCGTTTAATGACGAACCTTCGTGAATCAAAAGCATATACTTACGGTTGTCGTTCAAGTATGGGCATCAATGAATATGGCAGTTCTTTTTCAGCAGGTGGTAATTTCAGAAACGACGTTTCTGATAGTGCGATTACTGAAATATTGTATGAATTAAACCGTATTTCAAGTGAACTAGTTGAAGACGGAGAACTTGCAATTACTAAGTCTTCTATGGCTGGTGGATTTGCTCGTTCATTAGAAGACCCTTCTACAATCGCTCGTTTCGCATTGAACATAATCAAAAACAAATTACCGAGTGATTATTATCAAACGTATTTAAAAAAATTAGATGCTGTAACAAAACAAGACGTTTTAGATGTTGCTAAAAAATACTTAACTCCAACTAATTGCACCATTATTGTTGTAGGAAATGAAGAGATTTTAGGTCGCTTAAAGCAATTTGATACAGATGGTAACATTACAACGTTAGATGCATTTGGACAAGAAGTAAAAGAAATACTTCCAGCTGACATATCTAAAGAAGAATTGATTTCTAAATACATTTCTGCGGTAACTTTAACAAGTTCTACAAAAGCCTTGGCTAAGAAAATGAAAAAGGTGAAATCACTTGAGGAAGTAATGGATTTAACAATGGATCAAGTGCCATTTCCTTTAAAATCAACTCGTGTTTGGATCAGTCCAAATTCTGAAGGTCAAAAAATGGAAGGTCAAGGAATGGTATTCCAAAAATCTTTCTTTGATGGTACAACTGGCGGAAGTTCTAGTATGCAAGGAGGTAAAACTGAATTATCTGCAGAAGAAATTGCTGCTAAAAATAAAACAGTTGGACTTTTTCCTGAAATGAATTATGCTACTTCTGGTATCACGTATGAACTTCTTGGAATCGAAAAGAAAGATGGTAAAGATTGCTACGTTTTGAAAACGAACGATGGTAAAGCTGAGACGTATGATTATTTCGACAAAGGAACTTTCCACAAGGTAGCTAGTACCTCTATCGTTAAGGATGGAGAAGAAGTGAATGAAACTTCAATGACTTACAGTGACTTTAAAGAGCAAGATGGTTTAATCTTTCCATATACAATGAACATTTCTATGGGACCTGCGAACTTTGCAGTAACTGTTACATCAAGAACCGTAAATGCAAAAGTTGATTTGGGTACTTATAAATAATGCAACAATTTAATTTTATCTTTAGCCCTTCTTCATTATGGAGAAGGGCTTTTTTTATGCAACTAAAAACTAACATACATAAATCCTACAGTTTAGCTCTACTGCTAATTATGTTTGCCATTGCTATTCCCCTAAGTGGCGTTGCGCAGGAACAGACCAAAGAAGTTTTGTATGAATATGATATGAAGTACAACGGTAGTAGTACAAAACCGAATATACAATACCAATATATCCTTGACTATCTCATTGAATTAATGCACAAAAATCCAACGTGGAAACTACATATTCGCGGACATGTATGCTGTGGACCTGATCAAAAAATCAGCGAAAAAAGAGCTAAAAATGTTTACAAATTCTTATTGAAAAAAAAAATCGATGCTTCACGGCTTTCTTACGAGGGATACAGTGATACAAAACCAATCGTTTTTCCTGAAAAAACAGACGAAGATGCGCATACAAATCGTCGGGTTGATTTTATGATTACCAAACCTATTAATTAGCTCCTACACGCAACTTTAAAGATCTTACGCTTTTGTGAAGTGGGATTGAAACGTCCTTTACATTAATCAATATAAACAAGTACAAAGTCTTCTTGCAATAAGTACACACATTTCACGTGCTCATCTCCTACTTCAACCAATAAGCTATCACTATCGATTGAAAGCACGGTCATTGCTTCTTTGTAAAATTCAAGGTTTCCTTTCTTGTATTTATACACCGCTTCTTTCGCTGCCCAAATAATATTCAAATTGAGTGAATTAATTTCGAGTGCCTTCTCTTCTTTTTCATTCACGAAATAGCGCATACCTTTCTCAATATCCGATTTCAGCACTTGAATATCTACTCCTACTCTATCCTTTTCAGATAATTGAAGTGCAAACCAATTGTTCGAATGAGAGATTGAGATGAATGGTAATGCAGCATCTTCAAAAAAAGGTGCGCCGTTCTTGTCTCGGGATATTACTAAATCAATGCGGTCTAGAAGCTCACAACAGCAATTTAAGATGATATCACGCTGCGATTGAACCTTATCCTTTCCCTTTCTATCCTTAATGGATGAATCGTCAATGATAATTACCTCACCGGTTACTTCTATATTCGCTATTCTAAATTTGATTTCTCCCATTTCAGTTATATAAAATTAGCAAACTCCTTAGAATAATGTCTTATCTTTGAATCTACATTCCTAAAAATGAATTTACGTGGTTTTAAAATGGATTAAATTATTGCTCAAAGCTGTTCTAGGGATCTTCGAATTATTCGTTGGTTTTATATTCGTTTTAATCATCTACATCATCTTATCTTCGCGTATTAGTCCGCCAGATGTGCCAACTATAAATCTAGCAAAACGAGTTCAGGTAGGAAAAGATCATTATACGCTTGGTGAAAACTGGCTAAAGAAAAACGATCACGGGATTTGGGAAATGTACATCGAAGGAGACCCATACGAGCGAGGATTAATTTATGGTGAACTGGCGAAGGAATTGGTTCAAAAGCAAGAACGCGTTTTTGTGGAGCAAATCAATCAATTTGTACCGAGTGATGTGTGGCAGCAATTTTTACGCTTAATGCTCGACTTCTTCAACAAAGATCTTCCGGATAACATTCCTTTGGAAAATCAAAAAGAAATCTACGGTATTTCAAAAGCCTTTTCAGACGATTACGATTACATTTCATCTAAGTACGGACGGATATTAAATTACCACGCTGCACATGACATTGGTCACGCCCTAAACGATTACAGCATGGTTGGCTGTACCTCTTTTGCATTGAAAGATACTAAAACTGAAGATGGACAATTACTGATCGGAAGAAACTTTGATTTTTATGTGGGAGATGCATTCGCCGAAGAGAAAATCGTTTTATTCATCAAACCGTCAAAAGGACATGCTTTTATTTCTTATTCATGGGCTGGTTTTACAGGTGTTGCATCTGGATTGAATGAAAAAGGATTAAGTGTTACTATCAATGCTTCTAAGTCGGACTTACCTACCTCTTCAAAAACACCGATTGCACTTCTAGTGAGAGAAATTCTACAATATGCTTCTACCATTGATGAAGCAATTGCAATTGCGCGCAGTAAAAGCACTTTTGTTTCGGAAACAATAATGGTCAGTTCTAAAAAAGACGGTCGTGCTGTTTTAATAGAAAAATCTCCAAATAAATTAGGTATTTTAGACACGAACGAGGATGTTATTGTTTGCGCGAATCACTACCAATCAGACGCATTCATTCATGATCAAATCAATGTGGACAACATCAAAGAAAGTGATTCACGCCATAGATTCAGCAGAATGAATCAATTGCTACAATACAATCACCGATATACGGTTGAAGATGCTGTTAAAATTCTACGCGATCAAAAAGATTTGAACGGTTTAGATTTAGGAATGGGAAATCCACGAGCCATTAACCAGTTGATTGCACACCACAGCGTTATTATTCAACCGGCATTAACACGATTCTATGTTTCAACCAATGATTATCAATTGGGAGAATTTATTGGGTATGATTTAACAAAAGTATTTAAAACAAAAATGACGGCCGATACATTGCGTATCGCTGCAGATCCATTTTTGACTTCTAAGGATTATAGCGATTTCAAGCATTTCAAAAAAATCAAACAAAAAATAACGAATTATCGCATGTTTGATTCACCATTGAATTTATCGAGTCCGGACATTCAAAAATTCATTGCTTCTAATCATGAATACTACGGAACGTATGATTTTCTAGGCGATTATTTCGTGAAAAAAGGAAACAATTCAAAAGCACTTGAATATTATAAAAAATCATTGACCAAAAAAGTGGTTTCCGACGCTACTATCAAAGAAATTAAGTGGAAAATAAAAGATATTAAATAATGAGTTCAATTCTATCAGCAACAAGTCACATTTCAGAAAAGGTACAACAATCGCTTGTTGAATTGATTGTGTATGTTTCAGAAAAGTCTCCTTTTTACAAGCAGAAATATGCTAATTTAACTCTGAACATAAACGACTTGGATCTTTACGAATACAAAAAAATTCCATTTACAACAAAAGAAGATTTAGCGGCGAACGATTTGAATTTTTTATGCGTTCCCAAAAATGAAATCGCGGAATACGTAACTACTTCTGGTACAACTGGAAATCCAATTTCTTTATATTTAACCCAACAGGATTTAGAACGTTTAGCAAAGAATGAAAGCGATTCATTTCAATTAATGGGGCTAGACTCAACTGATTTGTTTCAGCTTTTGACAACGATTGATAAGCAGTTTATGGCTGGTTTAGCGTATTCACTTGGTGTACAAAAGTTGGGTGCAGGAATGATTCGAATCGGTCCTGGAGTTCCAGAATTACAATGGGATTCAATCCTTAAATACGAGCCAACAGTCCTAATTGCAGTTCCTTCTTTTATTGTCAATTTACTTGAGTTTGCAAAAGAAAACAACATTGACTTTACGCAAACATCTGTAAAATCGATTGTATGCATTGGTGAGCCAATTAGAAATGAAGATTTCACTTACAATATTCTTGGAAAACGAATTACAGAAACCTGGAAGGTCGATTTATACTCAACGTACGCTTCCACAGAAATGGGTGCTGCATTTTCAGAATGTACAGCACACGAAGGAAATCACTTGAATGAAGAATTGTTGTTTTTAGAAGTCATTAAGGAAGATGGAACAGAAGCAAACGATCAAGAATCGGGTGAAATTGTTGTTACGACATTAGGCGCAACAGGATCTCCATTGGTTCGTTACAAAACTGGAGACATTGCAAAAGTTTACCGTACTATATGCAAATGTGGCAGAACCTCTCCACGGTTAGGTCCAATTTTAGGGCGTAAAAACCAAATGATTAAGTTCAAAGGAACGACAATTTACCCGAAAGCAATTTTTGAAATGCTGGATCAATTTGTAGAAATTTCGTGTTACAAGATTATCGTCGGTAAGGACGAGCTAAACAATGATGAAATAACAATTTTACTTGAAGATAAAATTGAATCTACCTCTGTATTTTTGTCGATTTTGGATCAATGTAAATCTAAGTTGCGCGTGGTACCGAAATTTGAATTTTTAGAATCGAATACGCTGAGAAGCATGGTTTACAAAAAGAATTTAAGGAAGCCAGAGAAAATTAAATTTATTTAAGCCTACTTCATTGCCGCTTCATTCGTAATTCGAATGACCTTCGCCAAAGTTGTCAAAACAGTCTTGTGTTTTCTCGCAAATGGATTGGTTTCGTCCCAGACATAACCTGCCAAAACAGAACAAATTTGTTTTTTAAATTCAAAATTTCCTTCTTCAACAAAAAAGATGGTGTGTAAATCTCCTGAATACCAAGCTTCTACATAACTTCTAAACACGTTTACACCGTATTTAACGACTTTTTCGTAATCATTTTCCCAATCAACACTTTCACCGTTCAATTGTTTAATAACCAACTCAGCAGCTTTGTATCCAGATGTAATAGCTAAGGTAACTCCTGAGCTAAAAACTGGATCTAAGAATTCTGTGCTGTTTCCACACAATACAAATCCTTCACCGTACATTTTCTCAACCGAAACTGCATAGTTTAATATTTGTCGCGGTTCAAAAATATATTCAACTTCTTTGAAGCGGTCATTCAATCCAGGAAAATCGTTTACCATTACCCTGAATTTTGCTCCATCGTTTTCTCCAAACTCTTTCACTAAATCAGCATCACCGACAACACCAACAGAACATGTTCTATCAGAAAAAGGAATACACCAAATCCACGCTTTATTGTCGTTGAAATCGTAAATAAATATGTTTTCACTTGCCTTATTAGAACGTTTTTCGTCCATGACATGCGAGAAAATAGCGCCTCTCGGAGCCGAGTCAGAATCCTTCTCAAGGTTAAACATGCGAGGTAAAACCCGTCCGTAACCACTCGCATCAATGACAAAGTCGCACGTAACTGTCTTTTCTTCCCCGTTCGCTAGAGTATAAGTGACTGTTTGTTGATTTTTGCTTGTTACTACATTGGTAACTGTAGCGTTGAACAAAACCTTTGCCCCTTTACTCTCAACTTCTTTAATTAAAGTATGGTCAAAATCGGCTCTTTTAACTTGGTAAGCAAAGTCCCAACCCTCTGAAAATCGATCCTTGAAAAAGAAATCACAAATTTTATTGTCGTGATAAAATGCGACACCCGTTTTTAGTTGAAAGTTCTGAGTCTCAACTGCCTTAAGCAAACCAGCTTTCTCCAGATAATCCATACTCTGAGGCAACAAGCTTTCTCCAATTACAAATCGTGGAAATTCAGTTTTTTCAAGTACAAGTACCGATAATCTATCTTGCAGTAAACGAGCTGCAGCAATTGATCCAGCTGGGCCAGCGCCTATTATGACAACATCAAAGTCTTTTTTCATTAAGCGGTTCTTATTTTTTCAATCAACTCTTTATCGTCTACAAAATTAAAACAAGTTACTAAAGCACCAATAGATGCTCCCAAAATTCCATGAAAAACTAAATTCTGTCCTGTCATAAACAGATTTGGAATCTTTGTTCTTGCATTAATTTTTGAAAAACCGATGGTATTCACGTCTTTCTCTATTCCGTACAACGAACCATCTTTTGTCCCGATATAATCTCTATACGTCAATGGCGTAGAACTGTATACTCCAATAATAGACTCGCGAATTGTTGGGTAAATCTCCTCCAATCGCTGAATTATTTTTTCTTGTTTTTCTTCTTTAAATTTCTGATACGCCTCTTCTCGTTCTTCAGCCTCAGCTACTGTATTAAAAGACTTTCCCCATTGCTCCACTTCCTTAATATCCATGTAGGCCATTGCTGACATTGAATCAGCAAATTCTACTGTAGCTTTTGACGGAGGCGTGCAAATAAACAATGCTTCAGGCCATTCAGCTTGATTGTAATCAACGGTGTCCCACACATTTTCCTTTGTGTAATTGTAAACATTATGATTCAAATAAGGAAATGAATTTTCCTTGAACGATAAGTACAACATAAATGCTGAAACTGTATCGTCCAACATGTCTAAACGCTTTCTGAAGGCAGGACGAAATTTTTCAGCACCAAACATTTGAACTGTTTGTTTTGGATGTGCATTTGATATAAAATTCTTCGCATAAAAAACGTCTCCACTTTTAGTCTTTACACATGACACAAGCTTGTCTTCTTGCTCAGATGAAATCACTTCTTGGTGCTTCAATAATTCTCCTCCGTGCTCTCTCAATCGTTTTTGAAGTGCAATTGCAATTTGAGAGGAACCGTTCACCATTCTGTAACTTCCTTTTAGATAACTGTTCATTATCAAGGCAAGTACGAACAGTGGCGTTCTTTTGTAATCTCCAGCGTACAACGGTCCGTTTCCTAAAAATACTGCTTGTAATTTTTTATCCGATGTAATTGAATTGACATAATCCCAAGCACTAACTTCAAGTATTTCAGGATCATTGATGTAACTCTTTTTATTACCGTCGAACGTTTCCAAATTGTACAAAGGGAAATAATCGCAATATTCCTTTAAAGTTTTACAGAAGTCGTTAATTGCGTCTTTTTCATTCGGAAAATCAAGGTACAAACCTTTTTTGAACTGCTCGTAACCTTGGCCGTGTTTGAAAGTTGAGCCGTCTTGCAATCGAATTAAATCGTAACACTCTTCATCCAAACGTTGCATGTTTAAATCGTTTAGAATGTTGACGTATTTAAAAATTTGATATAAATTTTCTCCTTCATCTAAACTTCCAATATAGTGGACTCCAGTATCAAAAACACGTTTATCGCGACTGAACACCTGAAGATTTCCACCAATTTGATGATTCTTTTCCAGCACTAAAACAGAATGCCCTTCCATTGCCAAAATCACGGATGAAATCAATCCACCAATTCCGCTTCCGACAATAATAAAGTCATATAATTTCTGTTCTTTGCTCATTTATTTTTCAATGATAAAAAGCACATTCGAGGTTTTTTTAGATTGCTCAACAATCTGACATTTCAGTTTGTGCTGTTCAGCGAATTTAAAAATATCTTCTGAGGAAAAAAAGGACAATTGATTTGTGGTTTTATTAAAGTTCACAATCTTGGTAGAATAACGCTCTGTCTTTTGCGTAACAGCATGTCTTTGACTGTCATCTGTTATTCCATCACGAATAAACAAAATACCATTTTCGTTCAATGCACTTACCGCTCTCTCTAGTAATTCGAATTGTTCTTCGCGTTTTAAATAATGTAAGACATCATTGAAGAAAATAACATCTGCATTCTTCAAATTTGCATCACGGGCATCATTCACTTCAAATGAAAGCACTTCCGTTTTATCGTATCCATTGCTTGCAATTGCAATTTTATCCTCGTCGTAATCAATCCCAATTATTTCGCGATTTAAATTTCTGTAGTGTAAGAAATAACCCAAATAACCGTATCCACAACCAATATCAATGATCTTTTTACGGTCTCCAATTTTAGAATCGTAATATTCAAAATTCGCTGTTTCGAAGCGCATTTTAATACGCACATACCATTCGAGGATTGGACCTTTGTAGATATAGTTGTAGATAATCCGTTTTCGTAAAAAGTTCGCTGTATTTTCCTCTTGTCGCGATATAATCAATTCTTTTCGCATGATGGCAACGACTTCTTTCGTTAGTTCCCCGAAACGTTTTTGGTACAATTCGTCCGTGGTTTTAATTCTGTCCAATGCTTTTAAAACCAAGTAACCAGATTTTATTATCAAGTCGTTTTTCGGATTCACATAATTTGCTCCAGTAATTAATATCGGTTGAATGTCCAATTCCATTTCTTTAGCCAAGTAGAATGCACCTTTGTGGAAACGACGAATTTCACCATCCAGACTTCGTGTTCCTTCAGGGAAAATAACAATTGAATATCCTTCATGAACTCTGCGCTTGATATTTTTTAAATTATATTCAGCACCTTCAGCGATATACAAATAACCACAATAGCGAATGAAAAGTCCGAAAAATGGCGAATAATACACCCATTTTTTCACCATAATTATAATCTTCGGATTCAACGAAATCATCATCAAAATATCTAAAAACGAACTGTGATTTGGGACAATAATAGAAGGTTTCGAAAAATCCAATTTTTCAGCGTTACGTATTTCTTTTCTGATATGTACTCCTAGATACAAGGTAGATTTCGCAAGTTTGGATAAACAATAATTTAGGATAGAACGCTTACGTGAAGATTCAATAGGAATAGGAAGCAATAATCCCAATAACACATTTAAAACTAAGCATCCAAGAAAGAAGTAGGAGAATAAAACGATACTGAATAACAATCCAAAGAAAGTCATTGGAGAACGTTTTTTCGCTGTTCGATTTGTTACAAAATAACGAAACAACGCTGGCTGAACAACTAAGGTTACGAGCATAATACACGATATTCCTACAACACTAATAATTGCAATTGAATGAATTGCTGGGTGTTTCGCAAAATAAAGTGCACCAGTTCCAATGATCGTCGTAATTCCAGACAAAACAATTGCTGATTTATATGCACCAAGCGCTTTAGATTTTGTTTTGTACTGTTGAATTAATCCATCGGTTACAAAAATGCTGAAATCGTCTCCAAGCCCAAAAATAAATGTCGCTACGATGATATTTACAAAGTTGAATTGAATGTCAAAATAATTCGAAATCCCGATGATAAAAATCCAACTGACCACCATTGGAAAGAAGGAGAAAAGGGCTAACTCTATTCTTCCGTAGATTACCAAAAGTGAAATAAAAACCAATAAAGAAGAGAAGATAAGCAGGTAATTGAAATCAGCCTGAACCGACAGCATTAAAGTATTCGCCATTTCTGAAACATCAAAAATGTACACTTCTGGATGTGCTGCTATGGCAGATTTAAGCGCATCTAAATCTTCGCGGTTAACGACAACACTTGTAATTATGTGAAA
The DNA here is from genome assembly GCA_963925035.1 of uncultured Flavobacteriales bacterium. Classification (GTDB taxonomy): domain Bacteria; phylum Bacteroidota; class Bacteroidia; order Flavobacteriales_D; family Crocinitomicaceae; genus UBA4466. The sequence continues at coordinate 31,216 of CAWUSK010000027.1, forward strand.
CCCTTCCTTATCGCGGTAAGTTAACTTTGAAAGCCCAAGATCATCTACCAAAGCGTTTTCGCCTGATCTTGCATTTGTCGGTTGAATCCAATTTGAAAAAGGTTCAAAGGCTTCTGGTGAAAAATCATATTGTGCAGCTTCTGCTTGAATAGTTGAAACTGTTTGATTTCCGTTTTCTTTCCAAAATGAATTCCATTTATCGAAACGTTCCTGCTGAATTTTTTCAGGAATTTGATACGGTGCAATAGAAACTAATTCCTTCAATCCATGTTTCGATCGAAAAGCATCCAATGTCTCATACAACTCAAAATTGGAAGTCAATACTTTGTCCTCTGAACCTGAAACAAACAAATGAATTTTCTTTTCATTTTTAGGATTGATTCCTGTGAAAAACTCCTCCTTTTGAACCAACTCATCTGTATGATAACTCAAATGGTTCAAATCGCCGTCAAATTGAAAGTTCGTCCCTGTAAATAAGAACATTACTGCACAACCTAGGATTGCAAATATCCCTAATCGAGTGACCAATTTTGGAACGTTAAAAGTTTTCTTAATAATCCTTTCTTTGGGTTTGAATCGCGTGAAATGTAATAAGGACGGTAAAAGAAGTAGGGTAAATAATGCCGCAGATGTCAATGTTACCAGCGCGATCAATCCGAAATTTTGAAGAACGACAGAGTCCGTGAAAAGCAAGGCTGCAAATGCCGCAACGGTTGTAAAACTGCCAACCAACATAGGAGAACTCAATTCTTTTACCGATTGAATTAGTTTTCCAGAATGAATGTAATGCGTAAAAAAGTGAAAGGAATAATCCAGTACAATTCCCAATAAAACTGCTGATGTAGCAATTGAGATGGCAGAAATTTCTGGATGAACATAACCAACAACTCCCAATCCAACAAATCCTGCAAATAAGGCAGGAAGAATAAAGTAAATTGGTGTTAAAAGACTTCTGTAATAAAGAATAAGCAGCAACAATATCAATCCGACACTCACGTACATCGTTATTGTCGTATCTTTTTTCACCTGTCGTGCATTCTCGTTCGCTATCTGAAATGTTCCGAAATAATCAAAATCTAGGGAAGCATTCTTTTTAGTCAAACTAGCTTGAACCTTTTCCAATAACTGGTTGAGTTCCTCATTCTTTACATTATCATCTAATTCAAAGTTTAAGACAGCTGTAAAAATGGCTTTTGATTTATTTCCAGCAAACAAAATACCTTCTTCCACTTCCATGTTACTGGAATCAGATTGAGGATTCATTGTCTTTAATTTACTCCAAGCTAATCCCAAAGGATCTAGAGCGATAATTTTACGCAGAAAGAATGAGTTTGCTCCACTCAAACGTTGTTCAAGAGACGCCATTCCTTTTGCAATGGAATCGCTTTTTATTTTGGAACGAAGTTCATCGTAATCCGAAGCTTGAATTAATGCCGGGAAATGGTCGTAAAAATAGTTCAGAACCTCTTCTTCTTGACTTCCACGAATAACCTTAACATCTTTAATTAAACCGTTTGTTTGCGCGACAACAATTTGTGCAACAGAATCAAGCTGATCCTGCACGTCAAATACATCTCTGTCTTCAGCATTGATAGAAAATAAAATCTGTTTATTCAGGTTGTTTTTTTGAAGAATCGAATTGAATTCTTGAAACTCTTCGCCTTGAGGAAAGATCGAGTAGATATTTTCATCCAGTTTCAAGCGCTTGAACCCGAAAAAAGCAATTGCGATAATTCCGACCAAAACCAGGAGGTAAACCAACAAGTGTTTATTAAAAAAGGCGACGATATTTCCGAATAAACCTCCCACTACTCTTTTTCCATTACGTTAACCAACTCTTGGTATGCCTTTTCATTCTGATCTTTCAGTACAATTAATGAAGCATTATATGCCGCTTTAGTTGCAATTGGAACTCCTCCTCCCAATTCAGCCCAATGCCCACCAATAATAACATTTTTAATTGGCGTTTTGTAATGCGCCACTTTAGATTGCATATTGATTCTGCCTGGACGTGTGCCCATCATCGAACCATCACGGTTTTGTGTGTAACGGTAATAAGTAATTGGCGTCGCGACTTCATAAAAAGCAATTTTCTCTATTAAGTTGGGACACATTTTTTTTACAACGCGATCTAAAATAACTTCAGCGTATTCCTCTTTTAATGCTTTATATTCTTCTGTTCGAACAAACTCACCTTTTTCATTTCGAGTTGTTCGCCATTCATTTTCGTAATTAATCCACGCCGGCACGTATAATGTCAACGTTCCTTTATCGGCAGGCGAAAGCGATTTATCACGAACCGTTGGAGCCAGAACACTTATTGCTGATTTGTGAGGGTCTCCACTGGTATGCTCGTCACGTGTACTAGAATCATTAGTAATAACTGTCAATTCAGTTCCAAAACCAAGGTTTTCAGCGGGGCAACTCAAAGCGATTGAAATTGTTACTGAACTACTGTATAATTCAGACGTGTCCATTTTATCGGTAATTGCTTTTGTAAAATCTTTCTTCGGTAGTAAATGCTTATATAATTTTTCAACGTCACATGCCGCAATTAAATGAGTTGCATGCGCTTGGTATTCTTTATGACGTTTAATGTATTTTACTCCTTTAAATTCATTGTCTTCAACGATGATCTCTTTCACATCAGAGCTTAGGTTGATTTGAGATCCATTTTCTGTTTTCAACTTAGTTTCCAGCCAACGAGGGAAAGCTTGACTTCCTCCAATAGGTGGATTTTGATAATCGTTATTATACGCCCAAGCCACAGGGAACAGACAAGAGAGTAAATCTCTTTCTGAACAAAACAATTGATGTAAATCTGGATTCGAAAAGTACTTTGATAAACCCTTCTTCATTCCCTCCTCTCCGCTATACATAATAAAGCGAATCATTGGAAAACCAATGGATATTCTTCGAAGGCCATAAGCCATTTTCTCAAAAAAACCGATCGTTTCCGTTGAACGGAATAATTTCGGGAACTTTTTTGAAATTGCCGCCACCTTCCGTGCATCCTTAAAAAAGCGATTAATACCTTTTTCATCCTCGGGGAAATCAGCAATTAATCGCATTCGCAGTACCTCCGGATTGTTGGTCAACGAATAATCATGATGATCCCCAATATGACGTTGAATGGTTTTCATTTCAAGTGGACGCGGATAATCCTCTCCGATGTAATTAAACAATTTGGAAACTGTTCCTTCTTTCCCACATTGGTTTAACCAGTGAATTGCAGTATCAAAAATGAATTCTTTCCGCTCGAATCCTTGTAAATAACCACCGATTAAATAATGACGTTCCAACACACAGACCTTAAGTCCCGCCTTAGAAAGTAATGCAGCAGAAGTCAATCCACTAATACCCGCACCAATTATTATTACATCAAACTTTTCGATTTCCATGTCTTTACTTCCGATTAAGCCTAGTAAAAGTAAAAAAATCGACCTTAATTCAACTATATTATTTGATACTTCAATGTTCAATAAGGTGATACGCTTTATTTTTATAATTTTGAAAAACTTTTAACTAAAATTCTTTGGAACAAGTAAAACCCATTGAATTATTAATCAAAATAGAATGAGAGCATTAGACGCACTATACGAAGCACATAAAATTGCATTTAGTCCATTTGTTTTTGAAACAGCCTATACCATGTTGGAATTAGGAGTTTTAGAAGCAATTAATGAAAAAAAACAAGGGATAACAATCGAAGAGATTGCTGCCAAAACTAGTGTTTCGGAATACGGCGTGCGTGTGCTTGTTGAAATGGCAGAATCTGCAGACATGGTGAAACTGGAAGAGAACGGTAGTTACACTATAACGAAAACTGGTTATTTCATCTTAAGAGATGAAATGACAAGAGTAAACATTTATTTCACGCACGAAGTATGCTATAATGGTTTGTTTTATCTAAAAGATTCAATTGTCAATGGTAAAGCGGAAGGATTAAAAGCTCTAGGAGATTGGAAAACGATTTACGAAGGGCTTTCACAATTAACGCCTGATCAGAAGAAAGCTTGGTTCGATTTTGATCATTTTTACTCAGATAATTCATTCGATGATGCATTGGAAATAATCTTCCAGCATCATCCAAAACAAATTTTTGATATCGGTGGGAATACTGGTAAATGGGCTATCGCAAGCACCAAGTATAATCCTGATGTAAAAGTAAAAATGTTCGATTTACCGGGTCAAATTAATGTTGCAAAAGAAAATATAAGTGCAATTGCAGAAATAAAAGACCGCGTCGAGTTTCAGATTACTGACATGTTAGACCCAAATTCTGAAATTCCTGGCGGAGCAGATGTCTATTGGATGAGTCAATTTTTAGATTGTTTTAGCGAACCAGAAATTGAATCGATATTATTAAAAATCAAAAAGAACATTTCTTCCGAAGCAAGAGTTTACATCATGGAGACATTTATTGATAACCAGCGTTTCCCAGCAGCCACTCATAGTTTAGTTGCAACCTCATTATATTTTACTGCATTAGCTAATGGAAATAGTAAAATGTATTCCTCTTCAGCTATGAAATACATCTTAGATAAGGCTGGTTTTGAGTGTGTAACCGAACACCATCTGCACGAAGATAGCTTTCATACCATTTTGGAATTAAGAGTAAAAAAATAATCCGATAAATCATTAGCATTTTTTATCGACAGCAATACTAACAACACCATTTAATTCCGAAAAAAAAAAGTACTTTTACAGCTCGTTCTCGAAACGATATTAGCCTAAAAAGACCACATACCAAATGAACCAAATTAACTTAACAGATCTTGAAAATTACGCATTAGAGTATAAGGAATTCAACTTAAACGAGGGGCTTGTATCTCAAATAAATGAATCATTCGATTTTTTGAAAGAATTTTCAAGTGATAAAATCATCTACGGAATCAATACAGGATTCGGGCCAATGGCACAATTCAAAATTGATGAAGACAAACTAAATCAATTACAATACAACCTTATCCGCAGTCATTCAACTGGGACAGGAAATATATTGGATGAAGAATATGTTCGAGCAGTTTTAATTGCTCGAGTGAATAACTTCTTACAAGCCAATTCTGGAATTAGCCTTGGTGTTATTGAGAAAATAGTTGAATTTCTAAATGAACGCATTTCTCCTGAAATCTACGAACATGGTGGTGTTGGAGCAAGCGGTGATTTAGTTCAATTAGCTCATTTAGCCTTGACATTAATTGGAGAAGGATTTGTAACTGTTGATGGAAAACGTCAATTAACAAAAGACGTGCTTCAAGCAAAAGGAATTAAACCATTGGATGTCAAGCTAAGAGATGGTCTTGGTTTAATGAATGGAACTTCTTGCATGACAGGAATTGGTGCGGTGAATTTAATTTATTCTTACCGTTTATTGAATTGGTCAATCGCTTCATCTGCAATTATCAATGAGGTTGTTGAAGCATTTGATGATTCCTTTTCAAATGGATTAAACGCTGTAAAACGTCACCCAGGTCAACAAAAAGTTGCTGCTGACATGCGTTCATTTCTTTCGGACAGCCAGTTAATTCGTAAGCGAGAAGAATTATTCAAAGACGACGAGGAAATGGGTCGCTCTGAATTCAAAAAGAAAATACAAGAATATTATTCGATACGTTGCGTTCCACAAATTTTGGGACCAGTTGCAGATACATTAGATTACGCTAAAAACGTGATCGAAAATGAATTGAATTCAACAAACGACAATCCAATTGTTAGCGTTGAAGAGCAAAATGTTTTCCACGGTGGAAACTTCCACGGAGATTACATCTCATTGGAAATGGACAAAGTAAAAATCGTAATTACGCGATTGACAATGTTGGCGGAACGTCAATTGAACTTCCTGTTGAATTCAAAATTGAACGATAAATTTCCAGCATTCTTAAATTTGAAACAATTAGGTTTCAACTTTGGAATTCAAGGATTACAATTTACGGCGACATCTACAACGGCAGAAAACCAAACACTTTCTAATCCAATGTACGTGCACAGTATTCCAAACAACAACGATAATCAGGATATCGTAAGTATGGGTACGAACAGTGCAGTCATGACGAAAAAAGTAATCGAAAATGGATTCCAAGTAATGGCCATTCACATGATCGCTGTTTGTCAAGCTATTGATTTATTGGATGACACTCAAAAAGCTCAAATTTCGTCTAAAACGAAAAAGATTTACGATTTAATTCGCGCTGTTATGCCTGCAGTTACGGATGACGTTCCACAGTCGGAAAACATCAAAAAAGTAATTGAAGTATTGCGCACAAACAACATCGAACTATGAAATGTGCATTAGTAACTGGTTCTTCTAGAGGAATTGGAAGAGCTATTGCCGTTCAATTGGCAAAAGATTTAGGACTACATATTTTGATCAATTATGCATCTAACGATGCTGCCGCTGCAGAAACAAAAGTAATGATTGAGGCAAACGGGGGAACTGCTGAATTTTTGAAATTCAAAGTTGAAGATTCTAGTGCGGTAAACGCTGCCCTTACAAATTGGCAAACAAACAATCCTGATTCACACATAGAAGTATTGGTCAACAATGCTGGTGTGACAAAAGATAATTTATTTCCTTGGGTAACTGAAGAAGATTGGGATACGGTAATGAATATTTCTGTAAAAGGAATGTATAACTGTACGCAAGCCATCATAAAAAAAATGTTGCGCAACCGTTCTGGAAGAATCATCAATATTGCTTCATTATCTGGGCAAAAAGGTGTTCCAGGGCAAACCAATTATTCTGCTGCAAAAGGCGCAATGATTGCTGCGACAAAGGCATTATCACAAGAAATCGCAAAACGTAAAATTACTGTAAACGCTATTGCTCCAGGATTTATCAACTCTGACATGACGAGTGAATTGGACGAAGAGCAATTGAAGCAAATGGTTCCAGCAAATCGTTTTGGTGAAGCAGAAGAAGTGGCTCACTTGGCTAGTTTCTTAGCTTCTGACAAGGCTGCATATATTACTGGGGAAATAATCAATATCAACGGAGGAATTTACGCGTAGATGGAAAGAAGAGTCGTTATTACTGGTATTGGTTTGTATTCTTGCATTGGAATTGGAAAGGAAAATGTATTGGAATCATTGCGTAATGGAAAAAGCGGTATTATTTACGAAAAGGAACGTGAAGAATTTGGATATCGCTCTCCATTAACTGGAATGGTTGAAGATCCAGACTTGAAACCTTACCTTTCTCGTCGCGAAAGAATTGGAATGCACCAACCTGCAATGTTTGCATACATGGCAACGCGCGAAGCGTTGGAACAAGCCAAATTAGACGTTGACTTTTTATCAGAAAATGAAACAGGAATCATTTACGGAAATGACAGTACAGCTGGAGCCGTAATTGAAACGATAGATAAAGTGCGTGCCCGTAAAGACACAACATTGATTGGAAGTGGTGACATTTTCCAAAATATGAATTGTACCGTGAACATGAACTTGTCAACGATATACAAATTAAAAGGAATCAATATAACGTTGAGTGCGGCCTGTGCATCAGGTTCACACTCTATTGGAATGGGATATTTATTGATTAAGCAAGGACTTCAAGAACGTATTGTTTGCGGTGGAGCTCAAGAAATCAATAAATACAGCATGGCAAGTTTTGACGGACTTGGTGCATTCTCTATTCGCTTTGACGATCCTACAAAAGCATGTCGCCCTTTTGATGCAAACAGAGATGGATTAGTTCCATCTGGTGGTGCAGCGACAATAATTATTGAATCTTTAGAATCTGCATTAGAACGCGGAGCGCCAATTTTAGGTGAAATTATCGGTTACGGTTTTTCATCGAACGGTGAACATATTTCAAATCCAAACTTTGACGGACAATACCGTTCATTGAAAATGGCGTTGAAACAAGCGAATATTTCAGCTGATGAAGTTGACTATGTTAATGCGCATGCTACTTCTACTCCTGTTGGAGATTCAATGGAAGCACAAGCTATTCACGCAGTTCTAGGAAGTGATGTTCCTGTAAGTTCAACAAAAAGCATGACAGGTCACGAATGCTGGATGGCCGGAGCAAGTGAAGTAGCTTATTCGCTATTGATGATGGAGAATAATTTCATTGCGCCTAATATTAATTTTGAGACGCCAGACGAGGATTCTAAAAAAATTAATGTAATTTCAGAATATACAGAAAAGAAAATCGATTGCTTTCTTTCAAATTCATTTGGATTTGGTGGTACAAATTCGTCGTTAATTATAAAAAAATTCGTAAAATAACCGCAGCTTAATACCTATATATGAATAGAGTAGAAATAATCGCAACAACAAAACGCTTCTTATCAGAAGAGTTTGAAGTAGAGGAGACGGAAATTGTAGAGGGGAATAATCTTCAAAAAACGCTTGATTTAGATAGTTTAGATTATGTTGATTTAGTTGTTGTTATTGAAGAAAACCTTGGTTTTAAACCTACATCAGATGACTTTAAAGGAATCAAGACTTTTAGTGACTTTTTCGATTTAGCTGAAAAAAAGTTCGCGGAAAAATCATAATTCATGGAAAAATGGGACGGGAAAACGAAGGGTTTCTTGTGGGGATATAAATTCTTCATTTTCATTATTCGGGCTTTCGGTTTAAATGTATCCTATTTCTTTTGTCGTATTGTCTCTTATTATTACATCTTATTTGCAAAAACTCCTCGTGAAGGATTGGTGCAATTTTATTCAGTTGGATTTGGTTACAATTCCAAAAAATCTAGAAAATTAGCCATCACCAATTTCTATAATTTCGGGCAAACATTAATCGATAGAATCGCACTACTTTCAGGCAAGGAAAAAGCATTTACGCATACATTCAACAACGAAAAAGTACTGCGTGAAATGAATGAAAATGACAAGGGCGGAATCTTAATTTCAGGACACGTTGGTAATTGGGAAAACGCAGGAAACTTAATCCACGAAAGAATTACAAGTACGATTAACATTGTTATGCTTGACGCTGAAGTGGAAAAAGTAAAGAAATTCATGGAATTGAAAACGGGTGGATCGAAATACAATCTTATTCCAATTAAAAAGGATGGAATGTCCCATTTGATTCTTATTCACCAAGCATTAAAGCGCAAAGAATTTGTAGCCATTCACGCAGATAGAGTTACAGAAAATGCAAAATTCTTTGAACTGAGTTTTCTAAAAGGAAAAGCAAAATTCCCAATGGGTCCGTTCATTCTTGCTGAGAAATTCAAAGTTCCTATTACGTTTGTTTATGCCGCAAAAGCAAGTAAATTTCATTACGACTTGTACGCAACAGATCCAATTACAGATCAAATGCCTGCTGAAGAGATTGCAAAAAAATATGTTTCACATTTAGCATCCATGGTCGAAAAGTACCCGACTCAATGGTTCAATTTTTATAAATACTATGCTGATTAACAAAGAAAATATTCAAACTTATCTTCCTCAACGTCCTCCTTTTGTGATGATTGACGAATTAATCAATGCAACCGAAACTTCATTTGAAAGTGCATTTGAAGTCGTGGAAAGCAACCTATTCATTGAAAATGGAATTCTTTCTGAATCTGCTTTGGTAGAAAACGTCGCGCAAACTTGTGCTGCAGGATTTGGATACGTTGGAAGTCAAAATGGCGAGGAAGCAGGTAAATTGGGATTTATCGGAGCTGTTTCTAGGCTAAAAGTGACCGGTTTGCCAAAAACTGGAGCAAAACTAGCGACAAAGATTGAAATTTTGAATACCTTCGATGCAATCCATTTGATTCAAGGAACCGTTTATGAAAATGACGCAGAATTATTGACGTGCCAAATGAAAATTGTTATTGCATGAAAACCTTAGAAGCTATTGTTGAAATTCCAATTCGTTTTAGTGAAACGGATGCTATGGGAGTTGTTTGGCATGGAAATTACCTCAAATTTTTTGAAGACGCACGCGATTTTTTCGGAGAACAACATGGAATTGGATACATGGACGCTTTTGATAATGGTTTTTATACGCCGATTGTAAAGTCGAACATTAATCACAAAGCTTCTGTTTATTACGGACAGAAGGTCAAAGTCAAAGCAATTCTAGAGCAACACCCAGCTTCAAAAATTGTATTCCGGTACGAAGTTATCAATTTGGCGACGGGAGAAATGGCAGCTATTGGGTCAACAACTCAAGTATTCTTGGGAATAGAAAATAAATTATTGGAATTAGTTAAACCACACTTCTTTGCAGAATGGGAAGCAAAACAAGATTGGCAAGGAGAAGAATGAAGCAATTTTTCGTAACATACGGCGGAATAATTTCTCCTTTGGGTTCAACAATTGAAGAACACTTTGAGCAACTTTCAAATGGAACCTCTGGGGTAACAGTGATAGAAAACTCTGGTTTCAATCAAGAAAATTGGCCATTGGGAAAGATATGTTTCGCTGCTCCAGAAAATCGCTATACCTATTTATTAGAATCTTTGTGTGATCGTTTAATTGAACAACACGGTTCTGCACTATTCTCATCAGATAACACATTGCTCATCGTTAGTTCTACAAAAGCGGACATTGATGCATTACCCAACGATACTTTCGCTTCAACGCGCGAAATAATCCAAACGAAACTAGCACCAAAACATGCCCCGATCATTATCTCGAACGCATGTATTTCGGGCGTATTAGCAATCAACACGGCAGCAGATTACCTTTCCACTGAAAAATACGATACTGTTGTAGTCATTGGAATTGATGCACTTTCAGATTTCGTAGTCTTTGGATTTCAATCCCTTTTTGCGTTGAGTGAAACGCCGAGTCAGCCGTTTGACAAAAACCGTAAAGGAATTTGCATTGGAGAAGCGGCTGGAGCAGTTATTGTTTCCAAAGCAAAATTGGAAACAGCAACATTTAGCGCACTTTATTGTGGTGGATCATCTTCAAATGATGCAAATCATATCTCTGGTCCAAGTCGAACAGGAGAAGGTTTGTTTCGCTCTGTGAATAAAACCATCGAGCGCTCTGAGATTGATCCAACAACTATCGATTATATTTCTGCCCATGGAACTGGTACATTGTACAACGATGAAATGGAAAGCATTGCATTTTACCGATTGGGAATGACGCACATTCCACTTAATAGCTACAAAGGATATTTCGGTCACACACTTGGTGCTGCAGGAATTATTGAAGTAATCGCGTCAATGATAATGATGGAAAACAATATCGTTTTCAAAAGCATTGGATTTGAAGAAACAGGAACAAGTTTTCCATTGAACGTAATTACTGAAACAAAGTCACATCCGATTAACACGATATTAAAAACTGCCTCTGGTTTTGGTGGTGGAAATGCTTCACTTATTCTAACAAAAGAACTATGAAGATCATTTCAAGTATAAAAATCAATCCAATACAAGTCGTGGTAAATGGCGTGTCGAGGGACGTTCCCACTGCTGAAGATGGTAATTGGACAAAAGCGCTTTACACCAAATTAGAATTAAGCTATCCGAAATTTTACAAAATGGACAGCTTAGCCAAAATGGCTTTTCTTTCGTTACAAATGATGGAAAAGGAAGTTGCACTCTCCGAAATGGAAACAAGTGACGTCGCGTTGATATTCGCTAATTCTAGTTCAAGCCAGGCGACAGATTTAAAATTTATCGACAGTTATACCGAAAAAGGAAGTCCTTCTCCTTCCCTATTTGTCTATACGCTGCCGAATATATTAACAGGTGAAATCTCCATTTTCAAGAAATGGTACGGAGAAAACATCTTTTTTATTGATGAAAATTTTAACGCAGAATTCTTTATCGACCAAATTAACTTTTATCTTAGTAAAGGTTCAAAAGCTTGTCTGTGTGGATGGGTAAGTGCATTGAGCGATACCGAAGAATGTTTCTTGTTCTACATAACAAATGAAGAAGGAACACTAACTGAAAACGAACTAAATACATTATTCAAACAATAAGTAAAATGAGTGAATTAAGAGAAACACTAAAAGCACAAATCATCGAGCAATTGAATTTGGAAGATTTAACTCCAGCTGATATTAAAAATGATGCACCACTTTTTGGTAACGACGGATTAGGATTAGATTCTATCGATGCCTTAGAATTTATAGTGCTTTTGGAAAGTTCATACGACATCAAAGTTGCCGATCCAAGTGAAGGAAAAGAGATTTTCCATTCAATTGATTCATTAGCAGCTTACATCGAGAAGAATCAATAGTTTATGGAGATTTTCATTACTGGATATGGAATGATTTCTTGCATTGGATCAACGATAGACGAAAGTTTAGAGTATCTGCGTGCAGAAAAAACAGGAATTCAATTGGGAGCTTTTGAAGCGCTTCCACAATACCGTGTTGGTGTTGTTCCCTTCAGTAATGATGAAATTAAAGCGAAGTTCAACATCTCAACAGACGGTTCTAGAACTGCTTTATTAGGAATGGTTGCAGCGAAACAAGCCTTTGAAGGACATAAACTTAATGATTCCATTCGTACCGGTTTGATTTCCGGAACTTCCGTTGGAGGAATGGATATCAGTGAGCGCGAATACAAGAATTTCTTGGAGCAAACGAATCACAACCCAGCCAACTACAAACACCACGCAAGTGGAACGAGTAGCGAAGAGATTGCAAAAGAATTAGGCGTTACAGAATTCATCAATACCATTTCCACTGCCTGCTCATCTGCTGCTAACAGTTTGATGATGGGCGCACGAATGATTAAAAACGGTTTGTTAGATCGTGTAATCGTTGGTGGAACAGATGGATTGAGCTCATTTACCATTTCTGGTTTTAAGTCACTGATGATTTTTGACGATGAATTGTGCCGCCCGTTTGATGAATCGCGAAAGGGATTGAACTTAGGTGAAGGTGCAGGTTTCATTGTACTGGAATCTGAAAAATCCCTGAAACTATCTGGGAAAAAACCTTTAGCTAAATTAACAGGTTGGAGCAACGCTTCAGATGCTTTTCATCAAACTGCCTCTTCTCCAAATGGTTACGGAGCGACAATTTCAATGCAAGAAGCGTTGAATGTTGCTGGATTACAAGCACAAGACATCGATTACATCAACGCACATGGAACGGCAACTCCAAATAACGATTTGTCCGAATCTCATGCAATAAAAACAATATTTAAGGATGCTATTCCACCGTTTAGCTCAACAAAAGCGTATACAGGACATACGCTTGCAGCTTCTGGAGGAATTGAAGCCGTATTTGCTATTCTTGCGATACGACAAGGATTACTTTATCCAAACCTTAACTTCTCAACGCCAATTGAAGAAACAGGATTGGTGCCACAACTTAAATTTGAAGAAGGAAAAACAATCAAAAATGTGCTTTCCAATTCATTCGGTTTTGGTGGAAACAATTCAACAGTAATTTTAAGCGCGATATAACATGTACTATATTCACTCTATAGCTTCAATCACGCACCAAGATTCATTTCGAACGGATAACGTGTGTGAGAACTTAGTCGTAATTGACGATACATCTGACGTTGTTTCACCTGAGTACAAAGAATTTATTCCTCCAGCTTCCTTGCGCAGGTTAAGTCCTGTTTTAAAAATGGGATTAACAGCTTCGATTGAGTGTAAAAACCAATCGGGTAAAGAGTTCGATGCAATTGTGGTTGGAACAGGATTGGGATGTTTGAAAGATACAGAGAAGTTCTTATCGACATTTTTGACATCTACAAGTGACTTTTTATCTCCAACAGCCTTTATACAATCCACGCACAATACAATTGGTGGACAAATCTCTTTGGGATTAGGAAATCACGCGTACAACATGACGCACACGCAAAACAATTTATCTTTTGAAGTTTCTTTGTTAGATGCTATGATGTGCATCAACGAAGGAAAAAAGAACGTTTTGGTTGGTGCTGCGGATGAAAAAATTGACTTTTTAAAAGAAGTACAACCGAATTTAATTTCCGCCGATTTCCCACTGAGTTCTGGCGCATCGTTTTTTGTTTTATCACCTGAAAAGAGTGAAGTTCAAGTAAAAGCGATCTCAACTACTTTCAGCTCGGAAAACGTATTAACAGATATAGCAGCGTTTCTAGACGTTCACAACCTTGAAATGGAAAAAATTGATTTGTTGTTGCATTCAAACGACGGAATTGAGGAACACGTAACACCAAAAGACGCTTTCAACTTTTTAGATTATTCAGGGTTTCATTACAGTGCTTCGGCTTTCGCTTTGCACATTGCACATGATTACCTTGTCAACGAAGAGAAAGAATGGGCATTGATTGTTAACGATATGTGTCCTACCAATATTGGAATCATGCTAATTCAACGCGATGAAGCATAAAATAAACGTCTTATTTCTTGCCTTAAGTGTAGTATTGATTTGTTTGTTTTTCTTCGAAACACCTTATTTTATTTGGCTTTTAATTACCGCTGGATTGCTGTTCTTCACAATTATGAGTTACGGCGTACTTTTCATGAAGTTCAATTACTTTTTACATTCTGTAAATCGCTTAAAAAATGATTTTGTACTGTTGACATTTGACGATGGTCCAGATCCTGAAAAAACACCAAAAGTGTTAGATATTCTCGCCAAAAACGATATTAAAGCAGTGTTTTTTATGGTTGGAAACCGTGCAGAACAGCATCCAGAAATTGTGCAGCGTGTAGCCAATGAAGGACACATTATTGGGAATCATTCGTACGCGCACAACAACTTTATGTCCTTGTTTTCGAAGAAGCATCTAAAAGCAGACATTTCACAAAGTCAAACTGCTTTGGAAAAATTGAGTGGAAGAAAAATACCGTTTTTTCGACCACCAATTGGTTATACAAATCCATTGTATGCACGTGTTTTGAAAGAACTAAGGTTGACGAATGTCGGTTGGACATTGCGCAGTTACGATTCAGTTTACAGAGAACCGAAAAAGCTCATCGAACGACTAATGTCGAGAATTGCTCCAGGAAGCATTGTACTGTTGCACGACAATTTAAACGTGACTGTTGATGCATTGGAAGACTTTATTGCTCAAGCAAGCGCTAATGGCATTAAATTTGCCAATGGAGAAACGATTAAAACGATTCAACATGCATAGACTTTTTCTTTTCATTCTTCTTTTTTCTGCAAGCGCAGCATTCGGGCAACAATTCTCTAAATCCGAGAATGTAGCTTCGGTGAAGTCCAAAATCGACAACAAGGCGAAAGAAACGAAATCGATTAGTGCTGATTTTGAAGAAGTAATGTATTCTAGCATGTTCAATACGCCGAAAAAAGCGAAAGGGAAATTGTTGTACAAAGATCCTTCTAAAATTCGCTGGGAACATACCTCACCAAACAAAAAAATCATACTCATTGACGGGGCAAAAGCGCGTTTTCAAGAGAACGGAAAGGAAGTTACCAATCCAACTGCGAACAAGGTCGTTAAGAAAATTCAAGGATTGATGGTTCAATTGTTCAGTGGTGATTTTTTGAATGAAAAAGAGTTTTCCATTTCGTATTACGAAAGTTCCTCCCAATACAAATTGATTCTAAAGCCAAAAAGTTCACGCATGTCGCGCTACATTTCTTCTATTGAGTTGCTATTCTCCAAGAAAACAGCTTTACTCGACGAAATGACGATGATTGAAACGGCAGACGATAAATTAGTGTATTCATTTTCGAACACGCAAACAAACGGTTCTATTTCAGATTCTAAATTCACACAATTCTAATGATTTTACAAAACGATTTTTACGCAATTGAGTCAAGTTCTATTGAAGAAGGAGTTCACACCTACTCTATCCATTTGAATCCATTACACCACATCTTTGAGGGACATTTCCCGGGAAATCCTGTTACGCCTGGAGTTGTGCAAATGGAAATTGTAAAGGAGTTGTTGAGCACGAGTTTAGAAAAGCCAATGTCACTCGATACAATGGGAACTTGCAAGTTCTTGGCGATCTTGAATCCAAACGATACACCTGATGTTACCGTGACTTTGAACGTTTCAAATGACGAGGATGGGAATACGAAGGTGACGGCGAGTATTGTGGGGACTTCGACTCCGCTCAGTCCCCAACAATCGGCTACGCTCAGTTCGGAAAACACGACGGTGGACAGCACACCTACTTCATTTTTCAAGATGAGCGCGGTTTATTTTTAATTTTTATAGCTTTTTTAAGGTGAACTTCTGCGAGCTCAACTTAAACGTAAAAAATCCCCTACTTCTAATGAAAAAGTAGGGCTGATTTTTTTTCAAGAATGGTATTCTCTAATTCTTAATTGTTCTTTTAGAAATTATTTCTTTTACTATCGAGTTGCAGTAACAATAAAATAAAACCGTAAATACTGAAAAATCAAAACCCCACTAAACTGCACGTAAAGTGGGGTTTCTTTTAAATTCAATCTATTTAAAAATCAGAAAACAAATAGATTTGAATCATGTTATTTCCAGCCACCACCAAGAGCGCGGTAGGCGTTTATAGTTGCTATCATTTGTTCTTTCTTAGTATCTACTAATTCAAATTTCGCCTCTAAAACATCTCTTTGAGTTAGCAATACTTCCATGTAATCTGCTCTAGCTGAAAGAAACAAGTCACCCGAAATTCTAATTGACTCAGACAATGCTACAACTTGTTTAGCCTTCAACTCATAGCTTTTACTAAGATTATCAATTTTAGAAATTTGATTCGCCACTTCAATGTACGCCTTTAACAAGGTTTGTTCGTATTCATACATCGCTTGAATTTGCATTGAGTTAGCGCTGTAATATTTCGATTTTATAACTTTTCGATTAATTAAAGGAGCCATCAAATCACCAATCACATTGTAAATAATGGATTGAGGACGAATGATGTATACAGGATTGAATGCATTTACTCCAAGCTGAGCACCGATTTCCAATTTAGGGTAAAAGTCAGCCTTCGCGATTTTAATATCCAACTTACTCGCTTCTAACATGTTTTCTGCACGTCGAATATCTGGGCGATTGTCCAACAGTTGAATAGGAACACCTTCTTGGATATTCGCTGGAACTAAGTCAATTATTTCCACTGCTGATCGCTGCACACGTTGCGGAAAACGACCGACCAAAAAATTGATTTTATTCTCTGCCTCCACAATTTCTTGTTGAATCGAAAATTGTAGACTTTTTGTTTTGTACACTTCCGCTTCAAATCGCTTCACCGCTAATTCAGTAACTCTCGCCGCTTCTTTTTGGGCTTTCACTATCTCCAGCGCATTGTTTTGAATCTCAATATTTTGATTCAAAATTGCCAACTGATTGTCGTACGCCAACAAATCATAGTACGATTCGGCAATTTCAGCCACCAAATTTGTTACCATGTAATTTTTCCCTTCATAAGAAGCTAAAAATCGCTTTGCAGCAGCATCTCTTCCATTTCTCAGCTGTCTCCAAATATCAACTTCCCACGATGCTTTAAATCCAATCGTAAAATCGGTCATTGGATCAGGCATTTCTTTTCCAGGTTCGATTTCTGTTGTCGCTTCAGATGCACCTCGTGCCGTATAACGTCCTACTTTATCAACTCCACCACCAACATTCGCGTTCACATTCGGAAGTATCTCACCTTTTTTGGCCATTACCTCATTTTGAGAAACCGCTATTTCCTGAAGCGCAATGTTCAACTCTTGATTATTTGCCAAGGCAGAGTCTATTAATGCAACTAAATTCGCGTCGCTATAAAATTGCATCCATCCTAACATTCCTGTGTTGGTTGAGTCCTGCGAATTACTATAACTCGCAGGGACACTTTTATTTACATCTTGCCTACCAAGATCTGGTGCTTTACATGACGAAATTGTAATTACAACAATCGTCAATATGATGTATATTTTAGTTTTAAACATAACTTCTTTTATTTTCGATTATTTTTTTCGTTTTCCGGTCAGCACTTTAAGTATTCGCTTAACTCCAGTAAGTTCCGTTTTGATATTATCATGTTCTTCACTTTGACGCACGAAGCTTTCAGATAAAGATTCATCTGCTTCATTTTTGATCAGCGAACGGCCGTCAGCCATTTTTGCAAAAATGTAGTAAAGACCTGGAATAACAATTACACCGACTATAGTCCCGAGTAACATTCCTCCTATTGCTGAAGTACCAATTGTATTGTTACCAATTGCACCTGCTCCATGCGCTAGCACCAATGGAATCAATCCCGCTACAAAGGCAAACGATGTCATCAAAATTGGTCTAAAACGAACTTTGGCTCCTTCAATCGCGGCATCGAGAATGCTCATTCCTTGTCGTCGTTTATGCACGGCAAACTCTACTATTAATACGGCATTTTTCCCTAGTAATCCGACCAGCATAATCATACCAACTTGCGCATAAATGTCGTTTGCCAGTCCCATGAATTTAAGCATCATGTATGAGCCGAAAATACCTACTGGCAAGGAAAGAATAACTACCAAAGGCAATAGAAAACTTTCGTATTGTGCGGCAAGTACAAGGTAAACGAATATCAATACTACGGCAAAAACATAAATTGATTCATTCCCTCTTTGCGCTTCATCAAAAGACAATCCTTCCCAAGCAATGTCATAGCCTCGCGGTAACTTTTCTGATGCTACTTCTTTAATTGCAGTAATTGCATCAGCAGTTGTATAACCCTTCGCTGGAAGACCTCGGATGGATGCTGAATTGTACATATTGTATCGGGTAAGCTCATTTGGACCTTGCGTTTTCTTCATTTTCATGAAAGCAGAATAAGGAACCATTTCACCTGAATCATTTTTCACGAATAAATCCAATATGTCGGATGGCATTCGTCTAAACTCTGGTCCAGATTGTACGTAAACTTTGAAAAACCTACCGAAACGAATAAACCCTTGTTCATACGTTGATCCAATCATGATATTTAAGTTCTCCATGGCTTTTCCAATGGATACTCCTTTTTGCATTGCAGCCTTGTTGTCAATTACCAACTCGTACTGAGGATAATTGGCAGCAAAGAAAGTAAAGAGCCCTGAAAGTTCCTTTCTCTTTTTTAATTCCGCCATGAATTCTTTGTTTATTTTATCAAATGCTTGATAATCATTTGATGCATTTTTCTCCAATAAACGCATAGAAAAACCACCTGATGAACCAAATCCTGGAACCGCTGGCGGTTCGAAATACTCTACAATTGCTCCTAAATCTTTTGATTTCACTTCCAATTCTTCCATGATTTCGTGCACGTTTTTGGAACGATCGCCCCATGGCTTCAGATTGATAAGACAAGTCCCGGCATTAGAACCGCGACCTTCTGTCATAATTTCATATCCAGCCAAAGAGGATACAGATTCTATTCCGGCCACTTTTTTACAAATTTCTTGCAATTCACGAGATACCTTATTCGTTGCTTCCAAGGTTGAACCTGGAGGTGTTTGAATGATCGCATAAATCGTTCCTTGATCTTCCCCAGGAATAAATCCACCAGGTAAAATATTATTTTCAACGACGATACCAACGCTGAAAATAACCAGAATTAATACTGTAAGTATTCTTCGATTGACAATCAGTCTCAATAAGCTTACATACTTACCCGCTAATATCTCGAAGCGTCTATTAAACCAATCAATAAATCTATTTATCGGTGATTTTTTACGAGTTTTCCCATGATTATTTTTCAAAATCATAGCGCACAACACAGGAGTTAACGTTAAGGCAACAACTCCAGACAAAATGATTGAACTTGCCATCGTAATGGAGAATTGACGGTAAAAAGTTCCGACTGGTCCAGACATAAATGCAATTGGTACGAAAACCGATACCATAACCAAGGTGATTGCGATGATGGCGCCAGTAATTTCTCCCATTACGGTTTGAACAGCTTTAAAGGGTGAGAGATGTTCTTCCTCCATTTTTGCGTGAACGGCTTCCACGACTACAATGGCATTATCGACCACAATGCCAATTGCCAATACCAATGCAAACAATGTGATTAAGTTAATCGACAATCCAAACATTTGCATGAAGAAAAATGCACCAATTAACGATACAGGAACGGCTATAATAGGAATCAATGTTGAACGCCAATCACCTAAAAACAAGAACACAACTAACGCAACTAGAAGGAATGCATCTCGCAAGGTATCAATTACTTGTTCAATCGATGCTTCAAGGAATTTAGATACATCATAACTGATTTTATAGTCCATTCCGGGAGGAAACGTTTTCTTCATTTCCTCTAATTTTTCCTTCACATTTTCAATTACCTCGGTTGCATTACTTCCTAAGTTTTGTTTCAATACAATCGCGGCGGAAGGTTTTCCATCAAGGTTAGAGTAAATATCAAAAAATTCACTTCCCAATTTCACTTCTGCTATATCTCTTAAATGGATACTCTCTCCTTCCGAATTTGCTCGAATTATGATGTCTTCATATTCTTCTGGTTCGTTGTACCTTCCTTTGTAATTCAATACATACTCCAAAGATTGAGCTTCAATCCCTGAACTCTGTCCGATTCTACCTGGACGACCGATAATACTTTGTTCATTCATGGCATCCATCACCTCTTCCACAGAAATATTGTATGCTCTCATTCGTTCAGGATTTAACCAAACACGCATCGCATACGTTCTACTCCCAAGTATAGTAGATCTCGCAATACCTTTAATCCTGTTGATTTCAGGAATCATATTCACGTTTGCATAGTTGTAAAGAAATTTTTCATCCAACTTCTTACTTGTGCTATACAAATTTACATACATCAACATACTCGGTTGAATAGGCGTAATAATTACACCTTCTCGTTGCACCAAATCTGGTAACAATGGCATAACTTGATCCACACGTGTTTTTACACGAATAACGGCCATGTTGGGATCTGTACCAGGTTCAAAAACGATACTTAATGTAGCTTCTCCCGCACTCGTTGCATCGGTCGCCATGTAACGCATTCCTTGTACTCCATTAATTGCATTCTCTAGTGAAATTATTGTTGATTTCACTAGAACATCCGCATTGGAACCTGGAAATGCGATAAAAATACTGACTGTTGTCGGAGCAATTTCTGGGAATTGGGCAGTTGGCAATTGTTTCATTGACAACAAACCCATAAAGACGATTACGACTGAAATAACAATCGCAAATACGGGTCTAAAAATGATTTTACTAAACATAATTCAATTTTTTGTATTCGTGATTATTCAGCGTATAAGTCAAGTTCTGAAATCGCTTTTTTAGGTTGAACAAATTTGTACTTGATTTTATCCTTTTCATTTATTTTTCGAAGACCTTCCAATACAATTTTATCGCCTTCCTTTAGTCCTTCAGTTACAGCAAATAAATGAGGTAACTCCTCACCTACTGTAATATTTCGAGAACGAACTATATTGTTTTTATCTACTACAAAAACATATTTTTGATCCAATACTTCAAACGTTGATTTTTGAGGAATTAATAAGGCGTTTTTTAATGAAGAATGTAAAAGAATTGTTCCTGTTTCTCCATGTCTTAATAATCTTTCTGAATTGTCAAATGTTGCTCTAAATGCAATGTTTCCAGTTTCATTGTTAAAGTCAGCTTCTATTGTCTCTACTTTTCCGAGATGGCTGTATATTTTTTCATTCGCCATTTTCAATCGAACTTCTGTTGTATTTTCCTTTTTAGAATGACTCATATAATCGAGGTATTCAGATTCTGGTACATTGAAGTAAACCCAAAGCGTTTTATTATCTGAAAGGTTTGTAAATAGGTCACCTTCATCAACAAGACTGCCTAATCGCACATGAAACTTATCTATAATACCGTCAAAAGGTGCTCTTATTTCTGTAAAATCTAAATGCGTTTGTGCCAATTTGAGTTCAGCTTTTGCTTTGTTCAACTTCGCTTTAGCCATAGCCAATTCATTTTTTGAAACTACATTTTTATCAAAAAGTGCTTGAGAATTTGCCACTTCAATTTCCGCCATTTGAACTTCTGATTTCGCACTCATCACCTCGGCTTCATACAAGTTTGGCATAATTTGGAAAAGCAATTGTCCTTTTTTAACAGACTGACCTTCATCGATATAAATGGATTGTAAAAAACCTCTTTCTTGAGCGCGCAATTCGATGTGACTAATCGCATGAATTTGGCAAACGTATTCTTTGGTTATAATGGTGTCCATTCTCACAGGACTTGTTACTAAAAATTCAACCTTTTCTTCGGCTTCCTTTTTTTCTGTCTGGCAACTTGTAGAAATAATTGTAGCAAGTAAACCCATGAGCATAAATACTCTTTTCATAATAATGTATTTTTTGTTTCTGATTTTTCTTGAATTTTCAACAATATTATAATTGCTTGGTTTATATTCTTTCGAAATATGAAATACAGAAAGTTGAGGGTACAAGAAGTTCACCCAGCAAAATAGATGCGATTGACAAGCATCTAATATGGTTTTAGATCAAATCTGAAAAACTTGGTATAGAATATACCAGCATTCAAAGGATTCCCCAAAATAAGAATATGGGGATAAATCATTATTAATTTCACTTAATACAATGGTTGCATCGCGGTAATTAAAAATGGAACAATCAGAAAAGCACTTTACTAGCTTATATTTCTGAGATTTCGTTTCATCATCATCATCGACTTCTTTCTCTATAAGAGTAATAGGAAATTCAGTTTCGTTACTTTGTGTATCAGTAGAAAAGAAGGTTTGTATGAATCGATCAGGATCGTTAGATACTTTAACTGAAACTTGACTTTCTAAAGTTATTCCCTTGTATTCAGTATCCGAATGAGCATGAGCAGTTGTAATCGCAAGAACTACAAGACAAGATAAAACATATTTTAACAAAGTCTTAATCACGCACCAAAAGTAAATGAAAGAAACGCACATCCACTTAATTCAACGTTAATTTATTGTTAAAGGTCGAATTAGTTTGACGATAATTAAAAGTGAATGAAATTTAACTCAACTTAGTCTTATCGACAATAAACAGTATTTCATCGATAATTAAGTGTATTTTATATGGTAATTTTATTGTATTTGAATTTCAATTTTAATAGGTTCGGTTTTATTAAATTGACCTTAGTGAGGAATACCGACCTAAAACTACTTTGTAAATCAAATGAAATATTTATCAGATGAAAAGTCAATTATTAATACCGCAGAACTAGCAGGAGGTTTTAAGGCAAACTTATATGACAACTCCATCATCGAAGTACAAT
>CAWUSK010000028.1:0-14343 GCA_963925035.1 uncultured Flavobacteriales bacterium
CATAATTTTTTCAGCTAAATCAGGAGCTGTTTTTTGCGAACGCTACTTTTTGGTGAAACGAAATCCTGAAAAACAATTTACTTTATTACAAAGAGACTCAACACGAGAAATCTCTATAGCCCAGACGGATATCTCAGCAATCTACACTTTTGGGATTGGTTTAATAAAGTAATATTTAACATATCTGTTTTAGAAATATTAGCCCATAAGACTCACTAAAATCCATAAATCTAGCCAAGCCATACCGATTTTACGTATTTTAGTGTAATCGTTAGATGAAATTAAGTAAAGAATGTTCAATTTTTTTAAAAAAACTATTATGAAAAAACTACTAACAATTTTAGGCGGATCACTTTTGTTACTTATAGCCAGTTGCGGGGGAGCGCCAGAAACTTACACTAAAGCAGAGCAATTATATATGGCGCAGAAATATGATAGTGCAATGTATTATTTCGACAGACTGCTTCCTGACGAAGAACAATGGTACGATTCAGCTAAAGTAATGAAAAAAAAATGCGTTTCCGCAATGGTTAAAGAGCACTTTTGGCCAATGTATTCAGCTACGCTCACAACTTATGTGAACGATTCAGCTCTTATTAATCATGCCCACAATGCCCTAAACATTGAGCTGAAGAAAATAGTTGATATGGATAGTATGAATATGCTTTATAGAATAATCGACAACAACAAAACCATTCCTTCAGAATTATTTAGTAAAGCAACTGAATACTACGAGGATAATGTGTTATTAGGATTTGAATGGGAGTCCTTTAAAGGAATGATAGGACAAAAAGTTTACTTTACTCGAGAAGTTGTTGATAACTGGAAGGGGGAAAATGAAGGGAACAAAATACAGGCAAAAAGCAATAAAACAAAAAGTGGTTGGACCAAGAATAATGTAATTTACAGAAACATTTGTTATGATAGCGCTGGTATCTATAACTTACAACCTCGAGTTTTTCAAGAAGGCTATTATCGAACTAAACAATACTTCGGTAAAACAGGTTCAATGAGGTTTGTGCATGAAGATACAATAATAGTCAATTATGGAGGATCAATTAGCTCTGGCAACCGCGTTTGGTTTGTTAGACGTGATAAGCTAGACAATGAACCCGTAAGTTAAACCCTGTCCTGCAAAAACCTAATTTAAACTAGCGAAACCCTCAAGAGATGATAAGCATTTTTAATGCTTACAACAGCACCTACATGAAATTGGCGACACAGTTCCACAATTTCCGCCAATCTCAACTACAATCCAACTCTACTCTCTCAATTTACTGTTTCTTGGGAGTTTTTTAAGTGGTTAATACCCTATTACTAATTAATTTCAAGTAATTTTGTGTAAAATTTAGAATTGCAATGGCGTTTACACTTAATACTATTGAAGAAGCAATAGAAGATATAAAAAACGGTAAAGTTATTATCGTTGTGGATGATGAGGATCGTGAGAATGAGGGTGATTTTATTGCCGCTGCCGAAATGGTGACTCCAGACATGATTAATTTCATGGTAACACACGGAAGAGGTCTTGTTTGCGCACCAGTCACAGAAGAACGAGCTAGAGAATTGGATTTACAGATGATGGTGACTAACAACACTGTCTTGCATCAAACTGCATTTACTGTTTCTGTTGATTTAATTGGTGATGGCTGTACAACTGGTATTTCAGTGCACGACAGATCAAAAACAATCGCCTCTTTAACGAATAAAAACACAAAAGCAGAAGACCTTGGTCGTCCAGGTCACATATTCCCTCTTGTTGCGAAAAAAGGTGGTGTTTTGAGAAGGACTGGTCACACAGAAGCTTCTATAGATTTAGCAAGATTGGCTGGATTCTCTCCTGCCGGAATTCTAGTAGAAATTTTGAATGAAGATGGGTCAATGGCACGTCTTCCGCAATTGATTGAAATTGCTAAGAAATTTGATTTAAAACTGATTTCTATTACGGATTTAATCGAATACAGAATCAAAACTGAATCTTTAATTGAAAAAATAATTGATGTCAAATTACCAACTCAAGTTGGAGATTTTGCCTTACATCTCTACAAAGACATAAACTCTGAACAAGAACACCTTGCACTAGTGAAGGGAACTTGGACGGAAGATGAAGAGGTTTTAGTGCGTGTTCACTCATCTTGTATGACAGGTGATATCTTTGGTTCTTGCCGCTGTGACTGCGGCCCTCAATTGGAGAAAGCCATGGAAATGATTGAAAAAGAAGGGAAAGGGATAATCGTTTACATGAATCAAGAAGGTCGTGGCATCGGCTTAACGAACAAATTGAAAGCATATAAACTTCAAGAAGAAGGTTACGATACTTTGGAGGCAAACATCAAACTTGGATTTAAAGGAGATGAAAGAGATTACGGTATTGGAGCGCAAATTATTCGTGATTTAGGTGTTTCAAAAATTCGTTTAATGTCTAACAACCCACAAAAACGCACAGGATTGATTGGTTACGGACTGGAAATCGTTGACAATGTCTCACTAGAAATTGAAAGTAACATACACAACGAGTTGTACCTCAAGACAAAACGAGACAAAATGGGGCATTCATTGAAATTGGGGAAATAAATGTTACGGACAACGGGAATAACAAAATCATACGGTGAACTCCAGATTCTGAAAGGAATTGACATTGAAATTAATACGGGTGAAGTTGTTTCCATTGTTGGTTCTTCAGGAGCAGGTAAGACTACTCTACTTCAAATTCTCGGTACCTTAGATCATCCAGACAAAGGAGAGTTATTCATTGACGGTACAAACCCTTTTACATTATCTGCCAAACAATTAAGCGCTTTTAGAAATCAGCAAATTGGTTTTATCTTTCAATTTCATCAATTACTTCCTGAGTTCACAGCCATTGAAAACATCATCATTCCCGCTTTAATCAAAGGTTTATCACAAACTGATGCAAAAAAGGACGCCATGCGTTTACTGTCGATTTTAGGACTAGAAGAACGTGCTTTACACAAACCAAACGAACTTTCGGGTGGTGAACAACAACGAATTGCAGTTGCACGTTCATTGATTAATAAACCAAAAGTCGTTTTTGCAGATGAACCTTCTGGAAATCTGGATAGTCACAATTCAACTGAATTGCACGAGTTATTTTTCAATCTACGCGATGAATTCAATCAAACATTTGTGATTGTAACGCACAATGAAGCACTTGCCAATATGACAGACAGAAGACTTGTGATGAAGGATGGACTAATCGTTACCTGATTGATTTATCGGTTAATTTTCATTAGATTTAGTGTTCAATAATTGACACTTAAAGAAATGAAACAAGTCCTTATTATTCTGGCAATGGTAATTGTTACATTTAGCCATTCTCAAGAATTAACACCACAAGATAAAACAGCAACTTCAAACTTTATAGAAGCGTTAAAGGTGAAAGATTTGAAAAAATTAATGCCATTTATTGCTTTCCCAATTAAACGAGAATATCCACTTCCCGACATTAAAAATGAAGCCGAACTTATTTACCGTTGCAATGAACTTTTCGATGACAGTATCACAAATATCATTTCCAATTCGAACATTGACAGAGAGTGGTCAAGAGTTAGTTGGAGAGGTTTTATGTTGAATAGTAGAAGTGTTTGGATCCAAGACGCTGACTACAAACTGATAACCGTCAACGTTCAGTCAAAGGCAGAAAAAGAAAAACTAAAAACAATCATCAATTACGACAAAGTCTCACTAAACGCGAGCATAAAAGAGTTTGATGCTCCTGTTATTGTTTTAAAAACGGAGAAATTTTACATTCGAATCGATGAATTAAAAGATGAGCTGTATCGCTATGCCGTTTGGTCAATTAATTCACCATTGATTTCAAAACCCGACTTAGTTATTTCAAATGGAACAATTGAGTACATGTTAAGTGGCGGGAATCACCAGTATAAGTTTAATAATGGTGAATACAAATATCAAATCAGCCAACTGGCAACTGCAGAAACACATCCGTCCAACCTGATTGTAGAGAAAAATGGAGCTGAAATTCTTTTTGCTCCGGCTGAAATCATTCGTAACTAAATGGCACTTTCAAAAAAGGAACTCCGCGAATACCTAGATTTCAAAACGCAGCAATACAACACGCGCGACTTTATCGATTCAGATCCGATAAAACTTCCCCACAGGTTTGCGCAAAAAGAAGACATTGAAATTGTAGCGTTCCTTGTTTCTACTATTGCTTGGGGAAATCGTACGATGATTATCAAAAGTGGAGAACGTTTGCTAAATATCATGGGAAATGATCCATATAATTTCATTCTCCATTATGAAGCGACAAAACACTTAGATTTTGTGCACAGAACATTCAATGGCGTCGATTTAGACTTCTTCTTTCGAAGTTTGAAAAACATCTACGCAACAGGTGGATTAGAAAAAGCATTTTCTCCACATGCTGAATTTCCTGGTGTAAAAGGACGAATCATTCAGTTCAGAACCCAGTTCCTTACTGTTGAGCATGAGAAACGCAGCGAGAAACACATTTCTAATCCCGCTAAGAACTCTGCTTCCAAGCGACTTAACATGTTTCTGCGTTGGATGGTGAGAAAAGATCAAATGGGTGTTGATTTTGGAATATGGAAGTCGATCTCCACTTCAGAACTATACATTCCATTGGATATTCATACTTCAAAAAATGCAAGAGCACTTGGTTTAATTACCCGAAAACAAGACGATTGGAAAGCATTGGACGAGTTAATGGAGAATTTACATGAATTCGACAGTAATGATCCTTCCAAGTATGATTTCGCTTTATTTGGCATCGGAGCATTCGAAAAATAATTCTTAAATCTTACTAATATATTTGTGGATTTAAATCTAATTTTGCACCTTAAATTAATTATTTAATCGCACGTTAAAATTGACTTAACACCGATTCAGTAACATTCCATTTATTTCGTATTCGCTTTACACTCCCCATGATAAAAAAAGAAGAAGTACAGTTTATCAACCGAGAAAATAGTTGGTTATCTTTTAACGAACGAGTTTTGCAAGAAGCAATGGACAAACGAACTCCATTGATTGAACGCCTTCGGTTTTTAGGAATTTTCTCCAGCAATCGAGATGAATTTTTCAGAGTACGTGTTGCAACTGTTCGTCGTATGACGGAACTTGGAAAAAAGACAAGAGACCAATTATACTCGGCGCCAGAAGAATTGATCAATCAAATTAATGAAATAACACTGAAGCAAGGTCGAATGTTTGATGCAGCTTACATTGAAATTCTAAAGGAGTTAAACAAGCACAACATTCACATACCGAACGAAAATCAACTTGATGAAGTACAACGCAAAATAGCACTCTCCTATTTTAAGGAAACCATTCGTCCGAACTTGGTGCCTATCATGTTAACCAACAGATTAAACCCTGAATTAACGGATAAAGCATCCTACCTTGCTGTAAAACTCTACAACAAAGATGCACATGTCGACATCAAATATGCGCTAATTGAAATTCCATCTCAAAACATCTCTCGTTTCTTCATCCTTCCAGAAAAAGAAGGAAACAAGTACATAATGATTTTGGACGACATTATACGCTTGGGACTTTCTCAAGTTTTTAGAATTTTCGACTATGATACAATAGAATCGTATGCATTTAAATTGACCAGAGATGCCGAATTAGATATCGACGACGATTTGGACGAATCATTGATGGAAAAGCTTTCAAGGAGTATTAGCAAGCGTAAATCAGGGAAACCAGTGCGTTTTGTGTATGACAAAACAATGCCAGATGATCTTCTTAATTTTTTGGTGGATTGTTTAAGCCTCAAAAACCAACAAAATTTAATTCCTAGTGGTCGTTACAATAACCAAAAGGACTTGATCAACTTTCCGAATGTTGGAAGTAAAACATTGGTTTATAAAAAACAAAACCCAAACAGACATAAAGACTTACACAATCAACGCAGTCTTCTTGATGCCATTCAAAAAAAAGACGTTTTACTGCATTATCCTTACCAAGCCTTTAGTCATACTATTGACATTTTGCGCGAAGCTGCAATTGACCCATCGGTTACTGCAATTAGTATTAACTTATATCGTATTGCAAACAATTCAAAAATCATCAATGCTTTAATTAACGCTTCAAAAAACGGTAAGAATGTAATTGTTATTGTTGAATTACGCGCGCGATTTGATGAAGAATACAACATAGAATGTTCTAGAAGACTGCAAGAAAACGGAGTTAAGGTAATCTCTGGCGTGGAAGGCTTAAAAGTACATGCGAAATTGGTGTTAATCACCCGAAAAGTCGGACTTAAGAAGATTGAAATTGCGCACATCGGGACGGGAAACTTTCATGAAGGAAACGCTTGTATTTACACAGATCATTCCTTGTGGACTGCTGATGCGCGAATTACGTCTGAAGTGGCAAAGCTGTTTGATTTTTTCAACCACAATTACAAACCTGGGATCTACAGAGAACTCATCGTCTCCCCTTTCAATACGCGCAGAAGAATCTCCGAATTAATTGATATCGAAATTAAAAACGCAAAAGAATCGAAACCAGCCTACATGGTGATTAAGCTGAACAACCTTGTAGATGAAGAGTTAGTAAGAAAACTATACAAAGCAAGTCAAGCTGGAGTTAAAATTCAAATGTTAATTCGCGGTATTTGCTCATTGGTAGCAGGAATTCCAGGATTAAGTGAAAACATTGAAATCAGAAGTGTTTTAGATCGCTATTTAGAACATTCACGCGTGATGATTTTTGCCAATGGAGGGAACGAACGATTATTTATTGGTTCAGCTGATTGGATGGGAAGAAACCTCGACTTACGAATTGAAGTTATTACGCCGATTCACGATGTTGAAATCAAGAAAAACATTCGAAAAATCATCAATATTCAATTGAACGACAATACCAAAGCGCGTGTAATTGATGCCGAATTAAAGAACGAATATTGGGAGAGTGATGGGCCTCCTATTCAATCGCAAGTGGCTATTTACGCGCATTACAAGCGACATATCAAAGAATAGCTGGAATTGTTTAAAACTCGCTTTAAAAATGGTTTCATTTTGATAAAATAACACATATACTTGTGACATGTTGAGATATGCCTCCATTGATATTGGTTCGAATGCTGTTAGAATGTTATTCCAGCAAATTCACGAAAGTGAAAACGGAACAATATTTAAAAAAATGTCACTCGTTCGATTGCCGATTCGTTTGGGAGATGATTCCTTTCTGAAAGGAGAAATCACACCTTCAAAAGAAGAGAAATTAATCCATATGGCGCACGCTTTTAAACATTTATGCTCCATTTTTGAAGTTCAAAACTACCTAGCATCTGCCACTTCTGCTATGCGCGATTCAAAAAACGGAGTAGCGATTATGGAACGTATCAAAAATGAAGCTGGCGTAGAAATAAAAATAATTCCAGGAGATGAAGAGGCAGAAGTGCTCTACGAAAGCATCTTCAATACTGGGAAAATAGACGACGATAAAACCTATATATTCATTGATGTTGGCGGGGGAAGTGCAGAGGTCAATATTTTCGCAAACGGAGAACGCAAAGCCTGGAAATCGTTTAACATTGGAACAATTCGGTTGAAAGAAGGAATTCAAAAAGCAGAAGAATGGGATGTTTTCAGTGAATGGTTGCAAGAAAACGCTAAGAAGTATAAACCACAATACATGGTTGGTACCGGTGGAAACATCAATAAAATCTATAAAATGTGTGGTTTGGCGGATTGGCAAATGTTGCATAGAAACGATTTGAACGACAAAATTGAATTCTTAAAACAATTCACACCTAAGGAACTAATTGAACAGTTTGACATTCGTGACGATAGAGCCGATGTAATTGTTCACGGAGCCAATATTTACCACCGTGCTATGATTGAAGCTGGAATTAAAGAAATAATTGTCCCGAAAGTAGGACTTGCGGATGGCTTGATCCGAAGAGCGTATTACGCAAACAAAGAAAAACACTAGCAATAAAATGAGTCGTGCGATGCATTTCCAACAAAGAAATTCTATATTTGAAATATGAATTTTTTATATCCTGGATTTCTTTGGGCATTTGCCGTGCTTATCATACCAGTGATCATTCATTTGTTCAATTTTAAACGTTACAAAACCATCTATTTTTCTAGTCTAATGTTTGTTCGACACGTTGACCAGCAAACCAAATCGACTCAGAAAATAAAACACGTTTTGATTCTAATCAGTCGGTTATTAGCATTTATCTTCTTAGTTCTTGCATTTGCTCAACCTTACTTTTCTGATGGTTCAAATGGCGCTTCGAAGGGAACACCAATTATAGCGATGTACATTGATAATTCCTTTTCCATGCAAGCAAGAGGAAGTGAAGGAGAATTGTTATCTGAAGCCAGAGAAAATGCACGTTCCATTATTGATAAATCACCAGTTGATGCACGTTTCATCATAGGAACCAATGACATGAGTGGAATTGAGGAACATTTCCTTACGCGAATTGAGGCGTATGAAAAGTTAGATAAAATCAATCTTTCTCCAATTTCCAGAAGTACAAACGAAATTATTAAATGGCAGGCTGAACTCTTAAATTCGGAAGAAGCAGAGAGTTCAAAAAGCGCTAATCAATACGTATTCTTCTCGGATTTCCAAAAAAAAAAATCACTGAAAAATAAATCTTATTCAGTTGATAATCTGATTATTTACCCTGTTCAACTTAAACCTGAGAATGAATCTAATGTCTACATCGATTCAGTTTGGTTTACTTCTCCAATCCACAAGAAAAACACCACCAATGAAATAAATCTACGCATTGGGAATCATGGAAAAACACTGCTGGAAAATGTAGAAGTTCAACTTGAAATTGATGTATTTAAAAAGACCATTTTTGTCGAATTACCTGCCAATCAAAAAACAGTAACGACTTTTAGTTATTCAGATAAAACAACAGGTATTAAGAAAGGGAAAATTCATTTAATTGACGACCACGTTCTTTTTGACGATGCTTTTTATATCTCTTACGAAGTAAAAAAATACACCTCGGCCTTAGTGTTAAACGGAGAAGATGCTGTGCCGAACATAGGAGCAGTCTTGGCGTTGGATAATTACTATAAAACCGTTGAAAAAGAATTAACAGCCTTAACGAAAGACGACTTCAATGCTATCGACATTGTTTTTATCAATGGTTCAAATCCTATCTCCGCTGGAATAGCGAGTTATTTGACTGAATTCTCATCTACTGGAGGTTCAATTGCTTTATTTCCGGGATCATCGCCTGTAAAATCCGAATGGAATGGTCTACTGAATAAATTAAACCTTCCAGGCATTGGTTCTGCTATTTCGTCTGGAACTAAAATAAACAGTATAAACTTTGATGATCCTTTTTTCTCTGGAGTATTTGAAAGTAAGCCTGAACGTTTGAACCTACCTTCTGTCTCAAAAGTTTTTCAAGCAACTCCAAATTCAAGTGTTTCAGAACTCATCACACTAAAAAATGGTTTGCCATTGTTTGCTTCAAACCACCAAAAAGGCAATCACTTTATGTTCTACAGTTCGTTGTCCGAAAGTTTTGGTGGATTTACAAAAGACGCTTTATTTTCAACTATCATACTAAGAATATCTGAATTGAGTCAACGAGTTACGCCTGATTTTATCTCAATTGGTAGTGATTCCCGTTATCCTATCTACGCAACGCTTAGCGAACAAGCACCAATTCACATTAAAAACGAATTGATTGATTTTATTCCACCCTCATTTCAAGTTTCGGGAACAAATTACATTTCATTGAGCGGAATTTCAGAAATCGACCAGTTGAACTCTGGTAATTACGATATTGTGACGGATAAACCAATTGGAGCAATCAGTCTCAATTACACTAGAAATGAATCCATTCTTAACTATTACACGCAAGAAGAAATAAAAAATCACCTTGCTAATAGCGGTTTTAAAACAATCAACTACAGTGAAATTGGGCAATCATCCACATTATCAACAGTCGATCTTAATAAACCTTTGAGCTATTGGAAAATTTGTGTCATTTTAACTCTTATTTTTGTTGCAGTTGAAATGCTACTTGTACGCTTTTTAAAATAAAATTGTATCGAATGAAAATTCTAATAAAACAAGCCACTATAATCGATGCCAATTCCGAATTCAACGGAAAAACAAAGGATGTTTTAATTGAAAACAGCACAATTGTTTCCATTGAAGACTCAATTCAAGATAGCGACGCAAAACAAATTGAACATTCAAATTTACATATCTCTACAGGTTGGGTTGATTTAAAATCTAACTTTTGTGACCCAGGAATGGAGCACAAAGAAACGGTTGAGACTGGACTAGATGCGGCAGCTGCAGGTGGATACACACACGTAGCAGTTTTACCAAGCACACTTCCTGTCGTTGACGGGAAATCTCAAGTTGAATATTTATTACGAAAAGCAGAAGACCACGTTACTTCAATTCACCCGATTGGTGCATTAACGGTTGGAATGAAAGGTGAAAACCTTTCTGAAATGTACGACATGAATCAATGCGGAGTAAAACTATTTTCAGACGATTTACATTATGTGAATGCTGGCATAATGTATCGCGCACTACTCTACTCGAAAAACTTCAGCGGAACTGTCGTTGCTTTTAGTCATAATCCTTCAATTACCGGAAATGGAATGGTAAACGAAGGAATGGCCTCAACAAAAACAGGATTAAAAGCAGCCCCTTCTATAGCCGAGATCATTGAAATAGAGCGCAATATTCGCTTAACAGAATATACAGGTGGAAATATTCACTTAACAGGAATTTCGACAGCTGAAGGCGTTAAATTGATTCGTCAAGCAAAAGCAAATGGGCTTTCAATAACTGCAGATGTAAATGTCGCCCATCTCATTTACACAGAAGAGGATGTTTTAGGCTTTGATTCTAACTTCAAAGTTATGCCGCCTCTTCGATTTGAAACAGACAGAGCTGCTTTATGGACTGGAGTTCTAGATGGAACAATTGATTGTATCGTTTCTGATCACAGACCGCATGACAAAGAAGAAAAAGACCTTGAATTTGATTTAGCTGATTTTGGTACTATAAATTTACAAACGGTTTTCTCAAGCTTGAGAGGTACAAAAGAATTTGACTTGAACAAAGTCATCCATGCACTTAGCAATGGCGCTAAAAAAGTACTTGACCTGCCAATCACTTCTATACAAGAAGGAAATTCAGCAGACATCACCTTATTTTCGCCAAACGCGACTTGGCATTTCACAAAAGACACTTTATTTTCAAAAACAACGAATTCTCCACTTCTCAACCAAGAATTAGCGGGAGAAGTATACGGCGTTATCAATAATGGGAAACTAGCAATTAAAGAATTATTCGATGGCGAAGCGTAATTTCATAAAACAATTTTTCAAGGACAAAAAAATGGTCGGAGCTGTCAGTCCAAGCACGCGATTTTTAGCAGAGAAAATGTTGGAAAATATTGATTTTAATACATCGAAGTTAATTATTGAGCTAGGTCCAGGAACAGGTGTTTTTACCGATGAAATCATTAAACGTATGGCAAGTGATGCCGTTTTGTTGACTTTTGAATTAAACGACAATTTTTACGAATCACTTGAAGAACGCATTCATGACCCGCGCGTAACGATCATACACGATTCAGCAGAATTTGTACAAAAATACATTAATGAATTAGCCGGAGGCGAAAAAGCCGACGTTGTTGTATCCTCTCTTCCATTAATGGTTTTTCCTGAGTCTCTTAGACACACAGTAGTTGATGTATCGCATGATTGCTTAAAGAAAAATGGAATTTATGTTCAATTTCAATATTCACTTCAATCAAAAAAATTGCTAGAATCAAAGTACAAGGATGTTTCTATAAAATTCACATTCAAAAATTTCCCTCCAGCTTTTGTTTACACATGTAACAAAGGTTAAATTCTTTCGTTTTAAGTTTAATTAACAGAAACGACAGTTTAGTCTATAAACACTACGTTTTAGTACTTCGTTAAAAAAGCGGCATACTATTTGGCTAATTTAACTGTATAAAAACAAATGTTATGATAACTCCTAGAGACATTAAACTAATTCTTGCGCAGAAGAAATTCAAGCAAAAGAACCGTAGTTTCGGATTTGATGCCGGCATCAGTGGTTTAGGTGTTGGACAAAAAACAAAATCTTCGGTAAAAATGAAGTTGGCGAGATAAAGGAGCCAATGCTATTGATTTATTAACACTATAAAACTAAATACAAGGCGCTGATTAATTTTAGCGCTTTTTTTATTCAGCATCACCGCCTCGGACGCCTTCTCGGGCTTCCTTTAATGTTTTTGATTTTCCGTCAAGATTTCCAAATCGATAAGAAATCGAGAAGTACAATCTTCTTGTCAACCATTTATACTCTACATTTTGTCTGACTCCAGTTTGTTCTAGCTCCATGCTAAAGTTTTTTAAATTGAACACATCTGACAAACGCACTCCGATGGATAATGACTTCTTTTTTAAGAAACTTTTATCCAACGCAATATCCATTGATGTTCTTGGTTTCATTAAACCTTGCGGCGTAACACGCGACGCTTCGTAATTTCCATTCAACTGAAATGTTGCAGAGTTTTTCCAAAAATCAATTTCCAAAACATATTTTGCTCCCCAGTTAAATCCACTATTGTTCCAATTTGTTGTTGGATCACTGTTGGTGTAGTTAATATAATTTCCATTCGCGGAGATCGTGTTCTTTATCCATTTGAATGGCTTATAAATAATAACAGTCTCAAATCCTGTACTTTCACTTTTATCAATGTTTTTATAGGTTACAACAGCTGTATTGTTGTCGTAATACAATTTAATTCTGTTGATCACATCATTTGTGATACGATGGTAAGCACTCAATGAAAAAATCAATTTCTTTTTAGTAAACGAATAACCCAAATCAAATGAATGAATGTATTCTGGCTTCAATTCAGGATTACCACTTCTTAGGTTAAAAGGATCTGCATAACTTGTAAAAGGATTTAACTGACGCGAGTCTGCCCTATTAATGCGCTTACTATAACTTAAACTGAATTGCGAAACTTTGTCTAAATCGTATTTCACATGTGCTGATGGAAATACGTTTCCATAGGTATTTTTGTAATTCAAGTTACTTGAAATTAGCTCTGGTGTTTGTTCAGCATATTCTCCACGAACTCCAACTTGGTACTTAAACTTCCCTAATTCTTGTCCAAAAACTCCATAAACACTATAAATAGCTTCGCTGTAACGGTAATCGAAGTTGGCTAAAGTATCCGCACGAAATTCATCTGTAATTGTATCTCTGGCTTCTGAATACGTGGAAATATCATCATTTCTTAAAATCACTTTCCCCCCAACTTCCGCCCTAGCCTTAATTTTTGCTAGAATAAAGCTTGCATCCGTTTGAGCCGTTGTAATTCTATTCGTTGAATTGTTGTTCAAACGCTGATTCAACTCGGCTAATCCTGTTGGTGATTCATCTAGATTCAAATAATACTGATCGTAAAATCCTTTTTCATTCTCCTTTCGAAACGACTGATTTGCATTGATGGACCATTCCCCTTTTTCCTTTTTAAAAGTACGAACGTAATTGATATTTGCGTCAAAGTTTGAACTCTTTTCGGGATCAAATGAAATCCTGTCCCAGCGACTATTCAACTCTCCAAATTGATCGTATTGGCTATTTTCTAAATCTCCAGAACGTTCTCTTCGACCGAAATTTCCAGTTGCAGAAACACCAATCACATTTCGTTCATTTAAGAAAAAATCAGTCCCGAACACCAGCGTATGCGAAGAATTTAGATCTTTACCAATCCTTGATTGCGCTAATCTCGAAGAACTGTCATTTTCAAATGAACGATCTAAATCGCTGTAAAAGTTCCTGTATCCTTCGTGGTAATCAAGTGAATAACTTAAGCTTGTATTGATAAATTTATTTCTATAACTCAAACTACCGTTTGCCTGGTAAAAATCTCCAGTTGCAACAGTACCCGAAACCATTCCATTGAATCCTTTCAGCTTGTTTTTCTTTAAAACGATATTAATGATTCCCGAAGTCCCATCTGGATCGTAGCGCGCAGAAGGATTTGTAACGACTTCAATTCGTTCAATTGAATTTGCAGGAAGCGCATCCAGTAAAGATTGTCCTTCACTAGATGTTAGCGTACTTGGACGACCGTCTATTAATATTGTAACATTTCCATCGCCACGCAAACTCACCTTTCCATCTTGATCGACAGAAATAGATGGAATATTATTCAAAATATCACTAACGTTTCCTCCTTTCGAAGTTAAATCTTCCGCAACAGAATATACCTTTTTATCTATTCCCGCTTTCAATACATCCAGTGAGCCAGAAGCCGTAACTTCATCCAAGTTAATGGTTTTATCC
>CAWUSK010000029.1:0-12802 GCA_963925035.1 uncultured Flavobacteriales bacterium
CCATACCACCAATTAAAAGGAACAATACTATACCGAAAATACTCATGTCTTGTTATTTTTGTAGATTAATTACAGTGGTAAAAGTAATAATTATTCAAATATAAAAACATAAAAAATGGAATATCGTATAGAAAAAGATACCATTGGTGAAGTAAAAGTACCAGCCGACAAGTATTGGGGACCGCAAACTGAACGCTCAAGAAACAATTTTAAAATTGGACCTTCTGCATCTATGCCACTTGAAATAGTGCATGCTTTTGCTTATTTGAAGAAGGCAGCAGCGCATGCGAATTGCGATTTAGGAGTTTTGTCAGCAGAAAAAAGAGATCACATCTCAAAAGCGGCAGATGAAATTATTGCAGGAAAATTAGATGATCAGTTTCCGTTGGTGATATGGCAAACTGGTTCAGGGACACAAAGTAACATGAACGTGAATG
The DNA here is from genome assembly GCA_963925035.1 of uncultured Flavobacteriales bacterium. GTDB lineage: Bacteria > Bacteroidota > Bacteroidia > Flavobacteriales_D > Crocinitomicaceae > UBA4466. The sequence goes on from CAWUSK010000029.1 coordinate 438, forward strand.
AAGTTATTGCAAATCGTGCGCATGTAAATGCAGGAAACAAAATTGGTGATGGTGGAAAAACGTTAGCTCCAAATGATGACGTAAATATGTCACAATCAAGTAATGATACATTTCCTACAGGAATGCACATTGCTTGTTACAAAATGGTTGCAGAAGTAACTATTCCGGGATTAACGGCTTTAAGAAATACGCTAGATGCTAAAGCGAAAGCATTCAAGGATGTGGTGAAAATTGGACGTACGCACCTTATGGATGCAACTCCTTTAACTTTGGGACAAGAGTTCTCGGGATACGTTTCTCAAATTGATCACGGTTTAAAGGCATTGAATAATACTTTACCTCATTTAGCTGAATTAGCATTAGGTGGCACTGCGGTTGGAACAGGATTGAATACGCCAAAAGGGTATGATGTACTTGTTGCAAAGAAAATTGCTGAATTTACGGGACTTCCATTTGTAACTGCTGAAAATAAATTTGAAGCATTAGCAGCTCACGATGCAATTGTGGAAACACATGGAGCATTAAAGCAAATTGCCGTTTCATTGAACAAAATTGCGAATGATATTCGTATGATGGCCTCTGGTCCTCGCTCTGGTATTGGAGAAATTAATATTCCAGCAAATGAGCCGGGCTCTTCAATTATGCCAGGAAAAGTAAATCCAACACAAGCGGAAGCAATAACTATGGTATGCGCTCAAGTTATGGGGAATGATGTTGCAATTACAGTTGGTGGAATGCAAGGTCATTATGAGTTGAATGTATTTAAACCAGTAATGGCTGCCAACTTATTACAAAGCGCTCAGTTGATTGGAGATGCGTGTGTTTCATTTGACGAACATTGCGCACAAGGTATTGAGCCAAACCAAAAACGTATTGATGAATTAGTAAACAATTCATTAATGTTGGTTACGGCGTTGAATACGAAGATTGGCTACTACAAAGCAGCTGAAATAGCGAATACAGCTCATGAAAATGGAACAACTTTAAAAGAAGAAGCTGTTCGTTTAGGTTATGTTGATGCTGATGAATATGATGTTTTAGTTGATCCTAAGAAAATGATTGGTTCATTGGATTAAGGATCTATGACAATTAAAAAAGCCTCACTGAATTTTCAATGAGGCTTTTTGTATTAAAATAAGTTGTCTTTATTTCAATGCTTTTGCCATCATGGCAGCTAACATTTTACCTGCTTTTGCATATGATTCAGAAACACGTGTTGAAACGTCAAAATCATATCCCATAGCTTGAGCTCCAGGAATACCAGCTTGTTTGTAGTGTGCAACAACATTCTCAGTACCTGATTCTTTAAAAATGTATTCAACATTAATTGAGGCTGCTTTTTTTGCAATTCCGATATTAAATCCTGGCTCTGTATATGTTGTTTTTACAATTAACGTGTACTTAGCGCTTGAATTATCACTTGATCCAGTTATACCTAATTTTGCTAAACCTTTATTGAAAAGAGTTTCAAACTTTGGTTGATAAACTCTTTCTCTAGCACCAAACCATCCATCTTTAAAAACTTGTCCTTTACCAGCTTCCTTTTTTTCTCTTTCGGCAACGCCGTCCTCAATATACTTTGCCTCTTCTTTGTATTTTCCAACTCCCATTTCTGAGTAGTCATACTCAATGTTGAATGTTTTTTCTCCTTTAACAGCTTTGATATCACCGCTCACTTTTACAATTTTTTGTCCGAATGAAAATGAAGTCATTCCCACAAACAATAAGATTACATTTAATTTTCTCATGTTAAGATTACTTTTGGTTAGTTATTTTATGCCTGGTTTTCAAAAACCGTTCCGAAGATAAAAACTTTTTTCTTAAAGAGAAAAAAACGGTTGTAATTGTAAGAATTACAACCGTTTCCGCTACTTAAACTAGTCGTGATTTATTCAAGAATGAACCTTATTGGTAGGCGAACAATAGTTCTTACCTTTCCGAAGGCGTTTTCCGCAGGTTTCCAATTTGGAAATCCTTTCACGATTCGTTTTGCTTCGCGATCAATCGTTTCGGAAATTCCACGCTGACGAGTTTTAACTGCCGATTTAACATTAAAACACGTTTACTAGTGTTCAAAACATAAATTGGTTAAAAAATCGTAGATTTAAAGTAAAAACAAATCGCAATGCTTCCTATTTCTTTTAAGTTTTTAAAACGCAAAAAATTCTGGAAAAGAACAATGTGGTTTGGGTTGGTTACGCCTGTTTTATTGTTTTCCGTTTTGGTTTCTATTGTTTATGTAAAACAGGATGCGATTGTCAAGAGCTTAGTTAAAACTGCCAACGAAGATTTTAATGGAACAATTCGGATTAAAGATAGTCATGTTGCACCGTTTGCAAATTTTCCTTATATATCGATTGATATCGAAAAGCTTGAAGTTTTTGAAGGCGATGAATTAACAAAACCGAAGAGAATTATAAACATAAATGATGTGTATATAGGTTTCGACATCTTCGAACTTCTTTCTGGGAATTATGATGTTAAGTCCATAAAATTATCCGATGGCGATTTACGTTTAGTACAACATAAAAATAATGAGTTTAACATTGCTAAAGCATTTGAGAGTAAAAAACCAATAAAAAGTGTTGAGGAAGAATTTCATTTGGATTTGCAGTCAATTAAATTTGAACGTATAGATATTTCAAAATTAAATGAGCTAAATGACATTATGGTTGATGTATTTGTTTCTGACGCCAAAACTAGTTTTGTATCAAGCAACAAGCATTTGGCAATTGATCTTGATTCAAAATTTGAACTAAATTTGATCATTAAAGGTGACACAACGTTTCTAAAACATAAACATTTTGATGTTTTAACCAAGATCGACTTTGACTATGCGAAAGATTTATTAACTGTTGAACCAACTGAAGTAAGTCTTGAACAGGCGACATTTAATTTTGAAGGTAAGGTGGACTTTAAAAATGAGATGTTTATTGACCTAAATTTTAGTGGTAAAAAACCAGATTTCAATTTGTTTTTAGCATTAGCACCCAAAGAATTAGCACCAACGCTTAATAAATTTGAGAATAAAGGCGAAATATTTTTTGATGCAACAATAAAAGGTAAGGCAACAAATGGCCACACACCGTCTATCAACGCTCGTTTTGGGTGTGATGAGGGTTACTTTAATAATTTGGAATCGGGTAAAAAACTGAATCAAATAGGGTTCAAAGGCACTTTTACTAATGGGAAAGCACGTAAACTTTCAACGATGCGCTTTGAACTTGAAAACTTTACAGCAAAACCAGAGGCGGGAATTTTTAAAGGAAAATTAGTAGTCGATAATTTCGAATCACCTGACATAGATATGCGATTAAATTCAAACTTTGATCTGGATTTTTTGTCAAAATTCATGAATACTCCAGAATTGAAAGGACTATCAGGTCGAGTAGATTTAACTATGAATTTTAGGGATATAATTGATATAGAGCATCCTGAAAAAAGTATCAAGAGACTAAATGAGTCGTATTTCAGTGAACTTAAAATTGAAAAATTGAAGTTTAAAGCTGAAGGGTTCAATGTTCCAATTAATGGTATAGATGTTCATGCTCAAATGAATGGCCATGAAGCAAAGATTGACTATCTAAAAATGAAGATTGGAAATTCAGACATTAACATATCAGGTTCAATAAGCGATTTACCAGCTATAATTCATCATACAGCTATTCCTGTTGAAACGAATTTAAAAATCAACTCTAGACGCATTGATATTAAGGAATTAACTACAGGCTTAAAAGGAATGGAACCGGTTGACGAGCAAGTCGATAACCTTAGATTGAACCTGAAATTTCTGAGCTCAGCTAAAAGCATCACAGAGTCTCCGAATTTGCCGATAGGAGAATTTTTCATAACCAACCTATATGGAAAAATGAAGCATTACCCCCATGTTTTACATGATTTCCATGCAGATATCTTTGTTGAAGACAAGGACTTTAAAGTATTGGATTTTTCTGGAATGATTGATAAATCAGATTTTCATTTTTCTGGTAAACTGAAGAATTATAACCTATGGTTTGATGAGAAAATGCAAGGCGATACACGTGTAGAATTCGACTTGACATCTAGTTTACTTCAGTTTGATAATTTGTTTACCTATGGTGGGGAGAAATTTGTGCCAGAGGATTATCGACACGAAGAAGTGTCTAACCTAAAAATTCACGGAACAACGGATTTACATTTTAAAAATGGATTAAAATCAACAGATTTTAAATTAACAGAATTGAAAGGAAAACTAAAAGTTCATCCCTTAAGTTTGGAGAATTTCAAGGGGCGCTGCCATTTGGAAGACGGACAAGTCACGGTGCAGGATTTTAGTGGAAAAATGGGGCATTCCTTGTTTAATATAAATTTGGATTATGCACTAGAGGAAAACCAAAGTAAAATCCCCAATAAATTAACGATAGAAGGTTCCCGATTAGATCTTGATGAATTAATGAATTATAACCAATCTCCTTCATTAAATTCTTCAACCTCAAAGCCCGCGGAACACGATGCTGTTTTTAGTTTATATGATTTTGATTTTCAAAAATTTAAATTGGATATTGATGTAAAACAGTTGAATTATCACAATTACAAATTGACCAATTTTTTCACAGTCATTCGCACTGAAAAAAACCATATGATTCACGTAGATAAATTAGAATTTAATGCTGCAGGTGGACATTTTGATATTACAGGCTATCTGAGTGGAAAGGATAAAGAGTATATATATTTCAAGCCAATCATTAAGGTTCGTAACCTTGATTTAGATAAGTTCATGATTAAGTTCGATAACTTTGGTCAGGATCATTTGGTTTCTGAAAATTTGCATGGCACATTCAATGGTGAAATAACAGGTAAAATTCATTTACATGCTGATTTGGTGCCGAAAATAGATGATTCAGAATTGAATATTGACATGAGTGTACTTAATGGAAAACTGGAAAATTACGGACCGCTTTTAGCATTAGGCGAATATTTTGAAGAGGGAAAATTGAAGCATGTTTATTTCGATACATTAACAAATGTTTTCACATTACAAAAAAGCAAGTTAACAATTCCAACAATGACAATTAATTCAAGTTTAGGATTTTTGGAAATTACTGGTAGTCAGAGAATAGATGGTCCTATGGATATGGATTATTTGATCGGTGTTCCTTGGAAACTAATAACACAAGTTGCGGGTAAAAAACTTTTTGGACGAAAATCAAAAGATCAAGAGTCAGAAAATGAAATACAATACCGTCAAGAAAACTCAAAGTTTCTTTATGTTCGAATGAAAGGGAATTTAGAAGATTATTCGGTTTCGATTAGTAAAAAAACGAAGTAAATTTTAGAAAGTTTGACCTTAAAACTCCACAATTTTTGTTAATCAAGATAAAGAGAATATTAAATCAGATTCTTTTTTCATAGAAACTAGTTAAAAACACTAAATTCGTATAGAATTAGTACAATTGATGACAAAAAAGAAGAAACACATACTGTCTTTTGTGGATGAAATTGATTTCGAAATGATCGGTATTTGCTCGCATCATAGTGATTATCGATTGGTATGGGGAATCAACGATAAAATCAAATTGAAATTGGTGAAATCAGATAATGATTTTTGCAATACCAATAGAAAAGGTGAAACAATTTCTGAACATTCGATGTACTCATTCGTAGACGAAGAAAATAGATTGGAGTATTACTTCATAAAAAACAAAGTTCAGGGTAAATTTTTGATTCCTGAAAAGGCTGAAATGGATTACTTTTTGTTTTTGTGTAACAATACTTCGGTTGAATTGGATGCTTTATTAAAGGGATTAAAAGAGGTAGTAAGCATTTTAGCAGCTTACGAATTCGATCCAACTGAAATACCATCTACAGAAAATATAGTATTTAATTAGTAATGAAAAAAACAAAAATTATAGCTACAATGGGGCCAGCCTCAAGTGGTAAAGAAACATTGAGACAAATGTTTCAAGAAGGAGTTAACGTATGTCGATTGAATTTTTCTCACGGTTCACATGAAGTGCACGCAGAAACAATTAAAACCATTCGTGAATTGAATGATGAGACGGGATTGAATGTGGCAATTTTGGCTGACTTACAAGGCCCTAAAATTCGTACAGGTAATATGAAGGACAATGCCATGGAATTAGTTCCTGGAGAAACATTGACAATTGTTACTGAAGAATTACTTGGTGAAAACAATACATTTTCAATCAATTATCAGAAACTTCCACGCGATGTTAAAGTGGGAGAACGCATTTTATTGGACGATGGTAAACTTTCTTTGGAAGTAATTTCTACAAACGGAAGTACAGAGATTAAAGCGAAAGTAATTTATGGCGGAACCTTATCTTCTCACAAAGGAGTTAATCTTCCAAATACTAAAATATCATTACCGAGTTTAACGGAAAAGGATAGAGAAGATTTGGATTTTGCATTGTCGCAAAATATAGATTGGCTTGGACTTTCATTTGTACGTTCAGCTAGAGACATTATTGAATTAAAACATTTGGTTGCTGCTAAGAAAGGAAAGGCAAAAATCATTGCAAAAATTGAAAAACCAGAAGCGGTAGAAGATATTGATGCAATTGTTCGTGAAAGTGATGCTTTGATGGTAGCTCGAGGAGATTTGGGAGTTGAAGTTCCATACCAAAATGTGCCTTTGATTCAAAAAATGCTTATAAATAAAGGGATTTTACACGGTAAGCCAGTAATTGTTGCGACTCAAATGATGGAAAGTATGATTGTGAGTTCTTCTCCAACGCGTGCCGAAGTAAATGATGTTGCGAATGCTGTTTTAGACGGAGCCGATGCGGTAATGTTATCAGGAGAAACCTCTGTTGGTAAATATCCAGTTGAAGTAATCAGAACAATGTCTAACATTGTGAAGGAAATGGAAACATTTGATGGGATTTACGGTAAGGAAGAATTACCTGAAAAAAATCAAGAGCGTTTTATTACGGATTCAATTTGTTTTAATGCATGCAGACTTTCTCGTCGTGTAAATGCAAAGGCAATTTTAACAATGTCTTTTTCAGGATATACAGCCTACAAAATCGCTTCACAACGTCCAAAAGCACAAATATTTGTATTTACAAGTAACAAAGATATCCTAACACAAATGAGTTTGATTTGGGGTGTTCGTGGCTTTTACTACGATAAAACTGTAAGTACAGACCATACAATTGCGGACAGTAAATATTTATTGAAGAAAGAAGGATTGTTAAACGTTGGAGATATGGTAATCAATATTGCATCGATGCCTATTGAAGCAGAAGGTAGCTCCAACATGCTTAAATTAAGTAATGTTGAGTAAACCGAATTAAGAGTAGAACAAAATTAATAGAAGTAAAGGTGTTTAATTTTTAAAAATACTTTTCAAAAATAATGAATCAACGTATATTTGTACGTTCAAAATAACGGGTAAATGACAAAGTTTTCTAATAGACACATTGGTCCAGATGCAGCTGAAAAAGTAGCAATGTTGACTAAAATTGGGGTTAATTCAATTGAAGAGTTAATCAACAAAACAATTCCAGCACACATTCGGCTGAATGGAGAATTGAATATTTCTAAAGCGATGAGCGAGCAGGAGTATTTATATCACATCACGGAATTGGGAAAAAAGAATAAATTATTCAAGTCGTTTATTGGATTGGGTTACAATGAAACGATTGTTCCTTCAGTTATTTTAAGAAATGTTTTGGAAAATCCAGGATGGTACACTGCATATACGCCTTACCAAGCTGAAATTTCTCAAGGTCGTTTAGAAGCTTTATTGAACTTCCAAACAATGATTGCTGAATTAACAGGAATGGAGTTGACAAACGCATCATTATTGGATGAAGGAACCGCAGCTGCTGAAGCGATGATTATGTTCTACAACTCACGTTCAAGAGCAGAAATTAAAGAAGGAAAAAACAAATGTTTTATTTCTGAAAACTGTTTTCCTCAAACAATTGCTGTTGTTGCAGGAAAAGCTAAAAATTTAGACATTGACTTAACGATTGGAAACCCTTTAACGTTTGTTGCAACGGACGATTACTTTGGTGCAATTATACAATATCCAGATGTACAAGGAACTGTTAGCGATATCGCTCCAATTGTTTCAAAATTACAAGAAGCAGGAGTGCAAGTAGCAGTTGGTGCAGATTTGTTATCACTTGTTTTATTAAATTCTCCAGGATCGTTGGGTGCTGATGTTGTTTTCGGTTCGACGCAACGTTTTGGCGTTCCAATGGGGTCTGGTGGACCGCATGCTGCTTATTTTGGAGCCAAAGATTCTTACAAAAGACAAATGCCGGGACGTATTATTGGTGTGTCAATTGATGACGATCAAAACCAAGCCTATAGAATGGCCTTGCAAACACGTGAACAACATATTAAACGTGGAAATGCAACATCAAATATTTGTACTGCTCAAGCATTGTTAGCTGTTATGGCGAGTATGTATGCTGTATATCACGGACCGAAAGGAATTAAATATATTGCTGAACACGTACATTCATTGGCTACAAAAACAGCGAATGGACTGAAACAAATGGGAATTGAAGTAGGAAGTGATGTCTTTTTTGATACTGTTTGGGTAAAAGGAATTGATTCAGCTAAGGTTAAAGCAGTGGCTGAGAAAAACGAAGTGAACTTCAATTATTTGAATAATTCAGAATTGACAATCAATTTTGGAGAACCACATACACTAGCAGAAGTAAACACAATTTTAAGTGTGTTGGCTGAAGCAACAGGAAAATCAGTCGTTACTGTTTCTGAAGAAATTGAATCAAACTTGGAAGCTATTTCCTTGAGAACAGATGCGATTTTAACACATCCAACTTTCAATAGATTCCATTCAGAATCGAAAATGATGCGTTATTTGAAACGTTTGGAGAACAAAGATTTGTCTTTAGTTCACAGCATGATTCCACTTGGATCTTGTACGATGAAATTAAATGCGGCTTCTGAATTGATGCCAATTACAAATCCACAATTTTCGAACATTCACCCATTTGCACCTTTCGATCAAGTGCAAGGGTACCACGAAATGTTCCGTGAACTTGAGAAAGATTTATGTGAATGTACTGGATTTGCTGCAATGTCACTTCAACCAAATTCTGGTGCACAAGGTGAATACGCTGGATTGATGGTGATGAAAGCTTACCACGAATCAAAAGGAGATTTCAATAGAAATGTAATGTTGATTCCTTCATCTGCGCACGGTACAAATCCTGCATCTGCTGTAATGGCTGGATTCGAGGTTGTTGTAACTGGTTGCGATGAAAAAGGAAATATTGATGTGGAAGAATTACGTCAAAAAGCAACTGAATTGAAAGATACTTTGGGTGGAATTATGTTGACATATCCTTCAACTCACGGTGTTTTCGAGGAAAGCATCAAAGAAATCACTTCTATCATTCACGACAACGGTGGACAAGTATACATGGATGGAGCAAACATGAATGCACAAGTTGGATTGACAAATCCAGGAAATATTGGTGCCGATGTTTGTCACTTGAATTTACACAAAACATTTGCGATACCTCACGGTGGTGGTGGACCTGGAATGGGACCTATTGGTGTTGCAGCGCATTTAGCACCATTTTTACCTGGATCTCCAGTTGTAAAAGTAGGAGGAGAGCAAGCAATCAACGCAGTTTCTTCAGCACCTTACGGATCAGCACTTATTTTGTTGATTTCATACGGATACATTAAAATGCTTGGAGCAAAAGGATTAAGAGAGTCTACAGAAATTGCCATTTTAAATGCAAATTACATTGCAGCATCCTTGAAAGACCATTACGGAATTCTTTATTCTGGTGCTAACGGAACTGTTGCACACGAAATGATACTAGATTGCCGTGATTTTAAACGCACTGCTGAGGTAGAAGTTGCGGATATGGCAAAACGTTTAATCGATTACGGTTACCACGCTCCAACGGTTTCTTTCCCTGTTGCTGGAACATTAATGGTTGAACCAACAGAAAGTGAAGACAAAGAAGAACTAGATCGTTTCATTGAAGCAATGATTTCTATTCGTCAGGAGATTAGAGATATTGAAGAAGGAAGAGCGGACAAAGAAAACAACTTGTTGAAAAATGCACCGCACACTGCAGATTGTATCATCAATCAAGAATGGACTTATCCGTATTCTCCAAAACAAGCAGCTTATCCAGTTGCTTACTTGAAAGAATGGAAATACTGGGTTCCAGTGCGTCGAATTGACAATGCATTTGGAGACAGAAACTTAATTTGTACATGTCCAACTGTGGAGAGTTACAATACGGTTATGTCGTAAAAAAAATCAACCTTTATAAAAAACCGTCATTTACTTTGTAGATGGCGGTTTTTATTTAATCTTATGTCTAGTCCTAAAATAGCGATACACAATTTTTTATCGTTATGGAAAAAGGAGAAAAAGGTGTTTATGTTAAACGCAGTCAGAAGGATTATTCAATGTCCTTTAAGTTAAATGTTGTCAGAGAAGTAGAATCTGGCGAACAATCAACGCATGGAGTCTGTCGTAAATACGGCATTCAGGCTCGTTCTGCTGTTGTCAGTTGGTTAAGAAAATATGGTACATTTGATTGGGAAAATCAAACACCATCAAATATGCCAAAGTCACAAGAGCATCGGTTAATGGAGTTAGAACAGCAAGTTGAACGAGCGGATAAAAAGTCGATCATTTTTGATATGATGATTGATTTAGCAGAGAAAGAATATAACATCTCCATCCGAAAAAACTCCTCACCCGAACAATCGACTTCTACCGAGAAGAACACCAAGAAAGCTTAGTTGCTACCTGTGAATTGTTCGGGGTAAACAGACAGGTTTACTATCGCAGAATAGACACTGTTAAACGACGGAAATCAAGGGCGGTTCAAGTTATTGAACTTGTGGAGTCTATTCGTCTACGAATGCCTAAAACAGGAACAAGGAAATTGTATTTTATGTTGGAGGAAGATTTAAAACAATTGCATGTTGGACGAGATATGCTATTTCGCATTTTAAAGGCTAATCATATGCTGATACAACAAAAACGAAGGTATCACATAACCACAAACTCGCACCACCGTTTTAGAAAACATAAAAATTTGATTGAAAACGTTGTGCCAGAGAAACCAGAGCAAATCTGGGTGTCAGATATTACCTATGTAGGAAATAGGCAAAACACAATGAGCACACTCCTTTCATTTTTCGACTACCAAAAAGTGTGATGATTTTCAATTTCGACGTTTTTTTTGACATTTTTCATCTATTCAGGTCGATTTTCGACCATTTTAATCGCCTATTTGACCATTTTGAATGAATTGGACGCAACTATCCCAGGTGCTCGATACAGATTGTGGGCGATTGATTCCATGAGATTTTGAGTCTGCGTTTTGGCGATCCCTTTGTATCGTGTATGTGTTGAGTTGAACCACCGCTTAATACTCCCAAAGGTGCGTTCCACTTTGAAGCGAGTTTTCCCGATTAATTTATTGCGTAATTTCTCTCTATCCGTCAATGGTTTTCCTCTTTTTGCTCGATGTAATATTCTGCTTTTGATTTTTCTAGTTTTAAGAAGTTCTTCATTTTTGGCTGATGCGTAGCCTTTGTCTGCACTCAAATAGATACCCTCTGGCAAATCAGCAGTATTCAAAACCTCCTCAAGATTACTGATTTCATTCACGTTGGCAGGCGTAGTTAAGACTCCCAAAATCAAACCCTCTTCATCGGTAACCACGTGTTTCTTGTAGCCGAACCTCGTTTTTCCCGACTTTTTAATCCAACGCCCTTCGGAATCTGCCCCTTTTTGAGTTTTCGTAACGGTGACGTGGTGCTTGTTTTCATTATCCTTTTCTTCTTCACTCCGCTCTTCTTCCGAACGGTCATTTTCAATCTCAAAAGTCGTCTGGCCCTTAGGTTTGAGTGGAGAATCAATAATGCTTGCATCCACAATTGCACCCTTTTTCACAATTATCATATGCTTTTCAAGTTGCTTATTCATGGCTTTAAACAACTTTTCGTACGCGTTTTTTTGAGTCATTTCTGTTCGAAACCGGCTCAAAACACTATGATCAGGAACGGGATCATCCAAACTAACCCCAACAAAACGACTAAACGAAATACTATCATTTACCCGATCTTCAACCTCATAATCACTCAAACCATACCAAGTCTGCAAAAGAGCCATTTTGAAGAGAATCAATCCATCATAAGACGGGCGACCAGTTGCACTTTCTCCTTTTTGATAATGTTTATTGATGATATTGGAAATTGGACGCCAATCAACGATGAGATTCACATGATTGAAGAAATCTTGTTTGATTTTGCGTCGTTCAACCATATAATCCGCGAAACCTAGTTTTTGCTCATTTTTCATACATAAAGATAGAAAAATTGAGGAAATTATGCGTAAA
>CAWUSK010000030.1:0-36969 GCA_963925035.1 uncultured Flavobacteriales bacterium
CGTGAAAAAAATCAAAATCCGACAATGCAAATACTATAAACAATATAGTAGAACAAGACCACCGAAATATAAAGAGGCGAATATCAATAGACACCGGCTTCAAGGACCACGAAGTAGCACCGAAGGTAGTTTGAGTCAGCAAAACGCACCTCTTGGCAGGGATCGAAGTCGTCAACATTATTAGGAAGGGTCAAATCGCTGATTCGAGAAAAACAACGTTCAAAACATTTTGTTCTTTAGCTGCCTAATTCATTCCTCAATCAGTAAATTTCAGATTCTAATTTGATTAATGCGACAGAACCAATAAACCCAACCTAAGAGTAAAATAGAGAATTGTTGGGTAATATGTTGGGTAAACACAATTGTTCAGAACCAAAAAACCCTCATAATCAATAGATTACAAGGGTTCTTAGTACTCGAGGCGGGACTTGAACCCGCACGCCCATACAGGCACAGGATTTTAAGTCCGGCGTGTCTACCAATTCCACCACTCGAGCATTTGATTTATCGGACAAATAAATCAAGGTAGTTGTTTCGTGAGCGGGAGACGGGACTATCTTCGGTGAACCATTTTACTTGTAAGTATCTAATTCGTTTATTAGAAAATTTACAGTCTCTACTCGTTAATTCATTTCGTGAGCGGGAGACGGGATTCGAACCCGCGACCCCGACCTTGGCAAGGTCGTGCTCTACCAACTGAGCTACTCTCGCTTGTCAGTTGCATCAAGCAACATCGCTATTTTTAAAATTTTCCGTGCATCGCTTTGCATCGGGCGACAAATGTAATAAGTTTTTTTAATTTTATTCAATTCAATTTGAAAAAAATCACCCACCGATCAGTTTTTTTATTTCGTTCAGTTTCATTAAAGCTTCTACCGGAGTTAATGTATTGATATCTATACTTACCAATTCTTCTCTAATCTGTTCTAATACAGGATCATTCAGCTGAAAAAAGCTCAATTGCATATCGTCAATTGCCGAAGATTTTTTAGATCCTTTTTTGCTTGGTTTATTTCCAGACAACGCATGTGAAGATTCTAATTGAACCAACATACTTGACGCTCTATCTAAAACTTGATTCGGCATACCAGCTAATTTTGCCACGTGAATACCAAAGGAATGTTCGCTTCCACCTTCTACAAGTTTGCGCAAAAACAATATCTTTTTTCCGGATTCTTTCACAGAAACATTAAAGTTTTTTATGCGATCAAATCGATTGGTCATTTCATTCAACTCGTGGTAATGAGTCGCGAAAAGAGTTTTCCCTTTCAATTTAGGATGTTCATGGATGTATTCTGCAATTGCCCAAGCAATAGAAATTCCATCATAAGTGCTTGTTCCACGACCAATTTCGTCCAATAGAATCAATGAACGATTCGAAAGGTTATTCAAAATACTAGATGTCTCATTCATTTCCACCATGAAAGTCGATTCCCCGGAAGAAATATTATCCGATGCTCCAACGCGTGTAAAGACTTTATCTACTAGCCCTAATTTAGCTGAGTCTGCAGGTACGAAACTTCCCATTTGTGCCATGATAGAAATCAAGGCTGTTTGGCGAAGTAATGCACTTTTACCGGACATATTCGGCCCGGTTATCATCATGATCTGTTGCGTGTCGTTGTCCAAATACACATCGTTTGCAACGTACTCTTGTCCAACACCGAGTTGTTTTTCAATTACTGGGTGACGACCATTTTTGATGTCAATAGCGAATGATTCATTCATTTCTGGCTTGGCGTAATTGTTCACCTTTGCCGTTTCAGCAAAAGAAAGCAGGCAATCCAATTGAGCAATAATAAAAGCGTTAAGCTGAATCGGTTGGGTGTAATCTGACATTGCAAAGACCAAATCTTGATACAACCGCGATTCTAAGGTGTAAATCTTATCCTCTGCACCTAATATTTTGGATTCGTATTCCTTTAATTCTTCCGTAATGTAACGCTCAGCATTCACCAAAGTTTGCTTGCGAATCCATTCTTCAGGAACTTTGTCTTTATGTGTATTTCTAACTTCTAAATAATACCCGAAAACATTATTGAAGGAAACTTTTAAACTTGGGATTCCAGTACGCGCACTTTCTCTTTCTTGTAGCGCTTGCAAATAATCTTTTCCGGAAAGTGAAATTGCTCTTAATTCGTCGAGTTCTGCATGAACGCCGTCCGCAATTACTTTTCCTTTACCAATTTGAACTGCAGCCTCTTCATGAATTGTTGTTTCAATTGTTTCTAATAAATCAACACACGGATTAATGCGGTCTGCAATTTTATTTAGAACATCTGAGTTCATTTCTGAAATGACGTCTTTGATAGGAGAAAGTTGTTTTAAAGTCCGTTTCAACTGTAATACTTCTCGTGGATTGATTTTCGCAACTGCGACTTTAGAAATGATTCGTTCTAAGTCGTTGATTTGTTTTAAACGCTCACCTAACTCGTACGTACAATCGTCGTTGGAAGAAAACGCCTGAACAGCATTCAAGCGGTCCTGAATTGGTTTTAAATCCTTCAAAGGAAGAACTAACCAACGTTTCATCATTCGACCTCCCATGGGAGTTTTTGTTTGATCTAAAATTTGAATCAGCGTAGTTGCATTTTCATGCGGTGAACTCAATAATTCTAGGTTGCGAATTGTAAACCTATCCAGCCAAACATATTTTTCTTCTTCAATTCGAGAAATTGCGGTAATGTGTCCTAAACGGTCGTGTTGATTTTCGGATAAATAATGAACAATTGCGCCAGCAGCAACAATTGCCATTTCTAAATTATCAACCCCAAACCCTTTGAGCGATTTTGTGCCAAATTGTTGATTCAGTTTTTCGTGCGCATAGTCGTTAGTGTAAACCCAATCCTCTAATCGAAAAGAGTAATAGCTGTTTCCAAATACTTCGTCGAATGTTTTGGAGTCACGTTTATTGTAAATGATTTCAGTTGGTTCGAAACCTTGAATTAATTTTTCAACGTATTCTTTGGAACCTTCAGCAACCAAAAATTCACCTGTAGAAACGTCTAAAAAAGAAATTCCAGTAATGTCTTTTCCAAAGTGTACGGAACACAAAAAGTTATTCTTGTTGGTATCCAATACTTGATCGTTGAAAGAAACTCCTGGTGTAACTAATTCTGTTACACCTCGTTTAACGATCGTTTTCGTCATTTTTGGATCTTCCAATTGATCGCAAATGGCAACTCGTTGACCTGCACGGACCAACTTCGGCAAATACGTGTCTATCGAATGGTGAGGAAATCCAGCTAATTCTATTTCAGACGATGAACCAGCACCTCGTTTAGTCAAAACAATGCCTAAAATTTTGGAGGCAACAATTGCATCTTCGCCAAACGTTTCATAGAAATCGCCAACTCTAAAAAGCAATAAAGCTTGAGGATGACGCACTTTGATCGCATTGTATTGTTTCATCAAAGGTGTTTCTTTTCCACCTTTTTCTGTTTTTACCTTCGTCAAGTCGAATGATTTTTTAATTTTTGTACTATAAAAGTAAAGAATCACATCGATAGACAAAGAATGAAAGGACTTTATCTTTTCAACAAATTAGATTTTAGGCAATGATTTAGTCTTGAAATATTGGTTCTAGTAGTCTTAACATCTAGAAAATGAATAAAAAATTAAAATTGTGGGAATTAAGTCGTGTGACGGAAGCAGAGTTTAAGTCGCAGAAAAAATTTCCAATCACCATAATATTAGATGAAATAAGAAGTTTGACGAATGTCGGTACTTTTTTCAGAACATGTGATGCCTTCAATGTCGATAAAATATACTTGTGTGGAATTACCGCAACGCCCCCCCACCGTGAAATACAGAAAACGGCGCTTGGTGCAACGGAAACGATAGAGTGGGAGCACCGCGAAACAACGATGGAGGTGGTTGAAGAATTAAAAGCGAAAGGAATTAAAATTTGTTCGATCGAGCAGACAGAAGAAACAATCCTTTTGCAGGATGTTCATAAATTACTGGATGAACACTATGCACTTGTTTTTGGTAACGAGGTAAATGGTGTGAATCAAGACGTGATCGATGCTTCAGATTATATCATTGAAATCCCACAATTTGGGACAAAACACAGCTTGAATGTTTCTGTTTGTGCTGGAATAGTGATGTGGGAGTTTACTAAACGGAATTTATAAAATAAAAATCCCCGATGAAATTGAGCTCATTATGGATTTGATAATAAACATAAACTATATGAAAAAACAGTTGTCTTTTCGGCAATTTCAATACACCTGATTGTTTCGTTTATTTGTATTTTATTGCTGTTGTGCAGTCGACCGGAATTATTACAGTTGACTCTAGTTGATGCTTCGAAAATCGTTATTCGGATTACTTGAGGATAAAATTAGAAGTACGCTTTACTCAAATTGGACTTAATTTTTAAACGGATACTTCCATCTTTCGGATGGTTGGTTTGAATTTCTAAATAGGATTTTAGTCGAATCGAACCTGAATCTTCCGAAATAATTAACTTTACCCCATGATAAAATACAATACCAAATCTTGGTTTCGGCACATCTTATCTTTTCATAAAACGGATACGATTTATGCGTTTCGTTATGAGTTAATCATTGTAGCACTTTATGCGGCTGGTTTTGCGTGGATTGAACAAACATACCTCCAAAAATATGAGTATATCTTTTCGAAGATGGCTCAATTTTTCAGTTTCATCGGTTTTGCATTTTCCATGCTTCTCGTTTTTCGTATTAATTCTGCTTATGATAAATGGTGGGAAGGAAGAAAAATGTGGGGTGCTTTGGTGAATAATTGCCGAAATTTCGCGCTAAAAATCAAAGCGTTTGTGCCACAATCGGAAATAGAAGCAAAAGACAAATTGTATGATTGGATGGCGGCATTTCCTAAATCTTTAAAGTTTCATTTAAGAGATGAAGTTGAAATAAACGGCTTGCCAATATCAGACGAGCTAAAAAAGGTCTTATTTGGAAAAAAGCATATTCCAAATGCGATCGCCGGTGAAATCTATGTTCTATTGAAGGGATTGAAAGATAAAAAGCACTTGTCAGAAGAAGAAATGTTAATGCTAGATAAGGAAGTGAAGTCTTTAACAGATATTTTAGGTGCTTGTGAACGAATAAAAAGTACGCCAATTCCATACAGTTACAACATGTTTTTGAAAAAGTTGATACTTGTTTTTATCCTTTTAACACCACTGGCTTTTGTTGAGGCATTGCATTATTGGACAATCGGATTAACCGTTTTGGTATTTTATATTTTTGTTGGACTCGAATACATTTCTGAGGAAATTGAAGAGCCTTTCGGAACAGATAACAATGATTTACCGCTAGACGATTTGGCGAATAAAATTTTAGAAAATATAACAGAAATAAGAAGCTAGGTCATTTTTCGGTCTTCGGCTAATTGCTATTTTTGTGGCGTAAAATAAACTTAAAATGATTAAAACAGATATTATCATCATTGGTGCAGGCCCGGTTGGACTTTTTACCGTATTTGAAGCAGGATTGTTAAAGTTAAGATGTCATTTAATTGATTCTTTACCACAAGCTGGAGGACAGTGTTCTGAAATTTATCCAAAGAAACCGATTTATGATATTCCAGGCTTTCCATCTATTTTGGCTGGTGACTTGGTTGATAATTTGATGGAGCAAGCCGCGCCATTTAAACCTGGGTTTACATTGGGTGAAGCAGCTATTTCGATTGAGAAAAACAGTGAAGACCAATTTGTTATTACAACAGGTAAAGGAACACAACACGAAGCTCCAATCGTAATGATTGCTGGTGGACTAGGTGTTTTTGAACCTCGTAAGCCACCTATTGAAGGATTGGACAATTACGAGGATAAAGGAGTTGAATACATCATTAAAGACCCTGAGTTTTACCAAGGAAAGCGTTGTGTTATTTCTGGCGGAGGAGATTCAGCATTGGATTGGGCGATATTTTTGGCAGATAGGAAAATAGCGAAAGAAGTTTCTTTGGTGCATAGACGTTCTTCGTTTAGAGGTCATTTGGATTCAGTACAAAAAGTAATGGATTTAGCGGATGATGGGCGAATTAAATTAATTACTGAGGCGGAAGTTATCGGAATTGGTGGAAATGGAAAAGTAGAAAATGTTGTAATTAAACACGATACACAAGGTGAATTTTTGAAAGAAACAGATCACTTTATTCCGTTGTTTGGATTGAAACCAAGTTTAGGTCCAATAGCAAATTGGGGATTGGAAATTGATAAAAATGCAATCGTTGTAGATACGCTTGATTACTCTACAAATATTCCTGGTATCTATGCTATCGGAGATGTGAATACTTATACGAATAAGTTAAAGCTTATTTTGTGTGGATTCCATGAAGGAACTATAGCAGTTCAATCTGCTTTTGCGAGAATTCATCCAGACAAGAAAAATGTACTGAAATACACTACCGTGAATGGGGTAACGGGATTCTAAGAATCTAACTCTTATAGTAAGCAAAGCCTGTGTGGTTTTCGCAGGCTTTTTAGTTATACATAACCGTTTCACCACAAAAATCTAACCATTTACCACAATATTGTCGTGTTCACGACAATAACAAGCGATTGACTTCTTTTAATTTTTTGGTACTGTTGATTCACCTAAGTTTAGTGTTCGACATTTAACCATCAAAAAAAACTAGAAAAATGAAGATTTTAATTTCCACTTTAATTACGCTATTGGTGAGTACGGTTGTTTTCTCTCAAGTTATAATCGACAATACTACCTACTCAACTGCACAATTGGTTTCAACTGTTTTAGTTCCTTCAGCAAGCGGTACCGTTATTTCGAACGTAAACTTTAGAGGATGTTTGAATGTGTCAAATCGCTATCAGGCGGGTCATTTTTCTGCTGCTACAACAACTCTGGCCCAGATGGGATTTACAGGTGGAGTAGTGCTGTCAACAGGAAATACTGCGGACATTCCGCTAACCTTGGGAGCCAATCCTGGCAGCGCAGCTCAGATGTCACGAAATTATACTAGCGGATCAGCAGGCGAAATTAGATCTAGCAATGGAGCTTCTGGACAAGATGCAGATGCAGCCAATCTAATAGCACCCCAAAATTATTACAACGCTGCAATATTAGAATTTGATTTTGTTCCGGTTTCAGCATATATGCAATTTCGTTATGTCTTCGGATCTGAAGAGTATGACGATAACTACTGTTGCGCTGGAAGTATTAACTACAATTGCTCTAGTTACAACGATAAATTTGCTTTTTTGTTGAGTGGACCTGGAATAGCAGGTGGGCAAGGTTATTTAAATAATGCGATTAATATTGCACGGTTAGCTAACAATTCAGAAGTTGGAATTAATTCTGTAAACAATGGAGATGTTGGCTCTAGCGGAGGGGCACCAAATTCTTCAAATTGCCTTACAGCGAATCCAGCATGGTCAAATGGTTCTGCAACAGCTGAATTTAATGGCTATATAGATGGTACAGAACTGAATGGTAACACAAAAATTATGACAGCCTCTTATTCTTCTCTTGTACCTGGACAAACGTATCATATTCGTTTATTAATTGCGGACTCAAATGATGGTGCCTATGATAGTGTTGTATACCTAGAAGAGTCAAGTTTCGTAACTGCACCGACAATTTTGCCGGTAGAATTTATTGATTTTAGAGGTGAGTGTATTGAAAAAGGAGATGAGTTCGAGTGGTTTACTGCATCTGAAATGAACAATGACTTTTTTAAGTTATCGAAAAGTCAGGATGCTAAAAACTGGATGGTTATAGATACAATTTTGAGTCAAGGAAACTCGTCATCTGGTGCACATTACAGTTACGCGCATGAACATAGGTCTGCGGGCTTAAATTATTACAGATTAACACAAGTTGATCTTAATGGAAAAGAGCAGCTATTAAAAACAATAGCTATTACCAATGATTGTTTTGCAAATAATGAAGTTACGATCAACTTTATCAATAGAGATCGATCTGTAGAAATTGATTTCGACAACGTAAAACATGGTGATTTAGAGTTTATGCTTTATGGCGGGATTGGAAAATTGGTATTCCTTGAAAATGAGCATTTCAACCAAGTAACGAAGGCGAAATTTACAATTCCAGCTCACCTTGAAAATGGAGTTTATTACATTCAAATTTTAATGAATGGTGAATTGCATAAGAAGAAAATTCTGATTTATTAGTAATTCTATTTCATGAAAAGAAGCCTCATGTTTGCGTAATTTTATTTAATTTGCGCACATGAAAAGTGAAAGAAGATTAATGGAATTTAAAGCAATAGTAATTTGCTTTATTTTTACTTCGTTTTCTTTTTCGCAAAATCTTTCTCAGGATAAAGTCTTGCTAAAATTAGACTCCATTGCCTTTAGTGCTTTAGAAGCTAATTCTGATCGTACTGCGCAATACGCTAATAATTTATTGAAAGAAAGTTTAAAACACCCTCCTTCCCTTTATCGCGTGAATGCATATATTATTTTGGGTATTGTTAACAAGGATAAAGGGTTTTATGTAACATCCTTGAATCATTATCTCAATGCATTAAATGCCGCTAGGGACATTGATGATGTAGGAAGAATATCATCATGTTTAAATAATATTGGTTCTATTTATCAGCAGCAAGGGAATTTTCAAAAAGCCAAGTATTATTTTTTGCAAAGCTTGGAAATGGAGAGCAAATTAAAAAACCCACTTCAAAAATCAATTAGATATTATAATATTGGAGATGTATATGTTGCCCTAGATAGCTTGGACTTAGCGTTGTCGTATTTTAATAATTCATTGATAATAGAAAAAAAATCAAATAATCGAGAGGGTATTATATACGCGCTTCTTGGTGTCTCAGAAGTCTATATTAAAATAGAAAGACCAATTGATGCATCCATTTCATTGGAAAAAGTGAAAGAATTATTAAATACAAATGATCTAGAAGAATCGATTCTATATTTCCAGTTAATGGGAGATTTAAACGTAATAGATAACAAACTTAATGAAGGCTTGAATTATTACTATCAAGCGGAAGAATTATCAATGACTAAGGATTTTAGAGTTCATTTAATGGATATATACTTAAATGAACTTAAAGTGCTTCTGAAACTTCAGAAATTTGATGTATACGCCAAGAAATCAGAGAAATACATTCAACTTCAGCAAGAATTGAATGATTTAAAAATCAACAACCAACTGGAAGATTTAACCTTTCAAAATAACTTAAATCAAAAAGAACTTGAAATAACATTAGTACAAGAAGAAAGAGATTTAGCGATAAAAAACAAAACGATTCAATCGAATATTTCTGCAATTGAATCACGAATTGTTTGGTTTTTAATCTCTACTTTGGTAATTATGCTGATTTTGATTATCGTGGGCGTTCGAAAAATCATGCATAAATAATGAGATTACTAAGATATAAAATGATTTTAATTGCCCTGGCTTTTGCAGTTTATTCGAGTGCGATTTTGGCGTTATTTAATCCATTTGGATTAATTTCGAATGAATCATCCATTCTTCTAATTGTATACGCATCCGTATTAATTGCTATTTTCTTCTTTTCGATTAACACTTTTACAAAGTTAATGGATTCGGTTTTATTAAAAAATGGAGTTTTCATTTCTTCTTTTATCATAGCTCCAATTTTTGCTGGCTTACTCTTGTATTATGTCGTTGCTTCTGATGCGATGGACTATTTAATGGTTTACTTGAGTTCATTTTTTGTTTTGTCTTTGTTGCCAGCATCGATTGCCCTATTGTATTCAATTTTTGACGAGATGCAAGGAAAAATTAGTATTACAAGTGAGCCAGATGAAATTGAAAATGAAGAAGCAAAACTGAAACTTCAAAACGACAAAGGAAAAACACTTTTAAATGTAAGGCTGAAAAACGTAATATGCTTTGAAGCAAATGATAATTATGTGATTACGTATCACCTTGATTCAGAGGGAAACGTTGAGAAATCCATGGAACGAATTTCTTTAAAAAAAATTGATGAATTAGTTACTGGATTAGGCGCCAATTTTCAGAGAATCCATAAGTCTTACATTGTTAACCCAATTTATGTGATTAAAGTCCTTGGGAAGGCACAAAACCATCAATTAAAACTGAAAAACATAGACAAAGTTGTTCCAGTTTCTCGAAATTTTGATGTTTCCTTTTTTGAAGAGAAATAGGTTAAAACCTCTTCACTCTTTTATGACAATATGGCGTTCCTCCACCTTTTTCATAATACGCTTGGTGATATTGTTCAGCACTCCAGAAGGTCGTTGCAGGAATTAATTTAGTAGCCACGTTGAAGCCTTTCTTTTTTAGTTGTTGAATTAAGCGATTAGTGATGTTTTTTTGGTCATCGTTGTTATAAAATACAACCGATTTATACTGCTGTCCAATGTCATTCCCTTGTCCATTCGCCTGCGTTGGATCATGTATTTCAAAAAACAACTTTGCCAATGTCTCGAAATCTGTTTTACTTGCATCATATGTAATTTCGATCGCTTCGTAATGTCCAGACTTGTGACTTAACACATCTTGATAAGTAGGGTTCTTAGTCTGTCCGCCTGTATAACCAACTTGCGTGCTAATTACTCCCGTGGCATTTTGAAAATAATACTCAACTCCCCAAAAACAACCTCCAGCAAAAATGGCAGTTTCTTTTGTCCCTTTTACTTTCTTAGGAACGAATAACAAAGAAGTTGTGTTCACACAATGTCGCGTGTCTTTGTCTGTTAATCCTTCACCGTAAAAAACGTGACCTAAATGCCCTTTGCAATTCGCACAAGTAATTTCTGTTCTTCGTCCGTCAGCGTCTTTAACCCTTGTTACGGCACCTTTAATTTCTTGGTCGAAACTTGGCCACCCACAATTGGAATGGAATTTTGAATCTGAAACATACAATGGAGCGTTACATTGACGACATTGGTATACGCCTTCATCAAACTTATCTGTGTATTCTCCTGTAAATGCGCGGTCTGTTCCTTTGTCAAGAATAACGTGCGCTTCTTCTGCGGTTAATTCATTGTACTCATTGGATTGTTCGGTTGATGAGGTGTTTTCTTTCTTTTGTGCATTTGTTTGAGCAGAGCAACTCGTAAAAATGAGTGAACTCATCAAGAACAATGCTAATAGTTGAAATGAGTGTTGGAATATTTTCTGTTGGTTTTTCATAATAATGCAAATTTATAAGTGTTGGGCGGAAGTATTATTTCTTGCACATGCGAAAGAAATGATTGTTTGGATTTAGATGTCCTTCTCTAATTTCGGCAAAAATTGTCTCAATTCCTGAAATCGTTTTCGTGCTTCCGTTGTGTACAAACTACCTTTGTGTTCAAAGAGAATTAATCGATAATATTCACCAGCCTTTGCGTTATCCATGAGGCGATTTTGGTAAATGTCTCCCAATTGAAATAAAGCATCATCCATAAGAATGTCTTTTGCGTGGTATTTTAAGATCTTTTCCAGGTTTTGAATGGCTTCTGTCCATTGTCCTTTCAATTGTAAGGCGTGCGCTTTTTTCAATAAGATTTCATCCCCTAAACTGTGCGCAGGGAATTCTGCGAGAATACTATCAAAAAGATAAAATGCTTCTTTATATCGGTGTTGCTCAATAAATAAATCGGCCTGTGCGAAATTGTACATTGCTGTAAAGTTACTGTCTAAGCCATAATTATCCGTAATCAATAGAGATAGCTTTAAGGCATCATTTGCAATCAATTTTGATGTCGATTGTTTTAGAACGTCTAGTTGCGATTGTGCGAAATCAAATTCTCCGTCGTAATAAAAGATACGTGCGTTTTTAAATTTCGCTTCTTGTCCAATAATTTCATACTTAAATTCTTTGTCTATTTGCATATAGAAAAGTGATGCCTCCCAAATATCACCGTGCAAAACATGAATATCGGCCAATTGCATCTTCACCTGCGCTAATTGCATATCAGTTAATCCAGGAAATTCAATTGCTTCATTTAACAAGGCAATTGCAGAAGCGCCTTTGTTTGCGTAAAAAGCTTGAATGTGTGCCATTTCCAATATTACAGGCAGTGTCGTATTCTTTTTCCCAAAACGAGTCAGCACACTTTGATAATCGCTCAGAATTTCATTCAATTCGGTTTTAGAAAAATTTCTATTGGTAGTGACTTCAAGAAAACTAACATTCAAAAGTGCATTCTGAGCTCGCATGTAGTAACGCCCTTCTTCACCAATTTCGACCACGTATTTGTAAGCATTTCGAGCAGTCGTGTAATCCTTGTTTTCAATACAAATGGAACCGAAGTCATACACCATAGCACCTAATGAATTGCTACGTTTGTCCATTGCTTTCATTTGGACAAGTGCCGCTGGAAAGTTTTGACGTTGAATGAACAGCCACGTCAACATTTCTGAATAATTGAGATCGTTTGGTTTCTTTTGTGTGCGTTCAATCAACGCTGTACGCAGCAAATCGTATTCTTTAGAATTCTCTTCCGTGAAATCGACTTGAGCTGAAAGAATAAGTTGAACGGACTCTTTGTACGATGGATGATAATCTAATAAATCCAAATATTCATTCATCATCTTTTCCGTTTCACCTTTTGAACCGAAGTAATCGGCGAATTGAATATTTAACGGATATGAATTCTTGAGCAATTTGCGCCCTTTTCCCAAAGTTGAAAGTGCCAGTTCAGGTTTACCTTTACTTTTGAAAAGGGAATACAAATCAATGATTTCTCTAGAGTTGCTGGAAAGGTTTTCTATTAATTCAGAATAGATTTCGTTTGCTTTTTCAGCCTCATTGTGATCTTCATAAAATGAAGCTAGTAATACTGTTAATTCTTGGTCATGATTGTTTTTACTTATTGACTTTTTGAGTGTTTTTTCGGCGTTTTTTGAGTCTCCAGTCTGGTCGAGGCATTCAACATAACGGATTAAGTTAAATTTTGATTCATCACTTGAATACAATTTCTCGTAATACATCAATGCTTTGTCGTATTCGCCACCGCTGTAATAATGTTGCGCCAGTTGCTGATCGGTTGTTTGTCCGAAACTTTGCGCTGCGATTAAAAAGAAAATAAAAAAGAGTGCTCTTTGTATCATAGTCGCTAAGGTATCAAATTTTGTTCCTTGTTTTTCAGTTCAAGTTGAATTGTATATTCAAAAATTGAAGGATAAATGGCCTTAAAAGTCGAAAATGCTTTAGTACAGGTGTTTGAATAGCTCTCAACGGCTTCTACAAGAACTTTTTTGTTTGATTTTTCTAACGATAGATTTGCACCGTAATTCGCGCGGTCACCAGAATTATTAGTGATGTCTTTTTTTAGGTTTTTCAAACCGGCTACCACTGTTTTGATATCCTTTTGAGTCACTGGTATTTGTTGAAAAGCATGAATCAGTTCAGCTTCAACATTTTTGTATTCATCAATTTTTAAGGCGATTTCCAGTGAAAATGTGTCTTGTTTGATGTACGTTAGAATTTTAGTGGTTACAATTTTAATTTCAGAAAGAACAATTGGTATGGAATCGAAAAATGATTGGTTCAGCGTTAAATTAGACTGATTTAACTCTTCAATAGATGCATCAATTTCTTCTTTGTATTTCGAACGATCGAAATCAATACAGGCAGAAGTAATTAAAAAGATTAAAATGTAAAATAACCATTTCATACCCATAAAGGTACGAAGAACATGAGTAAACCAATCGCCAATTAATGGAAAACCTTATTTTTTAAAGATGATATCTACCCTTCTATTGCTTTGACGATCGGCGTCAGTGCGCTCTGGCTCTACTTTTAGTAGTTTGTTACTGAAACCTTTGTAAGTCAGTCGGCGCGAACTTATTGATTTTGAAATAAGAAAATCATGCACGGTCTTTGCTCTGGCTTTTGAAAGTTTAGAATTTGGTTTGCAACAAACATGTCCACGAATTTGAGCTGTTAATTGTCCATGTTTCTTGAGAAAGGAATAAAGCTGTTCTAACTCAACTTTAGATTCTGTCATGACAATATCTTTGTCTCCAATAAATAAAATAGACAATTCCAATAATACCTCTTCCGCTTCTTTGTCATTGATGAATTTCTCCAGTTGAACGATTAATTTAGAAGGCGCGGCTCCTACTAACTCTTCAACTATTCCTTCAACAACCTCTTCGACAATTACTTCCTCGATAATTTCTTCAATTACTTCTTCCTTAACGAAATGGACAATAGTTACCCTTCTATAAAGTTCAGTGTTGTATTCAGAAGCATTAAATGGAAACTCTTCTCCATAAAAATTGGTTTCGAAAGAGTTGTCATTATTCTTTATTCCTAGAACTTTTAGTGAATTGCTAAATCGTTCCTTTGCCAAACGAGCGTTTAACTCTATAGTTCCTAATGTATCTGAATATGCAGAAATACTCTGAATTACGGTCGATTCAGCTTTAATTAAAACTGCCAATTTTTCCAATTTCAGTTTTCCTTCAGGTCTAATTTCAGAAGACAATTTATCAAAATAAATATTGACAGTTTGAAGTTGTGAATTGGCGGCTGAAACGCAAAGTGTTAAAAATAACAATAGAACAGTTTTCATCGTTGTATTAAAGCTTAGGTCGGATGTCTTTTTCAATTAAATCACAGTGAATCCAGTGTATTTGTGCAATACTTCAGGGATATTAACACCGGTTTCAGTTTGGTGGTTTTCCAGCAATGCAGCAACAATTCTTGGTAAAGCTAATGCAGATCCGTTCAATGTGTGACATAATTGAGATTTTTTATCCACATTTTTATAACGAAGTTTTAAACGAGTGGACTGAAAAGTATCGAATCGGGACACAGAGCTAACTTCTAACCACTTGTCTTGTGCGGCAGAATAAACTTCAAAATCATAAGTCATAGAAGAAGCAAACCCAGTATCACCTCCACATAAACGTAAAATACGGTATTGTAAACCAAGCTTTTCTAATAAGCCTTTGACGTGATTAATCATTTCGTTCAATGCTTTCTCTGAATTATCAGGGTGCTCGATGCGCACTATTTCCACTTTGTCAAATTGGTGCAAACGATTTAATCCGCGGACATCTTTCCCGTAAGATCCCGCTTCTCTTCTAAAACAAGGTGTAAACCCAGTAACTTTAATCGAAAAGTCCTCAGATGGTAAAAGCACATCACGGAACATATTCGTTAATGGAACTTCAGCTGTTGGAATCAAGTATAAATCGTCTTCAGGTATGTAATACATTTGTCCTTCTTTGTCAGGCAGTTGACCGGTTCCATAACCAGAGGCTTCGTTGACAACTAATGGCGGAATATGCTCTTCATATCCTGCTTTTTCAGCTTCGTCCAAGAAAAAACTAATTAGTGCACGTTGTAATTTGGCTCCTTTTCCACGGTAAATTGGAAAACCAGCTCCTGTAACTTTGACCCCAAGTTCAAAGTCAATTAATCTAAATTTATCTGCAATTTCCCAGTGAGGAATCGGTCTGAAGCTAAAGTTTGGTGCTTCACCGTGTTCTTCAATAGTTTCATTATCATTCTCGTTTTTACCAGCCTTCACTAGTTCATTTGGAACATTAGGAAGTTGGTACATCAAATCAGTGATTGACTTATCCAATTGGTCAACCTCAGATTTTAACTCCGACTCCTGCGATTTAAGTTCAGAAGTACGCGCTTTTGCCTGATTTGCTTCATCTTGCTTCCCTTGTTGAAATAGAGCTCCAATTTCTTTTGCAATTTGGTTCAATTGAGAAGCGATGGTTTCTAATTCACTTTTCTTTACTCTCCATAATTCATCCACGCGAAGCACTTCTTCTACAATCGAAGTTGCATCAAAATGACGTTTTTTCAGCCCTTCAATGACCGACTTTTTTTCATTTCTAATACGTTGTATTTCTAACATATGAGTAAAATTTGAGTTGCGAAAATAATGATTTGTAAATGATTTGACAAAAAAAAACGAGCTTCGATTTGCACGAAACTCGTTTAAAAAAAATATTTTAATTCGTTTAAGCCTCAGCAGTTTCAAAAGGAACTATTGATACAAACGAACGATTGTTTTTCTTTTTACGGAATTCAACTAATCCATCAGTTAATGCAAACAATGTGTGGTCTTTTCCAATTCCAACATTATTACCCGGATGGTGTTGTGTTCCTCTTTGACGAATAATTATATTCCCTGCAATTGCAGCTTGTCCACCAAAAATTTTCACGCCCAAACGCTTGCTTTCTGATTCACGACCATTTTTCGAACTACCGACTCCTTTCTTATGTGCCATTTTATTAAATTTTATCTCCAATATAAATTGGAGGAATTTCTTACGCTTTAATATCTGTAATCGTAATTGCTGTAAAGCATTGACGATGTCCATTTTTCTTTTTGTAACCTTTTCTTCGTTTTTTTCTAAAAACGATTACTTTATCTCCTTTTACGTGCTCTTCTACCTTTGCAGAAACTTTCGCACCTTTTATAGCCGGGGCGCCAAGTGTTACTTTTCCATCGTTTTCAATTAGAAGCACTTTATCGAAATCAACTTTCTTTCCTGCTTCAGCATCTAAACGGTGTACAAAGATCTTTTGGTCTTTTTGCACTTTAAATTGCTGCCCTGCTATCTCTACTATTGCGTACATATAGCTAAATTTATGTTATTTATTTACCCAAAAATTGGAGGACAAAGATAGGGTTTTTTATCAACAATGCAACGTTAATTGAATTTTAGTGCAATTTTTTTCTACTCATTAGTTTTGGTAACATGTTGGAAAGAAAAATTCCGGATAAAACGATGGCCATAGAGATTATTTGTTGCGTGTTAATTCGTTCTCCAAATGAAAGACCGATTATCACAGCAACGATTGGGATCAAGTAGGTAACACTGCTAGCGAAAAGCACAGAAGACATGGTGATAAGCTGGTTGAATATTACAACGGCAATTGCCGTTCCGATGATGCTCAGTGCTCCTAGGTAGACTAAGCCTTCTCCGGCGAATGGATTTGTTTTAATCGCAATAAAGCTTCCATTTGTAATGCTAATAATTAGGCCAGGAACTAAAATTAATAGAAATGAGAGTGATGTTATTTCTATTCCTTTTAGGTGTTGCAGTTTATGCTTTATAGTGTTTAAGCTAACAGCGTATAAAAATGTAGCTATCACAATGGCGAGAATGTGTGAAAAATCTCCTTTTATGGAAAGGTTTTGTCCTGCAAGCATTAATGAAACAACTCCAAAAGCGCCAATTGTCACGCCGGTCATTTGGATTTTTGTTAACTTATCCTTAAAAACGACAAACCCAATGATTAATGCGAAAATCGGCGTAAAGCTATTTAGCATTCCTGCGTAACCGGAAGATATTCCTGTCTCGGCATATGTAAATAAAAAAGCGGGAATAAAGCTACCGAAGACTCCCACAACTAATAGTGGGTAAAGATTTTTTTGATTCTTTAATTTGGAAATCGCTCTTAGTGCAAACGGCAAAAGTACTAGCGCTGCGATGAGCATTCGTAACGATCCGACTTGGCTATCAGTGAAAATTGCCTCGTTGTTTTTGGTGAGCATTGCTTTTTTCATTAGGATAAATGAACTCCCCCAGACGCAAGCTAAGACAAGCAATAAAAACCAACTTTTTAATTCTTTAGACACGTGCAAATATACGCTTAAAATTGAGCTTGGCATTGAGTTGTTCGATTGTTAACAATTCAATAGTTTTCAACAATTTAGTTTCTTTTTACCACTTTCTACCACTTTTTTAATTCTTCTAATTTGTACTGTATTTAAAGGAATTTGTAATGTTATGTGCAACCTTTTTGTCTTTTTACCGTTTAGAATTATGAACAATATGAAATTTGGTGGTAAAAAGTGGTAAAAACTGTTTATTTTTACCCATTATTAACATCGTTATGGCAGGATTAGTAGGAGAATTTGAAGTGAAATTGGACGCCAAAGGGCGCTTCATGTTTCCTTCCGGTTTACGGAAGCAACTTCCTCCTGCGTGTCAAAGAGATTTCATGTTGAACAAAGGTTTTGAAGATTGCTTAACGCTTTTTCCTCTTGTAGAGTGGGAAAAGATAAGTGAGAAGCTTTCCAAAATGAACCTGTTTAAACCTAAAAATCGTATGTTTTATCGTTTGTTTCACCAGGGTGCAAAATTAGTAAGTCTGGACAGTGCTGGTCGTGCACTTATTCCTGTAACTCATATGGAGCGCGTTGGATTGAAGCAAGAAGTGATGCTTATTGCTTACAATGATAGAATTGAAATCTGGGACAAGTCGAAGTACTTCGAAATGATCGAAGACTCCATGGCGGACTTTGCTGATTTAGCAGAGGAAGTAATGGGTGACTTGGACAATGGAGAATAATCAAGAATATCATATTCCAGTAATGTTAAAGGAGTGCTTAGATGCACTTGAGATTGATCCGAACGGGACGTATATTGATGTTACGTTTGGCGGTGGAGGTCATTCACGCGCTATTTTCGAAAAGCTATCCCCTCAAGGTAAGTTAATTGTTTTTGATCAGGATAAAGATGCGCGACGTAATGCGTGGGAGGCGCCAAACTTCTATTTCGTTGATGCTAATTTTGGGTTTTTAAGTAATCACCTTCGTTTACTTGGAATTAAATCTGTGAATGGAATTCTTGCAGATTTAGGGGTTTCGTCTCATCAATTCGATGAAGTTTCTCGTGGTTTTTCTTTCCGTGGGGATGCTGAATTGGATATGCGGATGAATCAAAAGGCTGAATTGTCTGCAAAGAATTTGGTCAATGAATATTCTGAAGATGAATTGTACCGTGTTTTTCGTATGTATGGCGAAGTTTCCAATACTGGAAAATTAGTCAGCACACTTATGGATGCACGCGTGTCATCTCCAATTAATACAACTGGAGAATTGACGGCTGTAATTGAGAAATGTGCTCCAAAACACAAAGAACATAAGTATTTCGCTCAAGTTTTTCAGGCTATTCGAATCGAAGTGAATCAAGAAATGGCCGTTTTGCAAGATTTTCTAAAACAAACAGAAGCTGTTCTCAATCCAGGTGGGCGATTGGTTATAATGTCCTATCATTCTTTGGAGGATCGCTTGGTTAAAAATTACATGAAACGCGGCTCTTTAACGGGTCAAATCACAAAAGACTTTTTTGGAAATGTGCTAAAACCATTTACTGAAATAGTACGCCATCCTATTGTCGCAGATGAAGCGGAGTTAGAGAGAAATAGTCGCGCGCGCAGCGCTAAACTTAGAATTGCTGTGAAAGATGGAAAATAAATTTTTGGATAAACAGCAAATAGACGCTTTAAAGGCTGTTGAGGAGGCAAGAGAGCGAGAGCTGCAGACTGCCCTTGACAAAAAGAATGCAAAAAATAATAAACGAGAAAAAGTAAAAAAAGAAAATGAATCCGCGCGGAAACCAAAGTCAAACAAGCCAAATGCTTTTGTGCAGATTTTGAACGGAGACTTCTTAACAAAAGAGTTCATGTTGAACAATTTGAACTACATTTTTTTCGTGATTTTCTTATTGATTCTAGTTGTTGCGAAAGGATATTATGGAAAACAATTGTCATCGGATGTTGTGGAAACACAGCGTGAATTGGATGAAATAACAGCAGATTACTTTGCTGCAAAAGCAAAATTGGAAGAAGATACAAGAAGAATAAAATTAGTAGAGGAGCTGGAATCAACAGGATTGAAAGAAACAGTGAACCCAACGAAAGTAATACGAATTAACAAGGAGAAGTGAGCGATAAAAAAGACATATTCTGGAGAGCTTACCTGATTTATTTCGGGTTCGTTATTTTGATGCTTGTCGTGCTGTTTAAAACTGTGAGTATTCAGTTTGAAGATGGTCGACCTGTCTTTTTGACGTCCACTGATGGTAAGGAAAAAATGCCAACACGCACGGTGAAAAGAACTCCGAGACGCGGTCAAATTTTGGATGTTAACTATTTGCCTTTGGTGGCTTCGGTTTCGTTTTTTGATATCCACATGGATCCTACTGTCGCGAAACAAGAGATTTTTGATAAAGAAGTTTCAATGCTATGTGTTGAATTGGCAAAAATGTATCCGATGAAATCTGCACGAGAGTATGAAAGATATATTCGTGAAGGACGAACGCGAAAATCGAGATATTTATTGATTCATAAAAAAGCAACCAACGAAGAACGTAAGCAATTACGTCAATTTCCAATTTTAAAGTTAGGAAGATTAAAAGGTGGCTTGATTGACAGCGAAGAGACGATTATTCGAAAACGCCCACATGGCGAGTTGATGAAGCGCACTCTGGGTTATGTTCTCGAAGATGCAACTGGAGTTGTGCGTGTTGGAATTGAAGGGGCGTACGACGAATACTTGAAAGGTGAAGAAGGTGAAGAGATTGAACAAAAGATTTCTACGGGTTGGAAGAAAATAGGTCCTGTAACGAAAGAAGCGATTCCTGGAGCTGACATCGTAACTACAATTGATAAAGAGATCCAAGATGTCGCTCACTCTGAATTGCTCCGTCAATTACAGAACCAAGAGGCAAAAAGTGGATGTGTGATTGTAATGGATGTGAAAACAGGTTATATCAAGGCGATTGTCAATTTACGTCGTGATAAAAATGGAGATTACAACGAAGCATATAATCAGGCAATTGGAACAAAAGAGGTCCCTGGATCAACATTCAAGTTAGCGTCATTGATGGCTTTGCTAGAAGATGGAAAAGTGAAATTATCGGATAAAGTCAACGCAACAGGAGTTTACAACTTCTATAGTTTGAAATTAGAAGATTCTAATCACGGATACGGATATGGAAGAATCACTGTGCAGCAGGCTTTTGAAAAATCGTCGAACGTTTTCGCGAAAATAGTGAACGACGCATATCGAAAAGAACCTCAAGCATACATTGACCGCTTAGTTAGTTTTGGATTAGGAGACTCCCTTGGAATTGATTTAGCTGGTGAGGCTAAGCCAACGATGCATGTGCCAGGTTCAAAAAGTTGGTCTGGAATTTCACTTCCATGGATGGCAATTGGGTATGAATTTTTGCAGACACCCTTACAAACATTGGCTTTGTACAACGCTGTAGCAAATAATGGAACGCTTGTTCGACCACAATTTGTAAAGGAAATTCGACAAGGCAATGAAGTGATGAAGTCCTTTCCACCTTATGTTTTAAAGGATAAGATTTGTTCGGATAAAACACTGAAAGACCTCCAGCTTTGTCTAGATGGTGTTGTGAAAAGGGGAACTGGTTCGGCGTTGAAGTCGGCGTTTTTTGACATCGCAGGGAAAACTGGAACAGCAGTGGTTTTGAATGAGGATTTAAAATACGGTAAAAAAGGAGAGAAGAAATACCAAGCATCTTTTGTGGGTTATTTCCCAGCCGACAACCCAATTTACTCGTGTATTGTAGTTGTTTCAGCACCTAACAAGGATATTTATGGAGCAACGGTTTCAGGTACAGTATTTACCGCTATCGCGAATAAAGTTTACGCATCAACATTGAGTTATCACAAATCTGTGAATGCAAATGGTGTAAAAAAGGAGCAATTGCCAATTTCAAAAGATGGTAGCAGGTTCGATCTTTTTACATCGTATAGATTATTAGGGATTCCTTTTGACTCAGCGTCCAGCGCTCCGTGGGTGAGTGCGCATAGTGCAGCGAAGAAAGTTGAAGTCTCCGAGAGATATGTTAGCAAGAAAACGGTTCCTAATGTAAAAGGAATGACAGCGAAAGATGCTGTTTTCTTAATAGAAGAAACAGGAATGAGTGCGCAAATTAGAGGATACGGTCGAGTTGTTCAACAATCTGCTAAAGCTGGAACTGATGCGCAAATAGGAGTGTTAGTAGAATTGATATTAGAGTGATGAAGAATTTAAAAGACATATTGTACGGAGTGAACATTATTTCAGTGAATGGGACAACCAACATTGATATTGATTCTTTAACGTTTGATTCGCGTAAAGTAAAAGAAACGGCAGTTTTCTTTGCCTTGAAAGGTGTTGCAAACGATGGTCATGATTTTATCGCTGATGCAATTTTGTCTGGTTGTAAAGTGTTTATTACTCAAAAAGAAGTTGTAGCGCCAGAAGGTGTTAATATCGTTCAAGTAGAAGATACTCATAAAACACTTGGAATTGTGGCGAGTAATTTTTACGAAGAGCCATCGAAAGAATTAAAACTGATCGGTGTTACCGGAACAAATGGCAAAACAACCATCGCAACCTTGTCTTATAATTTATACACCGAATTAGGGTTCCAAACAGGTTTAATATCAACCGTGGTGAATAAAATTTGCCAACGAGATATTCCTTCTACCCATACAACTCCAGATCCAATTGTGTTGAATGCGCTTTTGCGTGAAATGGTCGAAGAAGGTTGTTCTCACTGTTTTATGGAAGTTAGTTCACATGCATTACATCAAAAAAGAGTTGCTGGATTGTATTTTTCAGGCGGGGCTTTTACAAACATTACCCACGAACATTTAGACTATCACAAGACATTTAAAGAATACATCGATGTAAAGAAGTCTTTCTTTGATATGCTTCCAAAGTCAGCTTTTGCCATTACAAATATTGATGATAAAAACGGAGAGGTGATGCTACAAAATACTGTAGCTAAGAAAGTTTCATATGCCTTAAAATCAATGGCGGATTACAAAGCTAAGGTTTTGGAAAACCAGTTTTCTGGATTGGTGTTGAATATGAATGGAACGGAATTGTGGTCAAAATTGATTGGTGATTTCAATGCATATAATTTGTTAGCAGTTTTTGCAATCAGTCAAGAATTAGGAGAGGACGAAACGGAAGTGTTGACGGCAATAAGTGCATTGAGTTCTGTCGCTGGTCGCTTTCAGTATGTTCAAAGTGAAACTGGAATCACGGCAATTGTAGATTACGCACATACACCGGATGCATTGGAAAATGTACTGAAGACAATTGATAATATTCGCACACGAAACGAAACGGTTTACACGCTTGTGGGGTGTGGTGGAGATAGAGATAAAACGAAACGTCCAGAGATGGCGAAAATAGCTTGTGCCCTTTCAGATAAAGTCATTTTAACTTCTGACAATCCACGTTCGGAAGACCCAAATACGATCATCGATGATATGATGGTAGGTGTTGATGCTGTGAGTTTTAAAAAAACCTTGTCAATCGCAGATCGCGCTCAAGCAATCAAAACGGCAATTTCAATGGCAAATGCAAATGACATCATTTTAATTGCTGGAAAAGGACACGAGACATATCAAGATATCAAAGGAGTAAAACATGACTTTGATGACATGGCGATAACGATAGAATTATTCAATAAACTCAATAAATAATGCTGTATTACTTATTCGATTACTTAGACTCATTAAATTTTCCTGGAGCAGGATTGTTTGATTACATCTCGTTTAGGGCGGGAATGGCGTTGATTGCTTCTTTAATAGTTTCTATCGTTTTCGGTCGTCGATTGATAGGAATGTTACAAAAACAGCAAATTGGAGAAACTGTGCGTGATTTAGGTTTGGAGGGTCAATTGGCTAAATCTGGAACACCAACAATGGGGGGGTTAATCATTCTTGCAGCTATTTTGATTCCTACTTTATTGTTCGCGAAACTAGATAATATCTATGTTTTGACAATGATTTTATCAACTGTCTGGTTGGGGACAATTGGATTTATTGATGATTATATCAAAGTGTTTAAAAAAAATAAAGCGGGACTTGCAGGTAGATTTAAGGTGATTGGCCAAATTGGAGTTGGAATTATCGTTGGAAGCATGTTGTATTTCAGTGACGATGTACAAGTCCATAAAAAGGTAAGTGCTGATTATGTGCTTTCTGCGGATGAAACTATAGTTACGAATTTACATTCTGATCTTGAGGACGGTGATAATTCGAAATGGATCAAGACACAAGACATGACGACTACAATTCCTTTTATCAAAGGAAATGAGTTTAATTACAACTGGATTTTAGGTGATTCAGCGAAAGCGTGGGGTTGGTTGTTGTTTATTCCTGTTGTCATTTTTATTGTTATCGCTGTTTCAAATGGTGCGAACATGACGGATGGTTTGGATGGATTGGCAACTGGAACTTCGGCAATTGTCGGAATCGCCTTAGCTGTTTTGGCTTATGTCAGTTCCAATGTCAAATTTGCGGACTACCTCGATGTAATGTATATACCAATGGCTGAGGAGCTCGTGATTTTTATTGCTGCGTTTGTAGGTGCGTGTATCGGTTTCTTGTGGTACAATTCATTTCCAGCCCAAGTTTTCATGGGAGATACAGGAAGTTTAGCATTGGGTGGAATTATCGCTGTATTTGCAATTTCTATTCGCAAAGAATTATTAATTCCTGTATTGTGCGGCGTTTTCTTAATTGAGAATTTATCGGTGATAATGCAAGTCGGCTGGTTTAAGCTGACCAAGAAAAGGTTCGGAGAAGGTCGAAGGATTTTTCTCATGGCGCCACTGCATCATCATTATCAGAAAAAGGGCATGCACGAGGCGAAAATTGTCGCGCGCTTTTGGATTGTCGCAATACTATTAGCGGTGATCACTATTGTAACATTGAAAGTAAGGTAATTGAACGGAATAGGTAAACATATCGTGATTTTGGGCGCTGGCGAAAGCGGTGTTGGAACGGCAATTCTTGCTATTAAGCAGGGATGGGATGTCTTTGTTTCAGATTTCGGTGCAATCAAAGAAAAGTTTAAAACTGCTTTGAATGAATTGGATGTAGAATGGGAAGAAGGAACACATTCAATGGACCGTCTTTTGTCAGCTGATTTAGTTGTTAAGTCTCCAGGAATTCCAGGAACTGCGTCGAGTATTGTTGCGGTAAAAGCGAAAGGAATTAAAGTGATTTCTGAAATTGAATTTGCATCGTATTACACCAACGCAAAAACAATTTGTATTACCGGAAGTAATGGCAAAACTACAACGACTTTGATGATTCATCACATCCTGAATAAGGCTGGAGTGAATGTTGGTTTAGCAGGAAACATTGGTGAGAGTTTCGCAAAGCAAGTTGCAAGAGAAAACTACGATTGGTATGTGTTGGAATTGAGTTCATTTCAATTGGACGACATGTATGAATTCAAAGCTGACATCGCTGTTTTACTCAATATTACTCCAGATCATTTAGATCGCTACGAATACAAGATGGAAAATTATGCTGATTCAAAATTCAGAGTAATTCAAAATCAAACAAACAACGATTGGTTTATCTACAACGCAGATGATAAAGTAATCGAAGAGGGAATAAACAAACGAACTATAGAGTCCAATTTGGCGCCGTTTTCTTTGGTAAAGGAAATCACACAAGGAGGATTTGTAAATAATAAACAACAACTAACAATAAACATAAAAGAACAATTCACTATGTCAATCCACGATTTAGCTCTAAAGGGCAAGCACAACACTCAGAATTCCTTAGCTTCAGGAATTGCGTCTCGCATTTTAGAGATCAGAAAAGAAGCAGTAAGAGAAAGTTTAAGCGATTTCGTTAATGTCGAACACCGCTTAGAATTCGTAGCAAAAGTTCACGGAATCGAGTTTATCAATGACTCAAAAGCAACAAATGTAAATTCTACGTGGTTCGCGTTGGAAAGCATGGAACATCCAACTGTTTGGATTGTTGGTGGAGTCGATAAAGGAAACGATTATTCAGAGCTTCTAGGTCTTGTAAAGGACAAAGTGAAGGCAATCATCTGCCTTGGAACTGACAATGCAAAGATTTTTGAAGCATTTCAAAATGATGTTGAAACTATCGTTGAAGCATCTACAGCATTAGAAGCGGTGGCTTACGGTTATCGTTTAGCCAAAAAAGACGAAACAGTTTTGTTGTCTCCTGCATGTGCAAGTTTCGATTTATTCGAAAACTACGAGCACAGAGGAAACGAGTTTAAAAAAGCAGTAAGAGCATTGTAATGATCGATAAAAAAGAAATAGTAAACATCGGCGAACAACTGCTTCAGGCTCGCGAACAGGGCCTGAAACAAGCGCAACAAGTAGATACTATGCAAGCGCATGGGAAAATTCTTGGGATGGATACATTTTCTTGGATGAATCCGCAGGTAGATATGCTTGCAACGCTTTTGGCTTCATTTCCATTTTCTATATTATGGATTGGTACGCATCGACAAATTGAACAATGTTTGCATGTGTATCCTGAATTGAGTGGAAATATAGAAACGATATTAATTCACGATGCATCATCGATGGAGTTAAATCAAACTGCTTTAAGAAAGATCAATACAATTGCTTGTGTTGACGGATTAGAACACGCGTTTGAATTTGTGAGAACGATGAAGCTCAAAAAAGGAGTTTTAATGTATACAAATGAAGATCAAACTGCGATTTCGGATAAAGGAATATTTGAAGAATTCGTGCAAATTTACAGATAATGAGAAACATTCTTAAATACTTAAAAGGAGATAGCGTAATCTGGGTAATTACCCTAATAATGCTGGCATTTTCTTTGGTGAGTGTTTATAGTTTTGTTCCAATTCTAGTGAAAATTGAAGGTGGCTCTCCGTTTAAATACTTGTTCAAACATTTGATTTATGTTTTTATCGGAATTGGAGTAATGTACTGGGTGCACAAAAAGGATGCGAAGTACATTTCTCAACTTTCTAAGTTTGGGTTTTACTTAGCAATAGCGTTGTTGATTTTTACCTTTTTCTTTGGGACAAAGGTAAACGATGCAGGACGTTGGGTGAGAATCCCTTTTGTGGGTTTGACTTTTCAATCGTCTGATTTTGCCAAGCTTGCAATTATAGTTTACCTCTCGCGCTTGTTAGTAAAAAAGAAGGATGTTTTAAATAAATGGAAGGGTGGTTTTTGGCCGGTTGTAATACCTGTCTTGGTTATTTGTGGATTGATAGTCAAAGACAATTTTTCAACTGCCGCTTTACTTTTTGCTATTTGTTCAGCAATCATGTTCTTAGGCCGTGTTCCTTATTTAAAGTTGGCGAGTATCATTGGGGGTGGATTAGCGCTACTGATGGTTGCGGTATTATTACATAAAGCAGCGCCAGAATTGAATTTATTACCGCGTTTGGAGACTTGGGAAAACAGGATTACCAACCGAATGGAAGATGATAAAGATGTAATTGTGAATGCTCAGTCGCTCAATGCGAAACTGGCAATTTACAACGGTTCTATTTTAGGTCAAGGGGTTGGGGATGGACAATTGAAAGAGTATTTACCTGAAGCCTATGCTGATTTTTATTATTCCAGTTTTGTGGAGGAATTTGGATTGATTTCTGCCTTCGTGTTGATTTTACTTTACCTCATTCTATTATATCGAATAATGCGGATTGGAATGAGGTCAGATAATTTATTTGAAACCTACGTCTGCCTCGGAATTGGAATTTTAATATTAACGCAAGCATCTGTAAATATGCTAGTGTGTACGGGGATTTTTCCTGTAACAGGACAAAATATGCCCTTGTTGGCAATGGGTGGATCTGCTTTAATCATGTCGTGCTTGGCACTTGGAATTGTTCAGTCAATTGCCAGTAAGCAAACCGAAAAAGCAGGAAAGAAAGAGAAAGAGGAAGACAGTGAAATCGCTGTGGCTTAAAAGTATTATTGAAAGATAAGATGAAAATTGAAAGAGCAATAATTTCGGGTGGAGGAACAGGAGGACATATTTTTCCTGCGATTGCAATAGCAGATGAATTGAAACGAAGAAATCCAGAAGTGGATATTTTATTCGTTGGGGCTGTTGGCAAAATGGAGATGACCAAAGTCCCTGAGGCTGGATATAAAATTAAAGGACTCGAAATTGTTGGATTGAAACGAAAGTTTGCACTGTCCAATTTTGTACTTCCTTTTAAAATCATCAAGAGTCTTTTAAAAGCTCGAAAAATTGTGAAATCATTTAACCCGCAAGTCGTGGTTGGTGTAGGTGGTTATGCAAGTGGCCCAACATTGAAAATGGCGACGATGTTAAAATACCCTTCGATTGTTCAGGAGCAAAACTCATTCCCTGGAAAAACAAATAAAATACTTTCCAAAAGCGTTACTAAAATTTGTGTCGCGTATGATGGGTTAGAACGCTTTTTTCCGAAAGAAAAAATTGTCTTCACTGGTAATCCAACTCGAAAGGAAATGGTAGACATCAATGGTAAGTCAACCGAAGGATTTGAGTTCTATGAATTTGACTCAATAAAGCCAATTATTTTGATTCTTGGTGGAAGTTTGGGGGCAAGAACTTTGAATGAAAGCGTGATGGACTATCTAGATGAATTGGTGTTTGATAATGTTCAGGTGCTTTGGCAATGTGGAAAGTTATATCACGAACAGTTGAAGGAACGTTTAAAGGATAAAAATATAGGCGCTGTAAAGATGGTTGAGTTTATCGAGCGAATGGATTTGGCATATGCAATTGCCGATGTCGTAATATCTCGTGCCGGTGCAATTTCTGTTTCTGAATTGTGCTTGGTAAAAAAACCAACTATTTTGGTTCCTTCTCCAAATGTTTCAGAAGACCACCAAACGAAAAATGCAATGGCTTTAGTTGAGAAGCACGCTGCAATATTAGTGAAAGATGTAAATGCGAAAAGCGAATTGTTATCAGAAGCAATCCGCTTGACAGGTGCCTTGGAAGAGAAGGCCGAATTGATAAAAAACATAGAGGCGTTGGGTAGACCAAATGCAACGATTGAAATTGTTAACGTTCTAGAAGAAATTGCGAAAAAGTGAGTTCGAAAAAACAACATATTAATTCATTTAGTCAGGCTTACTTTATTGGCATTGGTGGGATTGGAATGTCTGCTCTTGCGCGTTATTTTTTATCAAAAGGATGGAAAGTTGGAGGTTATGATAAAACGCCTTCTAAATTGACGGAAACCCTAGAAAAAGAAGGAGCAACTGTTCATTTTGAGGATTTGGGAGGGCAAATTCCTGATGCGTATTTATCTAAACAAAATACCTTGGTGATTTATACTCCAGCGATTCCGAAAACAATGAAAGAATTGCTGTTTTTGCAGGAGAATGATTTTACTGTTATGAAACGCTCTGAAGTTTTAGGGATGATAACACGCGATTCGAAAGCATTGTGTGTGGCAGGAACGCATGGAAAAACAACAACTAGTGCTCTTTTGGCACATGTGTTAAATGAATCTTCATTGAAGTGCAGTGCTTTTTTAGGAGGGATTTCAACGAATTTTAATTCCAATTTTATCGGCAATACTGATAGCGACTTAACGGTGATTGAAGCAGATGAATTTGACCGTTCATTTTTAAGATTGAATCCTTTCGCTTCTATTGTTACGACAACGGATGCGGATCATTTGGACATCTACAATGATGATGCTTCTTTTCAGCAGAGTTTTCAGGATTACGCAGATTTAATTGACGACACTGGATATTTAGTTCATCATTTTAAAGTGAATTTAAATCATTCAAATTCTATTTCGTATGGAATGAATTTCGATGCAGATTATAAAGGAAGTAACGAGCGTTTTGTTGATGGAGTATATTTAATTGATGTTGAATCACCAGAGTTTCAATGGAAAGATGTTGTTCTTGGATTGCCAGGAACTCATAACGCGGAAAATGCTTTGGCGTGTATTGCATTGCTAGCTCAATTAGGAATGAAGGAAAAGGAAATTCGTCATGGATTGGCTTCGTTTTTGGGTGTAAAAAGAAGGTTTGAATTTCAAATCCGTACTTCTGAATTGGTCTTTATCGATGACTATGCTCATCACCCAACGGAAATTGAAGCATTGATTAATGCAGTTAAAGCGTTGTATCCTGCAAAGAGAATTACTGGAATTTTTCAGCCACATTTATTTTCCAGAACGCGTGATTTTTTCAACGGTTTTGCAACGCAATTAAGTCGTTTAGATGAAGTTGTATTACTGCCAATTTACCCAGCCCGCGAAGAACCGATTGAAGGGGTTACGAGCGATGCTTTATTGAATAAAATTACGACGTTTAAGAAAAAATTGATT
Organism: uncultured Flavobacteriales bacterium; assembly: GCA_963925035.1. Classification (GTDB taxonomy): domain Bacteria; phylum Bacteroidota; class Bacteroidia; order Flavobacteriales_D; family Crocinitomicaceae; genus UBA4466. The sequence continues at coordinate 29,816 of CAWUSK010000030.1, forward strand.
CCTGAAATAGAGGTTGTGGCGTATGTGGCAAGTCAAAAATGTGAAGTTGTGTTAACGATTGGAGCAGGAGATATTGATAGAATTATTGAACCATTAAAAATCACGTTAGAGAAAAGATGAAAAAATGGTTGAAAATATCGCTTTGGACTGTGTTTGCAATTGTGCTAATCACAATCATTGTGTTTGTAAAAAAAGCAATGGATGAAAAAATCGTGCCGGCTCCACAGATTATTGTTCATGCAGATGCAGAGAATGCTTTCTTGACGAATGAAGAGTTGCATGAAAAGCTGAAAAGAGCTGGATTACTGTTCAGTGGTCAAACACGCGAAGAATTAAAAATTGAAGAGATAGAAAAATTCATTTCTAGTATATCTCAAGTGAAGAAAGTGGAAGTTTTTCAATCTTTAGATGGCTCATGGAAAATAGATGTTGACATGCGTATTCCAATCGCTCGAGTTTTCAACAAATACGGTGAAACTTTTTACATCGATGACGAAGGATTTATCATGGACGTTTCTGCCTCGCATACAGCTAGAACACTGATTATTTCTGGTGAAGTCAAAGACAAGAAGTTGTCTGTTTCTGTCAACGAAATTATTAACAATGATTCCTTGATAAGTATTCGAAAGTTAGATGATATCTATCGTATTTCGCGTTATGTTTGTAATGATCCATTATTCCATTCGTTAATTGGACAAGTGCACCTTGATAGAAGCGGCGATTTTGTACTGATACCGTTGGTTGGGGATCAAAAAATAGTTTTTGGTTCAGCCTATTCAGATTTTGAAGTTGAAGAAAAGTTTAAGAAGTTAAAGATATTTTATAAAGAGGCGATGCCCTATGAAGGATGGGACACCTACAAAGAGATTAGCCTCAAGTTTGATGGGCAGATAGTTTGCAAGAAAAAAAATACCAATGAGTAAAATAGTAGTAGGATTAGATATTGGAACCACGAAAATCGCATGTTTCGTTGGTCGTAAAAATGAACATGGCAAAATTGAGATTTTGTCAATGGGTAGTACGGAATCTCTTGGTGTAATGCGCGGAATTGTTTCAAACATTGACAAAACAATTGAATCTATCAAAGGAGCGGTTGAAGAAGCAGAAGAAAGAATTGAAGGAGAATTGAAAATTACTTCAGTGAACGTCGGAATTGCCGGACAGCATATTAAAAGCATTCAGCACAGAGGAATTCATACAAGAACGGAAGTCGATAAAGAAATTGCACAAATCGATATTGATAAATTGGTGGACGATATGTACAAGATGGCAATGCCACCTGGAGAACAAATCATTACTGTTTTGCCACAAGAATATATCATTGACAACGAGCAAGGAATTAAAGACCCAATCGGAATGTCTGGTGTTCGTTTAGAAGCGAATTTCCATATTATTACAGGAAACGTTGGTGCATCAATGAATATTCACAAATGTGTTGAACGCTCTGGTCTCTCCGTAAAGAATATTATTCTAGAACCAATTGCTTCAGCAGATGCTGTTTTGACAGAGGAAGAGAAAGAGGCAGGAGTTGTTTTAGTTGATATTGGCGGCGGAACTACTGATGTTGCAATCTTCCATGAAGGAATTATTCGTCACACCGCAGTGATACCATTCGGAGGAAATGTGATTACGGAGGATATCAAAGAAGGTTGTACAATCATGAAGCGTAAAGCTGAAATGGTAAAAAAACAATTTGGTTCTGCAGTTGCAAGTGAAACGCAAGAGAATGTAGTTGTTTCAATTCCTGGATTAAAAGGTCGTCCAGCAAGAGAAATTACATTGAGAAACTTAGCAAGTATCATTCAAGCGAGAATGGAAGAAATTATCGAATTGGTTCATTTTGAAATTAGAAATTCTGGTTTTGAGAAGAAATTAATCGGTGGAATTGTAGTAACTGGTGGTGGGGCTCAATTGGATCACATCACACAACTGTTTGAATATGTTACAGGAATGGATACGCGTATTGGATATCCAACAGAACATTTAGCAAACACAAACAACGACTCAGTTAAAAGCCCTATGTATTCTACCGGAATTGGCCTTGTATTGAAAGGGTTTGAGGACATTGAGAAATACGAACAAGACATACCTGAAGCTGCAAGTGCAGGAAGTGTGAAAACACATTCTGAAAAAACAAGAGGTTCATTTTTTGATACGATCATTCAAAAAGGAAAAACTTGGTTTGCAGAGGAGGATTAATTAGGTGAACAAAAACACAACAAACAACAACAACAAATTAAAATAAACTATCATGGAATTCGAAATGCCAAAAGACAATAGCTCATCAATCATTAAAGTGATAGGTGTTGGTGGTGGAGGTGGAAATGCCGTTAATCACATGTATAATGAAGGGATTAAAGGTGTGGATTTTGTAGTATGTAATACAGATTTACAGGCATTGGAAATTTCTCCAGTTCCACATAAGATTCAATTAGGGCCATCATTAACGGAGGGTCGTGGTGCAGGTTCTTTACCTGAAATTGGTAAGAATGCAGCAATTGAAAACATTGATGAAATTAGAGAATACTTAGGAAAGGATACTAAAATGGTTTTCGTTACCGCAGGAATGGGCGGTGGAACCGGAACGGGTGCTGCTCCTGTAATTGCTCAAGTGGCAAAGGAAATGGGTATTTTGACTGTAGGCATTGTTACTATCCCGTTTAACTTCGAAGGAAGAAAGCGCAGAATTCAAGCTGAAGAAGGTTTATCTGCAATGCGCGAGAATGTAGATACTTTATTGGTGATAAACAATGAGCGTTTGCGTGAAATTACTGGAAACTTATCGGTGGGACAGGCGTTTGCTCAGGCGGATAATGTTTTAGCTGTTGCAGCAAAAGGAATTGCGGAAGTTATTGCTGTTACTGGAGCGATCAATGTCGATTTTAACGATGTAAGTACAGTAATGCGTAACAGTGGAGTTGCTATCATGGGCAGCGCTGCGGCTGAAGGTGATAACAGAGCATTGAAAGCAGTAGAAAAAGCATTAGAATCGCCATTGTTGAATGATAATGATATTAGCGGTGCTGAATATGTATTATTGAACATTGCATACGGAGATAAAGAAGTGTTGATGGATGAAATCACTGAAATCACTGACTTTATTCAAGATGCTGCAGGATCGACAGCAGATGTCATTTTTGGTCACGCGCACGATCCAAGTTTGGGTGAAAAAATCAGTGTTACTGTTATCGCAACAGGATTTGATTCTTCTCCGTTGACTGGGTTGGAAAAAGCACCTGAGAAAAAAGTAGCTCCTTTGAATGAAGAGTTGAAAAATGAAATTAAGTCTCCGTTATCATCGCCGACACAACAAAATCCATGGGCAAAAGCTACTGAAGTTGAAAACTCTCAAGAAACGCCATTTTTGAAAGTAAATGAAACTCCAGCTGCTTATGAAACACCATCATGGAAGGTGACTTCTGAACCTGTAGAGCAAAAAGCTATTTCATTCGATTGGGATACAAAAGCTAAATCTGAGGAATCTGAAGAAGCAATTACAAGAGTTGTGTTGAAAGATGAGTCTGAAACTAAAATGAATATTGATGTAACTGATTCAAAGGAAGTTTTAACTCCAGAACAACAACAAAAGAGAAATCAAGAGAGATTGTCAAGAATTCAAGAATACACAATGAAGCTTAAAAAAGCGGACGGTATTCATGAATTTGAAAACGAACCAGCTTACGTAAGAAGAAACATTCAATTGGACGAGTCTTCGCCAAGTTCAGAAGATCAATCGAGCCGATTTAGTGTTTCAAATGATGAAAATGGAACATCTTTAAATGGTAATAATTCATTTTTACATGACAACGTTGACTAATGGGATTTATTGAAATAATTAATGCAGACATAAAAGCTGCAATGCTTGCAAGAGATAAGGAGAAACTTTCTGCCTTAAGAGATATTAAATCAAAGCTTTTGTTAGAAGCAACTTCGGGTTCTGGAGAGGTTTCTGAAGAAGTTGCAATGAAAATTGTAATGAAACTTCACAAGCAACGTATCGAAACCTATGATTTGTATATCAAAGAAGGAAGGGAAGATTTAGCGAAGGATGAAAAAGATCAAGCGGAAGTAATTGGCGCATACTTACCTAAAATGTTATCTGCTGATGAAGTGAAAGCCGAAGTTGAAAGTGCTATTGCTTCAACAGGTGCCGCAGGGTCTCAAGATATGGGGAAAGTGATGGGAATCCTTTCATCAAAATTAGCAGGAAAAGCCGATGGTAAGTTAATTGCAGAAACGGTTAAGTCCCTGTTAAATAAATAGACATTCTACCGGACTTTACGAAGTTAAAGTCTTTCAAATAATAAAAGCTGCTCTTACAGGAGGCAGCTTTTGTTGTTTTAAGATTCACATGCATTTGTAAAATAGTTCAAAATAGTGTAACTTTGCAACTCACATAAAAAACAGTCTATGAAAAAAGTTTACTTATCAATATTGGCTTGTGCATTGATTTCTTTAAGTCATGCTCAGCAAATAGGGAAAACATTTAAAAGTACAAAGTACAATAGTACAATAGAAAAAGCGCCAACTAAACCAGTTATAAATACTGAAAAAGCGTTTGTAATTTGGGAAGATGATTGCAGTGTTGCCGGAAATTGGACATTAACGAACTCTTCAGCTCCAGCATTAAACTGGTCTTGGACTACAGATGTTACTGCAACTCCAGCTTTCGGAGATGCTAATATGACAACTGCTTCAAATGGTTACTTTTTAATCAATTCGGATGCTGCAGGTAATGCTGCAAGTCAAGATGCAAGTGTTACATATAACTTAACTGATATCGATTTGGGAGCTTATTCTGATGTTATTTTGGAATTTGAGCACCACTACAGAACGTTTGAGGATGCTAGAACAGTTTCCGTTTCTGCTGATGGTGGAATGAGCTGGACTGACTATGTAATTACTACAAATGACAACGCTGAAGCGAATGTTAACTTTGCAGGTACTACGCAAATTAACATTTCTGCAGTAGCGGGAAACATTGACAATGTATTGATTAAGTTCAACTATATTGGTAACTGGGGATGGCACTGGGCAATTGACGATATCAGAATCATTGAGCAACCAATTAACGATATTCATTTATTAACTTCATGGTATGTTGGTGAAAACAATGAAGGTATTGAGTATGGAAGAACGCCATTGGATCAATTGGACGCTAACTACATCGTTGGATCTAGAGTTTCAAACTTTGGTACAACTGATCAAACAATGTTAGACGTAGATGCAGATTTCGTATCGTTTTCAACAAATTTACTTGAGCCATTACTTGCTTCTGGAGATACAGTTGATATCGAAATGTCTATTGCTGCAGTTACTGCTACTGGAGTTTACGATGGTACATACACTGCTGTTTCTGCTGAAGAAACAATGGGGCCAGAATTTTTCAATAACTCATACTTAAGAAGTTTTGCAGTTACTGACAACATCTACTCTATTGATGGTGCTGGTGTTTATCCTGCGGCAGTTTCTGAATTGGCTTCATATGGAACTACATCTTCTTCATCTGCTGGTTCTGCGGATGGAATCATGTTGGCAAATTATTATGCAATTAAACAACAATCTCAGCTTTCAGGTTTCGAATTAATTCTTGGAAGTAATACAGTTGCTGGTGGTGAAGTTTATATTTCAATCATCGATACAGCTAACTTTTTCAATGATGATATTTCTCCTTTGTATTTGAGAAATGCCTATGAAATTACTGCTGCTGATGTAACGGCTGGTAAAGCAACTATCTTTTTCGATAATGTAATTACTTTGGATGCAAATGCATATTTCTTTGCTGCTGAATTGTATTCAAATGATAACTCAAACACAATTTCATTAATTGATGATATTACAGTTGATCAACCGACATACGCGAGTATGATTTATGTACCAGCTGATCTTACAGTTTATACAAATGGTAATGCTTTTGCTTTACGTTTGTTAATGGGTGATACTTGGGGTGTTGGATTGAATGAAAACAACCTTTCAGGTGTTTCTATTTACCCTAACCCATCAGAAGGTATTGTTAATATTACTAACGATAAGAACACACAAAACTCAATTGAGGTGTATGACTTATTAGGTAATTCAATTTTAACAACTTCAGCTAATACAGCAACTACAGTTGATCTTTCTTCAAATGCTTCAGGAATCTACATGATTGTTGTTTCAAATGAAAATGGTTCTATCGTAGAGCGTGTTTCAATTAAGTAACAAATTGCAATAGCAAAAAAATGTTATAGAAAGGGGAGTAACTTGTGTTACTCCCCTTTTTTATGCCGAAGCATTCCTCAATTTTACCTAACTTAGCACTTCAAATAAAAGACTATGATTAAAAGTTGTTTATCCATTGTATTTGTACTTGCATTTTTAACAGCATACGCACAAAATAATGTGATTCGTGGAAATGAAAAAAGTCCAAAACATCAATCAGTAAATACAGATGTTCATCAAAAATTAAATACAATTTGGGAAAGTACTTTTGATAATCCTGCCGAATGGGTTTTAGACCATGATGCGACTGATTGCACATTGAATTGGACAATTGGAAACGATACGTGCCAAGGACCATTTTTTATTGATACCATTTTATCAACTTCGGCAAACGACGGTTGGGCAATGATAGATTCTGATCTTTACGGCTCAACAACCGGAGGCCTAGACCTTGAAGATTCATGGCTAACAACTGCAATACCTTTAGACTTGACTGGAACACCAAATGTAATTGTTGAGTTTGAAACATTTTATAAAAGATATAATTACGAAAGACCTTATTTGGTTGTAGGAATTGGTGACGGATTTGGAAACGTAACGTGGCCCAATTTAGATCCTATGACTGATATTAGCGCAATGAACAATGTGTTCGATATTTTTCCTAATTGGACAGATGGAACATTTTCAGATAACCCTCAAAAAATTAGAATCAACATAAACTCTGCTTTAACAGGTGCGGTAAACGAAATTTACTTACGCTTAAACTGGACGGGACAATGGGGTTACGCTTGGTTTGTAGATGATTTTAAGGTATTGGAACAAGCACAGGATGATATATTAATCCAAAACACCTGGATTACGAATGAAAGCACAAATGGAGTTCAATACGCAATAACGCCGATTGATCAAGTAGAATCAAATTGGAGTATTGGTGCAGATGTCTATAATTTTGG
>CAWUSK010000031.1:0-71946 GCA_963925035.1 uncultured Flavobacteriales bacterium
ATCCGAAATGTTTCGGATTCATACAGGTTTATTTAAATAACCAAGTAACGAGTAACTAAACCATCTGTGATAGTGATGTACTCTTTATTAAAAACTTAAAATTATGCCAAGATCAGTAAATCACGTTGCTTCAAGAGCACGTAGAAAAAATTTGATGAAGCTGTCTAAAGGTTACTTTGGACGCAGAAAAAATGTTTGGACTGTAGCAAAAAATGCGATCGAAAAAGGTCTCGTTTATGCTTACATCGGACGTAAACAAAAGAAAAGAAACTTCCGCGCATTGTGGATCACGCGTATTAACGCTGGTGCACGTATTCACGGAATGAGCTATTCTCAATTCATGGGACTTGTTAATAAAAGTGACATGGAACTAAACCGTAAAGTACTTGCGGATTTAGCAATGAATCACCCAGAAGCTTTTACAGCTGTGGTTAACGAAGTCAAAAAATAAATTACATTTAACTCTTTATAGCAAAACGCCTCATCGATGATGAGGCGTTTTTTTTTGTATATTTAATTCACAATTATGATTGAATGTCTTCCTGCCAATGAAAGCTAGCTATTCCCTTCTATTCTTTATCCTCTTGACTATTTCAAATCAATTAGCAAATGGGCAAACTACGCACAATAAGAGTTCGAAAGAAATTGACTCATTAATCAAAAAGGCATCTAACAAAAATTATCTTGATATCAAGAAATCATTTTCACTGCTTAATCAAGCGTTGGAGCTTGCTGAAAAAACTAACAATTACGACAAGGAAATAACGGTAATAAATGAGATTAGTCGATTTTCATTAACCTACCGCCATGATTTACAAGAAGCGAAATGATACGTCGATAGAATAAAAAGAATAATTCAAAAAACGAATAACAACCCTAAATACCTTGCTGATTACCATAACGCATTAGGAGTTATTTACTTTAATAATAGGACAGACAGGTAAAAAGCATGCAAAGAAATAAGAGTAGCCATTTCTATTTTAGAAAAAACCAATTTAAAACTTAATAAAAATCACCTTAACAATTACGGAATAGCTCTTTGGACAGAAAAAAGGTACCCGGAATCATTAAAGTACCTTAAACTTTCATTAGCCAACTATCTAAGTGAAAATCCAGAAGATATTCATAATGATTTTGCTAAATGATCACCATGAACATCGGAATTTGTTATTCCTATTTGAAACAATCAGACAGTTCGGAATTTTACCTAAAGAAATGTCTAGATTTTGCGCTTGATAAAGGCACACCAGCTAGTATTTACAAAAGTTACACGTACCCCGCAGTGTTTTATCAAGAAGCCGGAAGAAATGAACTGTTTGTTGTTTCATAGCGGCCATTGCATTTGCCAAGTCCGTAAAAAACACAACTGCATCAAACCTTTGGTATTATTGAACTGAATAGAAGTTGTTGCGACTTGGGAGTTAACACTAAAGTGAATATTCCCAATAAAGTAAATGTAGATTTCATAAGCCTTGGATTTAATAGTTGAGACTAAAGTAATCATCGAAATAACTTTAGAAATTGATTTTTCACTAATTAGAAACAAATCTATACAAGGCTGAACAAAAGACTAAACATTTCACAGTCAATTATACACCTTTGAATCAACGAAGTGTAATATTTATGACTATTAATTCAATTAAAACTGCACATCTCTATACAAAAAAAGGCGATCAACTAAGACCGCCTTTTTATTTATTATATAAAAAAACTATTTTTTCTCTTCCACTTCTTCAAAGTCAACATCAGTTACTTCGTCTTGTGGATTTGCTTCAGTTTCAGAAGATGCTCCTGCATCACCGCTTCCTGCATTTGCAGCATTGTACATTTCTTCAGATGCTGCCTGGAATACTTGGTTTAATTTCTCCATTGCTGGCTCTAAATTCTCCATATTCTTCGCATCGTATTCTTTTTTCAATTCAGTCAATGCATCTTCAATTGGTTGTTTTTTATCAGCTGGGATTTTATCTCCGTACTCTTTCAATTGACGTTCAGTTTGGAAAATCAATGAATCAGCTTTATTGATAGTTTCAACTTCCTCTCTCATTTTGTTATCCGCATCTGCATTTGCAACCGCTTCAGCTTTCATTTTTTCAATTTCAGCTTCAGACAATCCTGAAGAAGCTTCAATTTTAATTGATTGCTCTTTTCCAGTTCCTTTGTCTTTTGCAGAAATATTCATGATACCATTTGCATCAATGTCAAATGTCACTTCAATTTGTGGCATTCCTCTTTGCGCTGGTGGAATATCTGTTAATTGAAAACGACCTAACGTTTTGTTATCCGCAGCCATTGAACGCTCACCTTGTAATACGTGAATATCTACAGATGGTTGGTTGTCTGATGCTGTTGAGAATACTTCTGATTTCTTCGTAGGAATCGTTGTATTTGCCTCGATCAATTTTGTTAAAACACCACCCATTGTTTCAATACCTAATGATAATGGAATAACGTCTAACAACAATACATCTTTTACTTCTCCTGTTAATACACCACCTTGAATAGCAGCTCCAATTGCAACAACCTCATCTGGATTCACTCCTTTAGAAGCTTCTTTTCCGAAGAAATTTTTCACTGCATCTTGAATAACTGGGATACGTGTAGATCCACCAACCAAAATAACTTCATCAATATCTTTAGTTGTTAATCCTGCACTTTTCAATGCTGAACGACAAGGTGCGATAGTTCTTTCAACGATAGAAGCAATTAATTGCTCAAATTTTGAACGTTGTAATGTTCTTACTAAGTGTTTTGGCACACCGTCAACTGGCATGATATAAGGCAAGTTGATTTCAGTTGAAGTTGTAGAAGAAAGTTCAATTTTCGCTTTCTCTGCTGCTTCTTTCAACCGTTGTAATGCCATTGGATCTTTTGTCAAGTCCAATCCTTCATCACTTTTAAACTCTGCTGCTAACCAATCAATGATTGCATTATCAACATCATCTCCACCTAAGTGAGTATCTCCATCTGTAGATAATACTTCAAATACTCCATCTCCTAATTCAAGGATAGAAACATCGTGTGTACCTCCACCGAAATCAAATACTACAATTTTCTGATCGATTCCTTTTTTGTCTAATCCATAAGCCAAAGCTGCCGCTGTAGGCTCATTGATAATACGCTTGATTGTCAAACCAGCAATTTCACCTGCTTCTTTAGTTGCTTGACGTTGTGAATCGTTGAAGTATGCAGGAACAGTAACAACCGCTTCTGTAACTTCATGACCTAAGTAATCTTCAGCTGTTTTCTTCATTTTTTGAAGAATCATTGCTGAAATTTCTTGTGGTGTATATTTTCTGTCGTCGATTTCAACACGTGGTGTATTGTTATCTCCTTTAACTACTTTATAAGGTACTCGACCAATTTCAGATTTTACTTCGTCAAAAGTAGAACCCATAAAACGTTTGATCGAATAGATTGTTTTAGTAGGGTTTGTAATGGCTTGACGTTTCGCTGGATCACCAACTTTACGCTCTCCTCCATCAACAAACGCTACAATTGAAGGCGTTGTTCTCTTCCCTTCAGAGTTCGAGATTACTACTGGCTCATTTCCTTCCATTACTGAAACGCATGAGTTTGTAGTACCTAAATCAATTCCAATTATTTTTCCCATGATACTGTTTACTTTATTATTTAATCCTTTTTGTTTGATTTGGTTCATTCAATGATTATGCCAAGGCAAAAAAGTACCGTTTTCATGACAAATATGACAGAATTGCCATAGTATAGAGGAAAAACTGACGTAAAAACAACCGTCAAAATGTCAGTTTTTTAAATTTTAATCCATTGCTTGATGTGAGTTTTCACTCATCTGAAGCAATTGTTCGAACTGTTCTGGAGTCAAATCCGAATGGTAATAACCAATAGGGTTTACTTTTTCTCCATTCACTTCCACTTCGTAATGAAGGTGCGGACCAGTTGATTTACCTGTCGACCCTACAAGACCAATTAACTCTCCTCTCTTTATCTTTTGACGAAGCTTCACTTTAAAGGCACTTAAATGAGCATAACGTGTTTTGTATCCGTAACCGTGATTAATAATAATACAATTTCCATATCCCCATTTTTCTCGCTCAATCACTTCAACAAAACCATCGCCAGTAGCGTAAACATCAGAACCGGAATCTGCAGTGAAATCCATTCCTGTATGCTTTTGAACTGTTTTATAAATCGGATCAATTCTGAAACCAAATCCCGAAATTTTCCTTTTTAGATCTATATTTCGAACAGGCTGAATTGCAGGAATGGAACTTAGTAATTTATCTTTATCTTTGGCAAGCTTTAACAATTCTCTAAAGGACATACTTTGAGCATTTAATCTTCGCTCAAGTTTATCCATTTGTTCAGAGGTAGCTAGCAATAACGCTGCGTTTGATAACTTGGACAAATACTCGTATCGATCACTTCCTCCTGCTCCCATTGTCCTTAATTCTTCAGGGAAGTGGTCTGCATAAAGCGCTGCTCGATATAAATCTTCATCCCTGCTTTGCAAGACATCGAGGACTTCATTCACCAACTTCATGTCATTTTGTAAGCGATTCAGTTCACGTTCATTTTCAAGCAATTCTGATTTTAATTCCTTTTCTTTTGGGGAGTCTATTCTTCGAGCAATAACAACTGCCAATAGCAGGCCTAAAACTAAACTTGGAGCGATCCATAACAAAACACGCAGCACTCTTTTCCAAGCGCCAATTTCAACTTTATCATAAGACAAGGTCGCTGGATTATATTTAAATTTTTGTTTTGACACAACGCGAAGATAAGAGTAAAATATGTTTAGAATTGTTAATTAAACTTAGAGAATTCACTTCAGCCGAACCATTGCATCATTTACAAGTGATTTTTCAACTTCATCCATAATGTAATATTTGATCGCTACTTGGTCAATTTTCGCCTTAAAAGACGCTGACTCATCAAATCCAGAATAGTTTCCAAACAATCCAATTATTGCTGTGTTTGAAGGGTTTTCATCAAGTTCATGAAACACCATATACCGGAACTCGTTGGTGCGCTCTTTCTCACTAAAATATGTTCCTGGGATGGATCGTCCAAACAGATAATTCCACTTCCATTGCAAAACAGGATCAGTAATAAATACTGCTTTAATTTTTCTTGATTTCACCTCATGATACAATTCTGTTATTGTGTTAACCTCATTCACATTAACAAAGTACCAATCGCGTTTCATTTCCCTTGCTGAGATTAATCCTAGCGTATAAATAAATATCAGACCAACAAGTACACTAAATCTGTTTTTCATGTCATCTCCGTGAATTACCGCATAAATAAAAAGAAAGAGAATCCCTGTAAAAAAGCCCAACCAATAGCGAGGAGAATATAGAGACACTGAAGAAATTAGAAAAACAGAAAGCAAAAGACATACAACCATCAATAACACAACTCGTCGATGTTGTTTATGTGATTTTAAATAAAATTGAAGAATATAAAGTACCAGCAATACCAATGAAATCAATAGCAATACAAACCACCACGTTGAAATAGGTATGTTCATTGTGAAAAAGAAGAAGTTGGAATACCCATATATCATTCCCTCTGATTGAATCGCTAGGTTTTCAAATTGTTCGGCGTCAAAAAAGACAGATTTCGGAGCAGACCAAACAGTTTCATTTGCTCCAAAATAGTGAAGAGTAACAATTAGCAGGGCGGAAAGAAAAATAAATACAATTAGCTTTTTGAAGTTGACTTTAATCGGAATCATCCAATTGATCAAGAAAGGAAGAATTGGAATAAAAAGTAACGGTTGCGATTCATACGCAACGACAGAAATGAGAGAAGAAATCATTACCCACTTCCAATTCATTTTTTTTAATAGAGTGATATAAAACAAAATTCCAAAACACATAAATGCGGTCACATAACCTCCTCGAACCATTCCTCCCCATAAAAACCAAGTTGGAGATAATAGCAACAAAGTCAAGCAAAAAACAGAAATAATCTTAGACGTATTCGTTTCTACTAACGCTTTCCAAACGAACGTAAGTCCAATTGAAAAAAGCAACAATCCGCCTAACCTCAATGCCCAAATTCCGCTACCAATTAACTTGATAAAAAAAGCGGTGGAAACAACCTCTAGCGAAGAAAAGCCGTAATTCTGTCCATAAAAATAAAGTGGAAGCCCCTTTCCAAGTAAAAAGTCTTGCGCCATAATACCAAGAATCCCTTCGTCTCCATCAAAGAAAAAGTCGTTGGATAAAAAATGTGGAAGTCGCACGAGAATACTGGCACAAAAAATTGCCAATAAAACAAGAATAAATGAAGCCGTATTTTTAACCTTTAATTTCACTCGTTTCTCTTGGTCAATCATAGATAAACCTATGAATAGTTGAATCTTCACAAAGATACTATTATCTTCGCAACGAAAATTAAAACGACAAATTACAATGATGGATTTTCTAAATCAAACATTTTACGGAAACAAAATAAGTTCATGGGCAATATCGTTTGGTATATTAGTTGGAGCGATCGTAATCGCAAAGATATGTTACTGGGCTATTGGTAAATACGTTAAAAAGTTAACTGCAAAAACAAAATCAAATTTAGATGACTTACTAGTGGATAAATTGGAAGAACCAATTGTTTATGCAATTGGTATTCTTGGTTTTTATTGGGGGTTTCAACGATTGACTTTTGGTGATAATATCGATGGCTTTTTCGCACATGTTTTTACGTTTATTTTCACGTTAAATGTGACTTGGTTAATTGTAAGAACAATTGACGCAATAATTGTTGAGTATCTATCTCCTATGATTTCTAAATCAGACAGTGATTTGGATGATCAACTACTACCATTGCTGCGGAAATTATTTAAAATCATATTATGGAGTTTAGGTATTGTCATTGGTTTAAATAATGTTGGATTTGATGTCGGTGCCGTAATTGCAGGACTAGGAATTGGAGGTCTGGCACTTGCCTTGGCAGCACAAGATACGGTTAAGAACATTTTTGGTGGAATAATGGTTTACGTAGATAAACCATTTAAAGTAGGTGATCGAATTAAAATCCATGGTTACGATGGATTTGTAGAAGAAGTTGGAATTCGAAGCACACGAGTAAGGACCTTAGAAGGTCGATTGGTAACTTTACCAAACGCGCATTTCAGTGACGAAGCAGTTGAAAATGTAACCTTAGAACCGTCAAGAAAAGTGGTGACAAACTTAGGATTGACCTATGAAACTACTCCTGAAAAAATGGAGCTTGCCATAAAAATCTTAGAAGAAATAACTGATAATTGCGAAGATTTAGAGGAGAATAGACTCATTACATTTAATAATTGGGGAGATTTCTCAATGGGGATTTTATACATCTATTATATAAAACCTACATCGGATATTTTTAAAACTCAAACGCACATCAATATGGAGATCTTAAAACGATTCAACTCAGAAGGTCTTGATTTTGCATATCCGACACAAATGATTTATAAAAAGGAAGTTAAATAATTGACAATGAATAATGAATAATGAAAAAATGCAATACTCATTTGAAAACAATGCTCTAAAACTGTCAGTTAAAAAATCTCCTTTTTTTATTAGAGGAACATTTTACTTATGTACTTTAATTGCAATTTCAATCCCAATTTTCATGACCTATAATATTATATCTTCTAGAGAGGGTTTAAAATTCGGTTACTTTTTGGTGTTTTACTTTCAGGTTTAATTTTCCTTTATTTATTAAGAGTTGCTTTATGGAATACATTTGGAACAGAAACCATAAAATTTGACACTAACATGATCTATTATGAAGCAGACTATGGATGGTTTAAAGACGGTAAAAAGTCCATTGATAATCAAACTATAACTCTCAGCATTCATCCAATTGGATATGAAGAAGATAAAGCAGGGGTATTAATTATCAGTAACCATAAGAATCAAATCAACTGCTCTTCAAAAATTCCCTTTGATGAACTAAATATTATTATTAATAAACTCAATCAAAAATTAATAATTCAATAATTGTCAATTTTACATTGTCAATTATCAATTAATAATAAAGTACATTTGCAGAGTTACAAAACGATTTTACGCACACAAATGACAGTATCAGAAATTAGAAAAGCATTCTTTGATTATTTTGAATCAAAAGGACATGAAATTGTGCCGAGCGCATCAATGGTTGTAAAAAACGATCCAACCTTGATGTTCATCAATGCTGGAATGAATCAATTCAAGGATTTCTTTCTTGGAAATGCGACGCCTAAAAATCCACGTATTGCAAATTCTCAAAAATGTTTACGCGTTTCTGGTAAACATAACGATTTAGAAGAAGTTGGTGTTGATACTTATCATCACACCATGTTCGAAATGCTTGGAAACTGGTCATTTGGCGACTACTTCAAAGAAGAAGCGATTGAATGGGCATGGGACTTATTAACTAAAGTTTATAAAATCCCCGTTGATAAATTGTATGTTACTGTTTTTGAGGGTGATGAAGTAGATGGAGTTCCTGTAGACCAAGAAAGCATTGAGATTTGGAAAAAATACATTTCTGAAGATAGAATTATTCTTGCGAATAAGAAAGATAACTTCTGGGAAATGGGAGACATAGGACCTTGTGGACCATGCACAGAAATCCACGTTGATTTACGCGACACTGACGAACGATTAAAGATTGATGGCAAATCATTGGTAAATGAAGACCACCCTCAAGTGATTGAGATTTGGAACAACGTTTTCATGGAGTTCAATAGAAAAGCAAATGGATTTTTGGAACCGCTTCCAGCAAAGCACGTTGATACAGGAATGGGATTAGAGCGTTTAGCAATGGCCTTGCAAGGAAAACAATCCAACTACGATTCTGATTTATTCCAAACCTTAATCCAACACATGGAAAAGGTTTCTGGAAAAAAATACAAAACAATCGAAGAAACAGACATTGCTTTGCGTGTAATTGCAGATCACGTCCGAGCCATATCATTTTCAATCGCTGACGGCCAACTTCCTTCAAATACTGGATCTGGTTATGTTATTCGTCGTATTTTGAGAAGAGCTGTTCGTTACGGTTACCAGACTTTAGGATTAAAAGATTCATTTTTAGCCGATCTTTCTTCTGTTTTGACATCAGAAATGGGAACTGCATTTCCAGAATTAATCAAGCAAAAAGAACTTATTCATAAAGTAATTACTGAAGAAGAAAATAGCTTTTTCAGAACATTGGAACAAGGATTAAAACGCATTGATGTCGTAATTAACGACACGAAAAAGAACGGTTCTAAATTGATTGATGGAACTGTAGTTTTTGAATTGTATGACACCTTCGGTTTTCCGGTTGATTTAACATCATTGATTGCCCGTGAAAACGGATTAGAAATCGATGAGAAGGTATTTGAAGCAGAACTTACGAAACAAAAAGATCGCTCTAGAGCTGCTACTGCAATTGAAACAGACGATTGGGTTCAATTATTAGAAGACAATATTGAAGAGTTTGTCGGATATGATAATCTTTCTGCGACAGTCAAAATTGTTAAATACAGAAAAGTATCTCAGAAACAAAAAGAATTTTTTCAAGTTGTATTCAATTTAACCCCTTTCTACCCTGAAGGTGGCGGACAAGTTGGAGATACTGGATATCTTGAGTCTAACGGTGTCAAAACCTCTGTTTTTGATACCAAGAAAGAGAATAATTTGATTGTTCACTTAATGAAAGAATTACCCGCTGATGTCAACGCGACATTTGAGGCTGTAGTTTCAAAAAGTAAACGCCAAGCTTCTGCAAACAATCACTCTGCAACGCACTTATTGCACCATGCGTTAAGAACTGTTCTTGGAACACACGTTGAGCAAAAAGGTTCGTTAGTAAATGCTGATTATTTACGTTTCGATTTCTCTCACTTTTCAAAAGTAACAGAGGAAGAGTTATCGCAAATTCAAGCACTAGTTTCGGACCAAATAAAAGCAAATATTGCATTAGAAGAAAAGCGTAACGCACCAATGGAAGTCGCTCAAGAAATGGGTGCAATGGCTTTGTTTGGTGAGAAATACGGCGATACCGTTCGTATTATCAAATTTGGCGATTCAGTTGAATTGTGCGGAGGAACACACGTTCAAAACACAGGCGAGATTGGATTGTTTATCCTGACTTCTGAATCGGCTGTTGCAGCTGGTATTAGAAGGATTGAAGCAATTACATCTTCTAATGCAGAAGCCTATTTCCAAAAGAAAGCGAACTTACTAGACGAAGTTTCTTTTTCTTTGAAAAATCCGAAAGACATCGTAAAAGCTGTCAATGATTTATTGACAAGAAACGCAAGCTTGACAAAAGAAATTGAACAATTTCAAAAAGAGAAAGCGAAACTCGTAAAAGGAACGCTGAAAAATTCGATTTCAACGCATAACGGGATACAATTATTGAATGAGATTGTGGAATTGGATGGAGATTCAATCAAGGATATATTATTCCAATTCAAAGGTGAACTTGACAATTTTGTTGGAATAATTGGAGGGAAAGAAGGTGATAAATGTACATTGAGCATAATTATCTCTGACAACTTAACGAAAGAAAAAGACTTGCACGCTGGAAATATTATCCGTGAAGTATCTAAACACATCCAAGGCGGTGGCGGTGGACAACCATTCTTTGCAACTGCAGGTGGTAAAAATCCAGCTGGACTAAAAGATGCAATAGCTGCAGTATTGGAGAAATTGAATTAATTTGAAAAGCGAAAAAAACGTTCTGTTAATCACCTATTATTGGCCTCCTTCAGGTGGCGCTGGTGTTCATCGATGGTTGCGTTTTTCGAATTACTTTAAAGAAAATAACTTTAATCTAACTGTTTACTGTCCCGAAGATGCTGCATGGCCTGCAATTGACGAGAATTTGAATCAAAAAGTATCTACAGACGTTACAGTGATTAGAAGAAAGATTTTTGAACCTAATAAGTTCATCAATGGAGGAAAAAAAGCAGGAGTTGGATTTACACAATCTAAAAAGCAATCGTTTATTCAAAAAGCAATGATTTGGGTACGTGGAAACATGTTTATTCCAGATTCACGCGTCTTTTGGATCAAACCCAGCGTTCGTTTTCTCTCCAGATATTTAAACGAACATCCTGAAATAACGACTATAATTTCAACTGGTCCGCCACACAGTGCACATTTGATTGCATTTAAATTACAAGAGAAGTTCAACGTAAAGTGGATTGCAGATTTCCGTGATCCTTGGACACAAATTGACTTTTACGCCGATTTACTTCCTGGAAAAAGAGCAGATAAGAAACACAAGCGACTTGAAAAGCTTGTATTAACAAAAGCCGACGAAGTTGTAACAGTTTCAAATGCTTGTGCAACGGGATTAGAAGAAATTGCCAATCGAAAGATACATGTCGTTACAAACGGATACGACTTTCCTGAGTTCGATGCTTCATCAATAAATCTGGACACGAAATTTACAATTTCCCACTTCGGTTCAATGCCTTTTACACGAAATCCATTGGTATTATGGAAAGTCTTGGGTCGATTGACTAAAAAAAATTCAGACATCGCTCAACACTTAAACATCAATTTAATCGGCACTGTTGATTATCAAGTCATCAATTCTTTAAAAGAATATGACTTAGAAAAATTCGTAACAGTAACTGCTCCTATTCCACATGAAGAAAGCATTGCTTTGCAACGTTCGTCTCAATTACTATTACTGGTGGCAAATAACTCAGGAAATGTAAAAGGGATTCTAACTGGAAAATTTTTTGAATACCTTGGAGCAAAACGACCGATCATCGCTATCGGCGAAAATGGCAGTGATCTTCATAAAATTGTAGAACATACCGAATGCGGATGTTTCGTCGATTACTCGGATAAAAGTACTTTAATTAAATTCATAGAAACGTCTTTCAATCATTACAAACAAGGCAACTTGTCTAATGTTGCGTTACACACAGAAGAATTCTGCTCTTCCAATTTGGTAAAGAAGGTTATTGAACTTTTGTAACAAAAGACATATCTTTCTTGAACCAAGCTTGGTTTGAATTGTACTAAAATCAAATCAAATGTTATGAAATATTTTATTGCTTTTATATGTCTTCACATCACATTAATTCCTCTAGCCAGTGAAAAAGGCATTTCAATTCCTGAAGTGACATTAATTTCTTCCGAAAAAAGCGAACAATTAGCCTCCAACAAATCCAAGTTCATTTTTAAAATCATTGGAATAACTGAAGAGCAAAACAACCAATTAATCACCTACAGTATTGACGGCAAAAGTCGCTCCGTTATATTGAACGATGATAGTCAGTTTAGCTTAATTTCATCCCCAGGGGTTCATAATTTTCAATTCTTTTGCAACGACTTTTATTTCGAAATATATGCTGACTCATTGGTGATTAAATCACAATATATTAGCTTATATGAAATCAGATTTGAGTCGAGTGAATTCCCAATTACGGTTGATAAACCTGTTGTTTATCTCTATCCTGAATTAAAAACGTCATTTTCAGTAAATGTTAAACCTAAAGGAAAAATGGTCTTTACTTATCCAACTTATAATGATACATGGAAAGGAACAGCTTTTCCAAACGGCGATATCAAAATTGGATTAGAAACTTTCAACTACCTATTTTGGGAATCAGAGCAACTAATTAAAACAGAAATAATTAATCCTAAAAAAGGAAGTGTCGTTCGTAGTGCTGAATCGACTTCATTTTTGGAAGAACAGCTTAATTTATTTGGATTCAACTCCAAGGAAAAAGCAGATTTTATTACATACTGGGGACCTAAACTGATGCAGCATGAATTCAATTATATTTATTTTGTCTTAAATAATGATGCCAACTATTTTGCTGAATTAACAATTACACCTCAGCCTGACAACGTTTATCGATTTTACATTCTTACTTGCCCAGTTGTTAATCCGAGTGATTATTATTATCTTGAGCCACAGTTAATTGAACCAGCCTTCAGAAAAGGTTTTACAGTTCTCGAATGGGGCGGCTCGGTTATTGATATTCATCTATTGAAAAAAAATTGCAGATTTTATGAAATTTAAAATGCTTTCCTTATTGTCGATAATTCTTGTGCTTACGGTGAAAAGTATGGAGATATCAGCAAAAGACTACAACGAATTCCGTGTGCTTATTCACGCGATTCCTTCAAACCCATCTAATAAAATTTTATTAGCATATCGTTATGAGAATAAATTAGATAGTATTGTTTTTCATATTAACCAAACCTCGACAGTTACAGCTGTATTCGAGCCTAAAACTGATGAGACGATAGATAACACATTTATTTTTAATGAGTTACTTCAAAACGCCAATGAAAATGAGCTAAACGCATTACTGACCCATCAATCTGCTTCGGTAAAAGTTTATGCGTTTAGAGCCTTATTGATCAATGATATGAACGTTAACAATGATTTTGAACTTGCACTATTAACTGATACAAGTTGCGTTAACTTGATCTCAAAAAGTCAAATCATCCCATCTACCGTTCAAGAAATTGTTAAAAATGACCTGCGCGTCTACAAATAATTAAGCTCTTGGATTTGAAAAAGCTTTCACTTCCTCAGCTGAAATAACTTGACCACCAAGAATTATAAGTCGCTCAATAATATTTCTCAATTCACGAATATTACCTGTCCAGTTCGTTTTTTGCAATTCGTCCAGGGCTTTATTCTCAAATGATTTACGTGCAATTCCATGCTCCGAACATACCAATGTCATAAAGTGTTCTGCCAATAATGGAATATCGTCTCTTCTATCGTTCAGTGAAGGAACATGCATCAAAATAACAGCCAAACGGTGGTATAAATCTTCTCTAAAGTTACCCGCTTCAATTTCCTTTCTTAAATCCTTATTTGTAGCTGCAACAATTCGAGCGTTGACTTTAATATCTTTTTCTCCTCCGACACGTTGAATAACATTTTCTTGAAGTGCTCTCAATACTTTTGCTTGCGCACTTGCTGACATATCGCCAATTTCATCCAAAAATAATGTTCCACCAGATGCCAATTCAAACTTTCCTTTCTTTTGTTTTACGGCAGACGTAAAAGCGCCCTTTTCGTGACCAAACAATTCACTTTCGATTAATTCAGAAGGAATTGCAGCACAATTAACTTCAATAAAAGGCATATTCTTTCTGTCGCTATAATCGTGCAGTGATCGCGCTACTAGCTCTTTTCCTGTTCCATTCTCACCCGTCACTAAAACACGTGCGTCAGAAGGAGCTACTTTTTCAATCATTTCTTTGATTTGAATAATCCCGTCTGTTTCACCAATAATGGATGAACCCTTGAAGCTTTTTACTGTTTTCTTTAAAACTTTCTTTTCTTCAATTAACACCGTTTTATCCTTCGCATTTCGAATTGTTACCAGAATACGGTTCAAATCCAAAGGCTTTTCAATAAAATCAAAAGCGCCTTTTTTAATTGCTTGAACAGCCGTTTCAATATTTCCGTGTCCGCTAATCATAATAACTGGAGAATCCACATTCTCCTGCAATAAACCATCTAACACTTCCATTCCATCCATTTCTGGCATCTTAATGTCACAGAATATTATATCATATGCACCCGATTTTGCTTTATCCAGTCCTTCTTTACCGTTTTCCGCTTCGTCTACTTCAAATTCCTCGAACTCTAAGATTTCGCGTAATGCTCTTCGTATTGCTCTCTCGTCGTCTATGATTAATATTTTGCTCATTGTAAATTCAATTTTCCATAAAGATAATAAGTCTCCGAATATAGATTCTAATTCGGTTATAATTATGCTAAATCTTGCTCGATTAGACTTTACCCTGGCTCTTTTCCAATAAATAAAGGATTAACTTACCATTACAAACACAACGGTAAGGACGAAGTGGGTATTTTATGCTTTTGAAGATGATAAACTCGGGAAAACTGAACCGCTGAGCATTCAAAGCGCATTTAATCCAAGTCATCTTTTATTTGACTCTCAACCCAATGAATTTATTACAGCTGTTTCAACTGTAGTTCTGACATTTGATTTACAATAATTTGCTGGAAATGGTGATGTTACTTTTATCCGAAAATAAATGTCAAGCTACGATGCACTAGACATAAACACTCCTTCTTTGAGGGAATAAGGAGAAACGTAAACTTGTTGAATGTTCATCTGTTCGATGACCCATTTCATTTTTAAAGCCGCTATCGGTATCATTTTCTTGCGAATGGAAGTAATCCACTCGTTATTCATTCGTTGCTCCAGCGTGGAGGAAATGAGCCAATCCAATTGTCCGACGAACGAATCTATTGGAAGTTCAAATGAATATCCCGTTTCAGGGAATTCCATTTTTTTTGTCATTTCAAAAATCGTTTCAAAACTACCTGATGAACCAACTAAAATCGTTGATTTGGCAGATTCGAAAAAATCGCATTTTTGTTGATTCAAGTAATCTGTAATAAACTCAATGTGGTTTTGAGAGTATTCATCTGGATTTCCTAGTAACTGATAAATTCGTGAGACTCCTATATTTTTGCTCACCGCCTTCAAAAGTCCAGTTGAATCGGCATGAATAAATTCTGTACTTCCACCGCCAATATCCATAATTAATGTTGAATGTTGAATCGGGTGAGAGCAGCGTACTCCGTTATAGATTAATTGTGCTTCATCCAAACCAGAAATAATAGAAATAGGAATTTGAAGTGAATCAAGAGCGAAATCAATTAAAACATGAGCATTTTTAGCCTCACGGAGCGCTGAAGTTCCAATTGCTTTAATCGATTGAACATTCTTTTCAAGGCATTTCAATTTGAATTGGGTCAGAGCGCATTTTGCACGTCCCATTGCGTCATCAGCAATATGGCCTTCGTTAATCCCTCCCATTCCGAGAAGAACTGCTAACTTTTCCGAGTGAATATATTCTAATTTTGATTGATTGACTTCAGCAATCAATAAATTAAATGTATTCGTTCCTAAGTCAATTACCGCAACGCGCATTAACTCTTTCTCAACCATTTGAATACGTGTTTTAAACGAACACGATGGCCAAATTGCAGTATTCCATTTTTATAGAGTCGAGCTGCTGCCGCCATCATGAGAAATGCTGAAATTAATAAGACAAAAAATGACAAATAAATTTCATACGCTTCTCCAGGTTGATAGCCTTGAGACAACTTAACCATGACGACGACAGGCGACGTAAATGGAATATAGTGCAATAGTACAGACATTGTATTCTCTGGATAATTTAAGACAAAATATCCAGAGTACAAAGCAATGAACAATAAAAATATCAGCGGAAGGACAAACTGCTGTCCATCACTTTCAGAACCCATCGTCGCTCCGATGGCTGCAAATAGAGCTCCGTAAAACAAATATCCACCTGCAAAAAAGAGCAAGAAGAAACCTGTCATATTAACAAATTGGACTTGCCCGAAAATTAGATCTACAAATTGATTGTATTCTCGCGCTGCAAAATGCATTTCTTGGTAGGAAGCATCAGAGGCATTCACTGTCAACTGTTGAATGTTCATGTTTGACGCATCCAATAAATCTGGAAATAAATTCTCACGCATGAAGTACAATCCAAAACCAATAATTACGGTCCAAATAACAAATTGAAAGAACGCGGTAAAACCTATTCCTAAAATTTTACCAACCATCAGCTGATTCGGAGAAACAGAAGCCAATAACACTTCCACTATTCGATTGCTTTTTTCACGCGAAACGCTTCTTAGAATTGTCATTCCAAAAAGAAAAATGAACACGAAAATTAATGCACCGTAAAAAAAACCAACCCATCCTGACAAATCAGAAGCTTTATTCTCTGGATCGTTTACGTCCGAAAAACTAACGGTTATAGGTTGTTTTATTTTTCTAAAATCAATCAATGACAAATCAGTAAATTGATTGATTAGAATCTCTTCTAAACGTCTTTCATAGTAATATTGAACACGCGTTTGCATTCGAACAGAGGGTTCATTTCTATAAAAAACGTGACTAATTTTATTGGTAAGTACTTTTTCATTAACTTCCAATAAGGCGTCAAATTCTTGGTATTTTTTTCCTTTAGCGAACTCTTCAGTTTCAATGTATCCATCGGCAAAAGAATAATCAATTGAATTGTCTTTTCCAGGCATGATTTTACTTTCCATTAATCCTGATGGATCTGCAATTAACACATTCCAGTGTTGTTTTGGTTCACTTCCAAGAGCAAATAAAACGTATATAATTCCAAGAACGATAATTGGTCCTAAAAAGGACATCATCACAAATGAACGGGAGCCAATTCGCTCTTTCCATTCACGCATCGCGATTAATAAACTATTACGCATGGCTTACCTCCTCTTGTTTTGGTTGAACAATATCAATGAATACATCTTGCATTGAAGGCAACATTTCCCATGCCGCTTCCATTTGCACTTCTCCAATAAGTACTTTTAATAAATCATCGAAGGAATTTTCACCGCGCATTTTTAAGCTGACTTCAAATCGATCATCGCCTAAAATAGTTTTATCTACAACTTCAAATCCAGTCCACAAAGCATTCACAAAAGCAATCATACTTCCTCTAAATCGAACAGCGTACAGCCCCTGTTTTCGTTCTGCTTGTAATTCAGAAACTTTTCCTTCTGCAACCTTTTTAGATTCATGAATTAGCACTACTCGATCACAAATTTCCTCAACACTTTTCATGTTGTGCGTCGAAAGAATAATCGTTTTTCCAGCTGCTTTCATTTCAATTAATTCCTGCTTGATTAGCTCAACATTGATTGGGTCAAATCCGCTAAACGGCTCGTCTAGAATCAACAATTTTGGTTCGTGCAAAACAGTGCAAATGAATTGTACTTTTTGCGCCATTCCCTTTGATAATTCTTCAATTCTTTTCTTTCGCCAATCGTTTATTGCAAAGCGGTCGAACCAATAATCAATTTTGAGTTTGACATCACTTTTTGAAAGTCCTCTTAAACGGCCAAGAAATATAGCGTGTGCTTCGACCGTCATATTTTTATACAATCCACGTTCTTCTGGCAAATAACCGATCGATTGTAAATCTTTCTCAGCCATTAAGTCTCCATCAAACCGAACAGAACCGCTGTCTTGTTGAATGATTCGATTGATCACACGAATTAAGGTTGTTTTCCCAGCACCGTTTGGTCCTAACAAGCCGAAAACTTCACCTTTATTAACATGAAACGACACGTCATTGAGGGCTTCGTGTTTATAAAAGGATTTGGAAATATTTTTTACTTCTAACATAAAATGATATTAATGTGAAGATAGTAAATCCTCCGAAATTGATTTATATAAATAAAAATTAACCTAAAATAAACTGAATAAACGATAGATTGGTTGTACTTTTGAAACTATGAAAACAGCATTAATTACAGGCGCATCAAGTGGAATTGGAGTAGAATTTGCAAAGTTACTTGCTCAAGATAAGTACAACCTTATTCTTACTGCTAGAAGCGAAAATACTTTAAACACAATTGCGGATGAGTTAACGACGCAATATAAAATTGATGTAACGGTTATTTCGCATGATTTATCGCTTCCTGGAGCAGGAATAGAACTCAGTGAAAAAATAACTGATAAAGGAATTGAAGTTGATGTATTAATCAATAATGCTGGATTTGGAGACCACGGTCAATTTATCGAATCTTCTATGGGAAAAACGACAGACATGATTAATTTAAATGTCGTTAACCTAACGGAATTATCATTGATTTATGGAAAGAAGTTTGCCAATAAAAAATCCGGAATGTTACTCAACGTAGCTTCTACTGCAGCTTTTCAACCAATTCCAAAAATGTCCGTTTATGCAGCGACGAAAGCTTACGTATTACATTTTACAGAAGCCATGCATTTTGAGTTAAAGAATTCAGGTGTTTTTGTGAGTACTTTATGTCCTGGTGCAACTAGAACTGGTTTTATCCAAGCGGCAAACATGGAGAATTCGCCTCTTTTCGAAAGTAATGCAATGTCACCTAAGACAGTCGCTGAAAAAGGCTATAAAGGATTAAAGAAGAATAAGCCTGTTATAATTACAGGATTCAAAAATGCATTTTTCGCACACTTTGCAAATGCAACTCCTTTTCGTAAATTAAAAGTTTGGATTGCGAGTAAAATGGTGTAAACAGTTCATACTTGGACCTTTCGAAAAGCTCAGGGATCTCCGTTCAGTATTCTAGTTTAAAGTAGTCTGATTAATTTTCTTTAACCCTAATTTTATTGATTACTGGATTTGCATACATCGTAAGAAAATACGGGCGTAATTCTGGTGTAAAACTCGAGTATCGTTCAGTAAATTCTTCTCGTTTTGAATCCAATAGTTGCATATCAACTTTCAGTTCGTCCAAATTTGGCCCGAGTGAAGGATTTTCTTTCAATAACAATTCGTACGCCAAGTAATTCGACGGATGCAATTTATAGTTTCCTATGATTTGTCTATCAATTTGATTAGCAATTTTTACGGGATCATCATCTGTGGCAATTAACTTAGTTCCAAAATGCAAATGGATATTTCCTTTGAATCCTTCTACTCCTTTTCCAATGCTAATCACATCGCTTTTCTCGTCTTTTTCAAATGAACCATTTGTCTCAATTTCATACAATTCTCGAGCGATAAGTTCATCACACGGATTGTATTCATAAGAAATAGAAACAGGTATAATGTTCATTCCATTTATTGCTTCTTGTAGGCTAATATTCTCATCACGTTTTCCCATGTGGAACATTTTGATGATAGTAGGATCTGTTTTATCTAACCCATTCTTTGCGCGGCCTTCACGTTGTGCTACCCAAACGTTATTTCCTAAATCAATCGAATGGTGAATGTATTCAGAAAGCAATTTCGTTCCTAACAGTTTTTCACGTCCTTTTGCAGAACGTTTTACAATAAAACTTTTGTTCAAGCGCATTAACTTCGAAACAAACTCTTGTTTAAGTAAATTATCGCCAATTGCTATTTCCGTTGTTCCGTGATTGTCAGAGTGCAGTAAAAAACTAATCAGCGCTGGATCCATTGCAATGTCGCGGTGATTACTCATGAATAAATAGGGATCTTTATTCGATAATGCGTTCAATCCGTCATGCGTCAATTTGTCAACACTCTTTTTAAGCACTTTGTTTACATAACCAGCAACCATGTCTTGAAATTCGTACACAGTGCTGATATCTCCCAAACGTTGTTTCAATCCTTTTTTTACTAAATACTTTGTGAAACCAGGCATAACATACATTAATCTTGGATATTGATATTTGGTGATTGCCTTTACAAACTCTTTATCGACAACAAGTTTACCGATTACATCAGCAACTTCTTTATCTCTATAAGGGCGAATTTCTTCAAAAATATCCATGTTTATCATATTCTTTTGGGAATCAAATTTAAGCATTTTAAACGAAAGCTAGTGTACTGACTTAACTAGCTTTAATAGCTCCATTTAATGGATTCATTTACTGGATTCAATAAAACTTGAATCATGCATACAAGTAAAATTACTTCTAGCAGTCTCACTTTTCTTTATAACAACTTTGACTTTATATTCTTCCACTTATACATTTTTGCAAACAACAGCAAAAGCATAGGTTGCAGGACAATCAATGTCAACCATGACTCCCAACCAAAAACAGGCCCTGAGCAATCGATAAATAACGCATCCGTATGAAATGCTTGCCAATCGTTTGTTAGAATAACAGAAGCGAAAATATTATTAACGGCATGATAACCCATCGGTAATTCCATTCCATCGTCCCAAACTGCCAATAAAGCAAGGAAAACGCCAGTTCCTATGTAATACAGAAGTAAAATATTTCCAATCAACGCAACTTCAGGATTTGCCCAATGAAGGAATCCGAATAGCGTGGCTGTTAATAGAACAGGAATCCAGCCTTTTTTAAAAATCTTACCAAAGGTTTGCAGTAAAAAACCGCGGAACATCAGTTCTTCTGCAGTAGTTTGAATTGGTATTAAGAAAATGGAAATTAACAGCAATAGAAAAAATGTGATTGGATCGAAATTCCAATCTACAGGCTGACCAGTTGCAATTCCTATTATCAAAGCAATGGCTAAAACAGCTCCCCAAATTCCAAATGATGTGAAAAATCGCTTCCAATCGAATGAAGCTCGCGCCGTGAAAATTGTTAGAATTGGACGCTTGAACAAATATTTGACACACATCAGTACTGCGAAAAACACAAACGCGAACGGAATTAACAATAAAGTCAATACAAGGTTCAAATCTGCGTTTTGAGGGATGTTTGTCAAAGAAAAACCCAACTGCTTTGCAGCAATAATCTCTGCAAACAGCTGTCCCGCAACCAACGAAAAAAAGACAATGACAACAGTTAACATATACGTGCTACCATTCCCTTGACCTTTTTCGGCAAGCTTTAAGAAATTCATTTTTATTGGAACATGTCTTTCATTCGTTGGAAAAAGCCTTTATCGTTGTGATCTGGGCTTGGAATAAAGTTTTCACTTTCTTTCAATGTTTCCAATATTTCTTTTTCTTCTTTAGATACCTTTTTAGGTGTCCACACATTGATATGTACAAACAAATCACCTTGTCCATAACCTTGTACAATAGGCAATCCTTTTCCCTTCAAACGTAATACTTTTCCGCTTTGCGTTCCAGGTTCTATTTTGATTTTTGCTTTCCCACTGACAGTTGGAATTTCTATCGATTGTCCTAGAACAGCATCCACAAAATTCACGTAAGCATCATAATGTAAATGTTCTCCATCACGACGTAAATCTTCATTTGGAATTTCTTCTATTACGACAATTAAATCTCCAGGAATTCCATCAAATGGTCCAGCGTTACCTTTCCCTTGAACACTCAATTGCATTCCTTCTTGAACTCCTGCTGGAATTTCAATTTCAATAACTTCTTCTTTTCGCTCCAATCCTTGCGCATCCGCTCCAGAAGGACGTTTATCAATCATTTTTCCAGCTCCTTGACATGCGTTACAAGTAGACTGTGTTTGCATCGCTCCTAAGAACGTTTGTTGAACACGTGTAATGCGACCAGAACCGTTACATGTAGAACATGTTTTATAGGTTACACCTTCAGCATTGATTAATTTACTGACTTTAATTTTCTTTTGAACACCTTCCGCAATTTCTTGCAAGGTCAACTTCATTTTTACACGAAGATTTGTACCACGAACTGTTCTAGCGCGTCCTCCACCTCGACTACCGCCAAAGCTTCCTCCGCCACTAAATCCACCACCGAAAATATCTCCAAATTGAGAGAAGATATCGTCCATATTCATTCCGCCACCAAATCCACCTGCACCACCACCCATTCCTGCGTGACCGTATTGATCGTAACGTTGTTTCTTTTCCTGATTACTTAATACTTCGTAAGCTTCAGCTGCTTCTTTAAACTTATCTTCAGCAGCAGTATCTCCTTCGTTTTTATCCGGATGGTATTTCAAAGCTAATTTTCGATACGCCTTTTTTATTTCGGTCGCATCTGCACCTTTTGAAATTCCTAAAACTTCGTAATAATCTCTTTTTTGACTCATATCTTTTAGACTGCCAGACTTTAAGAGTTTAAGACCCAATTAATATTGAGACTGAAATCTTATTGTCATTCTTTTATTTCTTTGTTTACTGTCCTACAACTACTTTAGCAAAACGGATCACTTTATCATTCAAATAATACCCTTTCTCAACTGCTTCAATTACCTTACCTCTCAATTTTTTAGATGGAGCTGGAACATTGGCAATTGCTTCATGGATTTCAACATCGAAGTCTTGACCTTCAGAATTCATTGATTTTAAACCCTTCGATTCTAACGTATTCTTGTGCTTATTATAAATCAAATGGAAACCTTCCTTTACTGCATTTATATCATCTGAAGTTTCATTGTTTTTAATTGCTCTTTCGAAATCGTCCATTGTAGGAATCATATCTCGCAAAACTCCTTCACCAGCCGAATTGATTAAGTCAACTTTTTCTTTATTCGTACGCTTTCTGAAATTGTCAAACTCTGCATGTAAGCGTAAATATTTGTTATTTAACTCCGCATATAGTTCTTCAGCTGTTGGTTCAGCTTGTTCTTGTCCTGTTTCAGTAGATTCAACGTTTTCTAATTGCTCCTCGTTATTTATTTCGTTTTCTTCAGACATTTTGCTTCAAATTTATTTGATTTCTCTTAGTCAAATTTGCTGCCAATCATTTAATTAGGACAGAGTGTCAGAAGTTTTGATTGATTACGTGAAAAGATGTCAGTTTTAAACTGATTACATGATTTTGGAGTACCAAGGTATTTTATCTTTGATTATGAGATAATATCCATCAACTTAAATAAGAATACCAAAAAAATACACTTGAAAAATGGCTACATATAAATCATTTAATGAACTTCCAATTTGACAAAAAGGCACACCAAATCGCTGTAAAGACTTGCGAAATCTCTAATGAATCACAACTGTCGTAATATTATGCTTTAAAAGATCAAATGAGGCGATGTGCCATTTCAATTCCATCAAATATTGCAGAAGGTCACGATAGAGGTTCAAAAAAACAAAATTGCTATTTTCTTCATGTTGCTAAAGCCTCATCAGCCGAATTGCGATCACAATTGTTTTTAGCAAGAGATTTGAATTATATTGAATCTGAAAAGTTTGCAGAATTAGAGAAATCCGTTTCTGAAATCGATAATATGATAGGTGGATTTATAAAATATCTAAATTCAATTAATCGGTAATCCTCTAATTCGAAATCCTCCATTAAATTTGTGCGTCTAGTGCAAGATGTAACCCTAATCCTCTCAACTCTTGGCCAAAAGCGACAATTTCTCCGTCTCCATTAATTAAGTAAGCTGTAGGAATTGATGAAACATTGTATGCCTTTGAAGTAACAGATTCTTTGTCCCAAGCGTGATATTTCCAGATTAATCCGTCTTTTTCAATTGCAGCAATCCACGGATCTTCAGAACGATCTAGCGATACAGAAAAGACTTCAAATCCTTTTCCGTTTTTGAATTTCGTTTTATTATACTTATTGTATACTTCAACTACATTAGGATTTTCCTTACGACAAGGTCCACACCACGATGCCCAAAAATCAATCAGCACCATTTTGCCTTTGAGTTTTGATAATTTAATTGTTTTACCGTTTGTTCCTGTCAATTCAATCTCTGGTGCCTTGTCTCCTTTCTTCAAGCCGATTGGCGTTGATGAACAAAACGCAAGACAAATGACTGAAATCCCAATAAAACTAATTAAATACTTCATTATCCTATTCTTCTGATGTCAGCTCCCAAATTATTTAAACGAATGTCAATATCTTGATATCCCCTGTCAATTTGTTCGATGTTGTGAATAACACTTTTTCCTTCTGCTGAAAGCGCTGCGATTAACAATGAAACTCCAGCACGAATATCAGGAGAAGTCATTTGAATTGCTCTTAAATCGTATTTACGATCCAATCCTATAACCGTTGCCCTGTGTGGGTCACACAGGATAATTTGTGCTCCCATATCAATCAATTTATCCACAAAGAATAAACGCGATTCAAACATTTTTTGGTGGATTAATACAGAACCTTTTGCTTGTGTTGCAACTACTAAAATAATTGACAATAAATCTGGTGTAAATCCAGGCCATGGTGCATCAGAAATCGTCATGATAGAACCGTCTATAAACGTTTCAATTTCATAACTTTCTTGCGCAGGGACAAAAATATCATCACCTCTGCGTTCCAATTTAATTCCCAATCGTCCAAAAATCGTTGGAATGATTCCTAAATTATCCCAACTTACATCTTTAATGGTAATTTCTGACTTCGTCATCGCTGCCAAACCAATAAACGAACCAATTTCAATCATATCAGGCAGAATTCTGTGGTAACAACCTCCAAGTTCTTTTACTCCTTGTATCGTCAACATGTTAGATCCAACTCCCGAGATTTTTGCTCCCATAGAATTCAACATACGACATAACTGCTGTAAATAAGGCTCACAAGCAGCGTTATAAATCACAGTTTCTCCTTCAGCACGAACAGCTGCCATTAAAATGTTTGCCGTGCCAGTCACCGAAGCTTCATCCATGTGAATGTATGCTCCTTTTAATTTTTTTCCTTCAACTGCGTAGAAATGTTCACCAGCATCGTAATTAAATTTAGCTCCCAATTTCATGAATCCAACGAAATGTGTGTCCAACCTTCTACGTCCAATTTTATCTCCGCCCGGTTTTGGTAGATAACCAACTCCAAATCTTGCTAAAAGAGGGCCAACAATCATCACTGAACCACGAAGTGATCCTGCTCTATTTTTGAAATCTTCCGTTTGTAAATAATCCAAATCAATTTCTTTCGCTTGAAAAATGTAGGTTCCTTTCTCTACTTTTTCAATTTTAACGCCCATAACTTGAAGTAAACCAATTAACTTGTTTACGTCAACAATGTCTGGAATATTAGAAATTGTCACTTTTTCTGGTGTCAATAATGGAACGCACAATACTTGTAACGCTTCATTCTTTGCACCTTGTGGGATTAACTCACCTTTTAGCGGTTTACCGCCATAGATTTCAAAAGAAGCCATGGATTATTTTTTGAATTTTCTTTTTGGATTATTCGTTTTGTTCCTGTTGTTGTTGTTGTTGTTGTTGTTTGAACGACGGTTTTGATTGTTATTCTGATTGTTATTCTGATTGTTTTGAATTCCTAAAGTCTTCAATAATTGATTCGTGCTTGTCAATTCTTCATCAGGATTATCCATCGTTAAAACACCGTCAGAAAGCTCGTGTAATTTTTCTCCAATTACACTGTTTTCAACGGCAGAATTATTGTGCGTCAAAAACTGCTTCTTCATAAAATTTCCCATGGAAGTCGTTAAATAGGCAATTTCTTTTTCATCCGTCACTTCATGTGCTTTTTCAAGTATTTTTTGAGTGTACTGTCCGTAATGGCCGTATTTAATCTTACCTTTAGGATAAGGCATTACGCTTGGCTTCTCTAAAAAACTTTCTTTTTTTGGGATTTCATAAGGCGAATCAACGTCCAATTGAAAATCAGACATTATAAACAAATGCGCCCAAAGTTTATGACGGTAATCGTCTACATCTCTTAAGTGCGGATTTAATTGCCCCATTACTTCGATGATTGCTTGTGCAGCGCGATTTCTCTCTTCACGATCCACTACTTCCATAGCGTGACCAATCATGTTTTGAACGTTTCTTCCATACTCAGGAAGAATCATATGTGAGCGGCTTGTATTGTATTCCATTTGTGGGTATTAAACTTCGAAACTACTAATTATCAAGGTGTTTCGCAAGTGCTTGGTTAAACAAGTCTTTAGCTTCAGTAATGAACCCAAAGTGCTCGTCATCTATCATTAATTTTCCTTGTGTAACGTGACCTAATAAAGTGAAACTTGTATTAGAATTCATCATACTTTCTAGGAATTCATCTTCTTGATCTTCGTTTACAGTGACAACAACTCTTCCTTGAGCTTCACCGAAAAGAAATGCATCTTCACGAACTTCAGAGTCTGTTACAATGTCAAACCCTAGATCTCTTGGGATGGACATTTCCACTAAAGTAACAAATAATCCTCCATCTGCCACATCGTGCGCTGAGTTAATTAATTTATCTTGAATCAATGAGCGAACAGCATGTTGCAATTGAAACTCCTCATCTAAGCTGAAATATGGCGCTGGAGAAGCATTCACCCCGTGGTATGAAACCAAATATTCCGAAGAAGAAATATCGTTATGCGAGTCTCCTAAAATAAAGATTAAATCTCCTTTATCTTTAAAGTCCAAGGTCATGATATTATCTTTATTCTCTACAATTCCAATCATTCCAATTGTTGGAGTTGGGAAAACAGGTACTTCTACTCCGTTAATTGATGTTTGGTTGTAGAAAGATACATTTCCACCAGTTACAGGAGTTTCAAATTTCAAACATGCAGTTGACATTCCTTTAATTGCCCCAACAAATTGCCAATAAGATTCTGGATTGTATGGGTTTCCAAAATTCAAACAGTTGGTAATTGCGCTTGGCACGCCACCTGCACATGTAATATTTCTAGCAGCTTCAGTTACAGCAATCATTGTTCCGATTTCTGGATCAGCATTTACGTAACGTGAGTTACAATCCACTGTCATTGCCAATGCTTTGTTCGTTCCTTTTATATTTACAATTCCTGCATCAGAAGGACGATTTGTTGTCATTGTTCTAGTTCCAACCATTGAATCGTATTGACTCGTTACCCAATTTTTTGAGGCGATGTTTGGATTTTGTAATAAACTAAATGCTGCTTCTTTCAAGTTCTTTGGTTGTTCGATTGAATCGATAGAGAATTTTTTGAATTCTTTGTAATAAGCTGGCTCAGAATATTCTCTTTCGTAAATTGGAGCTCCACCACCTAGAACTAATGACTCAGCAGGAACATCTCCTACAATTTCACCGCCCATGAAGTAACGTACACGATCAGAATCAGTAACAACACCAATTTCTTCTGCGTGTAAATCCCATTTATCGAAAATAGCCTTCACTACTTTTTCTTCACCTTTCTTCACAACAACTAACATTCGTTCTTGCGATTCAGACAATAATATCTCGTAAGGCAACATGTTTTCTTGTCGCGTAGGAACTAAATCTAAATTGATGTCCATTCCTACTTTTCCTGCAGCACTCATTTCACAAGAAGAACACGTAATTCCCGCTGCTCCCATGTCCTGCATTCCAACAATTGCATCAGTTTCTGCCAATTCCATTGTCGCTTCCAACAATAGTTTCTCCATAAATGGATCTCCTACTTGAACTGATGGTAAATCTGATGCTGATTCTTCTGTTATATCTTTCGAAGCAAATGCCGCTCCGGCAATTCCGTCTTTTCCAGTTGACGAACCAACAATAAACACAGGATTTCCTGGTCCTTTTGATGTCGCCGAGATTACTTTTTTAGGATCCATGATTCCTGCAGAAAATGCATTTACCAATGGATTTGTATTGTATGATTTATCGAAAAATACTTCTCCTCCAACGATTGGAATACCAAAAGCATTACCATAATCGCCAATTCCTTTTACAACACCTTTCACCAACCATTTTGTACGGTCTTTTGTGATATCACCAAAACGCAATGAATTCATTTGTGCAATTGGACGAGCTCCCATTGTGAAAATATCGCGGTTAATCCCACCAACTCCAGTTGCGGCACCTTGATAAGGCTCTAAAGCACTTGGGTGATTGTGCGATTCGATTTTGAAAACACATCCCAATCCATCTCCAATATCAACCAAACCAGCGTTTTCTTCACCAGCTTTCACTAACATGTGCGGACCATCTTTCGGTAATTGTTTCAACCAAAAAATAGAGTTCTTGTACGAACAGTGTTCCGACCACATTACAGAATAAACCGCCGTTTCCGTAAAGTTTGGTGTTCTACCAAGGATTCCCTTGATCATCTCAAATTCTTCTGGGCGAAGTCCTAGTTCAACCGCTTGTTCTAATGTTGCTACTTGTTGCAATGTGCTTTCCATAAACTTTAATAATCTACCGCAAAAATACAGATAATAATAAATTTTAAGGCTAGAAAACCGTTCTTTTATCAACCTTTTTTACACAATTTAAAGTTCTTAGATATTAAGACTTGAAGGTATTAAGACTTTAGGACTCATTTTCTAGAAATTTAATTAAATCTACTGTTGTTTGTTGTCACATTCGAAGATCCCATATGCAATAAGTACCACGATAAAAGTTAAGAACAGTTAGGCTCGAAAGGAAAGGACACAAAGTTTTTAGGCAATTTAATTGCCTTTTAATCTATTTCTATCGCTTGAAAACATAAACAGGTTGATGTCTTTGTGCGCTTGACTTTCAGGTGCCTGCTTCCCCTAACCTTTGCGACTTTGGGATAAAATCTACTGTTGTTTGTTGTACAGTTGTGAATATTCAATAAATCAATTAACTTCGCATCTATCAATTTTTGAATATTATGAGTTACGATATTATAGTAGTTGGAAGTGGACCTGGTGGATATGTTGCTGCCATTCGCGCTTCACAATTGGGCTTGAAAACAGCCATTGTTGAAAGAGAATCTTTAGGCGGAATTTGCTTGAATTGGGGATGTATTCCTACAAAAGCATTGTTGAAAAGCGCTAACGTTTTTGAATATTTAAACCATGCAAGTGATTATGGAATTACTGTAAAAGAAGCGAAAGCAGACTTTGGAGCAATGGTAGAAAGAAGTCGTGGTGTTGCCAACGGAATGAGTCAAGGAATTCAATTCTTGATGAAAAAGAATAAAATTGACGTTTTAAAAGGGAACGGAGTTATAAAAGCTGGTAAAAAAGTTACTGTAACTGACGATGCTGGAAAAACGACTGAATATACCGCTGACAAAGGAGTAATCATTGCTACTGGAGCACGTTCTCGTCAATTGCCAAACTTACCGCAAGACGGCAAAAAAGTAATTGGATACCGTGAAGCAATGACATTAACAACATTGCCAAAGAAAATGGTGATTATTGGTTCTGGAGCTATCGGTGTTGAGTTTGCATACTTCTATGGTACTTTAGGAACTGAAGTTACTGTTGTTGAATACTTGCCAAACATTGTTCCAATAGAAGACGTTGACGTTTCTAAGCAATTGGAGAAATCATTCAAGAAAGCAGGAATTAACATAATGACGAATTCGTCTGTTGAAAATGTTGACACTTCTGGAAAAGGATGCGTGGTTAATGTTAAGACAGCTAAAGGAGAAGAGAAAATCGAATGTGACATCGTTCTTTCTGCTGTTGGAATTGAAGCAAACATAGAAAATATTGGTTTAGAAGAATTAGGAATCGTTACAGACCGCGGTCGTATTTTAGTAAACGATTACTACCAAACGAACCTTCCTGGATATTACGCTATTGGTGATGTATTGCCAAACGCTGCATTGGCGCATGTTGCTTCTGCTGAAGGAATTATTTGTGTTGAGAAAATTGCAGGACACAATCCAGAACCATTGGATTATGGAAATATCCCAGGATGTACTTATTGCTCTCCTGAAGTTGCATCTGTCGGAATGACGGAAGCAGCGGCCAAGGAAGCAGGATATGAAATCAAAGTTGGTAAATTCCCTTTCTCTGCTTCAGGAAAAGCAAGTGCTGCTGGAGCAAAAGATGGATTTGTTAAATTGATCTTCGATGCGAAATACGGTGAATTACTTGGTGGACATATGATTGGAGCTAACGTTACAGAAATGGTAGCTGAATTAGTTGCATTGCGTAAATTAGAAACAACAGGTCATCAATTGATTAAAACAGTTCATCCTCACCCAACAATGTCTGAAGCAATCATGGAAGCTGCTGCTGCTGCATATGATGAAGTAATACATCTTTAGATTAAAAAACTGAAAGAGTCAAGATATTAAGACTCATTTTTTATATAATTAAAATGCCGTTCGTTTGAACGGCATTTTTTATGTAACATAATGTCATGTTTTTTGTCTTAATGTAAGAAATACTTTACATTTGATTTATAACTAGTATTTAAAATCAACTTTATGAAAACAAACTATCTATTTCCGAGCAAATACAAAAAAGGTGGATTGGCCATTCTTATCCCTGCGCTTACTCTAAGTATTGTATTTATTTTTTCTGGATATCAACCAGATTTCTTAGACTTGAAAGTACCAACAATTTACTCCAAGGAACTTTTTGGGAGACAACATATTTTCTCACTAATTCAAAATAACATACTTGATGAGGTTCTTTGCGTGACAATTATAGTAAGTCTATTGCTTATTGCTTTCTCGAAAGAAAAAGCCGAAGATGAATTCATTTCTAAAATACGACTTGAATCACTTGTTTGGGCGACTTATGTCAATTACGCTGTTCTTTTAATCTCTATTCTTTTCATATTTGATTGGTCCTTCTTTTGGGTAATTGTAATTAACATGTTCACCTTGTTATTCATTTTTATCATTCGATTCAATTACTACATTGCAAAACTTAATAAATCTGCTAATCATGAAGAATAGTATAAAGGTTGAACGGGCAAAAAAGAATTTGACTCAAGCCGAATTAGCTGAACTAGCCAAAGTCAGCAGGCAAACAATTAACGCAATGGAGCTCGGTAAATATGTCCCGTCAACAGTATTAGCACTAAGATTGGCTACAATTTTTGAGACAGACGTAAGTGAGATGTTTTATTTAGAAGACGAAGATTGGAACTAATTGATTAATGAATTTTTTAAGAAATTCAAGTTAAAAAGCCGTGCTCCTGATGAGCACGGCTTTTTTTTATTTCTCTGCTTTTTTCAATCGCTTTGCAGCTTTCTTTTCTTTAGGCGTTTTTGTTGGTTCTTTCTTTTCAGTTTTCTTTGCATCTTGACTTTTTGCCATGGTATATCTTTTTTAGTGATTGATTTCTTATCTCAAATATGAGAAATTTATTTTTGAAAACCGTGTTTTGGATGGTTATATTTTACTTCTTAATTGCTTTTACTATTCTCTCCTCATTAATAACGACATCTCTAAACAAGACATGTGGAAACACTTCATGCTTAGAATCTTTAAAATATTCAAAAATATTCACTAATGAAGATGATGGAATTAATGAAAGGTTCATTTCGACATCCATTCTTTCGTAAATTCGTGAGCATCCATAGATTGTGGTTTTTAGTTTCTCTAAAATACAGAACTTTATTGAAAAAAGAACGATTTTGCTTTTCAAAAAGACCTAACTCCATTATCAATATTGCATTCACTCCTTAATTGTTAACGCCCCAGAAGGGCACTTTCCAACTTGATCAATAATTTCTTGCGAAGTTGCAAATTCAGGAGTGATCCACGGTTTTGCTTTTGGATTATATACTTTCGGTAATGTTCGGACACAAACTCCTGCGTGTGCGCACTTTTCCGGTTGCCATACGATGGTTACATCGCCATTTGTGTATTCTTTTACTGCCATAATGTTTTGTTTTTATTCAAGACAAAAATACTAGAACTTAATTTGGTTCATATTGATGTAAGTTAAGAAATTGGATTGATTTTTATAAAAGAGTTATTTCACATCAATTACATCGTGCTTTGCAAATGCATTTGAATCTACCTCAAAGTCAATACGGCCAAGGTTTATTCCCGCCCAACCAACTTGGTTAATAAGCACGGTTTCTCCCTCTAGGTTTTTCTCCTGTGTTGGCTCCAACAGAAAAGTATGTGTGTGACCTCCAATAATGAGGTGAATGTTTTTTGTTTTTTGCGCTAAAACGCGATCTGAAATTTTATCCGATGCATATTCGTAACCTAAATGGGATAAACAAATCACTAAATCACATCCTTCCTTCTTCAATTCTGCTGCACGGTCCGTTGCAATTTCAATTGGATCTAACCATTTACTTTCACCATACAATCGACCAGGAACGAGACCTTTCATTTCAACTCCAACCCCAAAAACACCAATTTTCAATCCTCCTTTTTCGAAGGTAATTGACTGCTGTGTATGTCCATAGATTGGCGTGTTGACAAAATCATAATTAGAACATAAAAATGGAAATTTCCCGAACTGTTTCGCTTTAACAAAACCGTCCATTCCACCATCAAAGTCATGA
Organism: uncultured Flavobacteriales bacterium; assembly: GCA_963925035.1. Lineage (GTDB taxonomy): Bacteria > Bacteroidota > Bacteroidia > Flavobacteriales_D > Crocinitomicaceae > UBA4466. The sequence continues at coordinate 32,474 of CAWUSK010000031.1, forward strand.
TTCCCCATTGTTGCAGCGTCGTAACCCAATTCGGTCATTAACTTCATTTCGAGGACACCTCCAAACTTATTAAAGTAGGGTGTTCCTTGAAAAATATCTCCAGCATCTAATAATAAAACATGCTCTTCCTCTTCTCGAATGCGCTTAATCAATTCGAATCGTCTTGAGACGCCACCTTTGCCGGGATACCTAGAATGATTATCAGGAAAAGGGTCAATGTTAGAGTGCGTATCGTTTGTATGTAAAATGGTGACTCTTTTCGATTTTTTGGGACTGGCAGATTGCGATAAAAGTGTCGGAGCAACAATTATTCCGCCCGAAACAGCAAATGAATTTCTTAAAAACGTTCTTCTCTCCATTCCTTTTAGAGTTTAATTCGTTCTTCCTCGCTCCAAATAAGCGTTCCTTGCGATTTTGCTTCAGAAATCATTGCGTCTCTCAATAAAACTCCTGTGCTATTGTCACTCACTCTTTTTTCAAAGAAAGTCATTTTATCGCCACCATTCAAAAGGTAATCTGAAGTAATCACGAGGAAAGTCTCAGCTTGACTATTTTCGCTATTTAACGTCAAACTTCCGTTTTGTAAAGTTGCTCCAGCAATTGGTTCACCACCGCTGTTTATCAAATAGGCTTCTATATCCTTTAATGCACTTATTGGTAATTCAGCCCAAACTATTTCGTTGTCAAAAGGCATTACTTTATAAATATCACCTATCGTCACGTCTCCTTGGTTGATAGAATTTCTCAGTCCACCAAAGTTCAGAAGTACCATCACCGGAATTGAAAGTCGAACGTTACGTGTTTGCGAAACCAACACTAAATCAGTTGCCCAATTGTTCAAAGAACCGTTTGGACGGCCTGAAACGAAGTCCTTTTCCGCTTGCGCGATTACCTCATTCATCTCCGAATTCAACTCCTCTTGATAAGGCTTAACTATACTATCTATCGCACTAGACACGGTATATTCATCCGTCACCGCTGTCGTTTTAGCATCAACAGATATGGTATTAACAGAAGAGCAGGCCAAAAGGCCTGCTCCACTTAAAAAGATGAAAATATATTTAATCATATTACTCAACAATCAGCTTTTGTTGAGCCGTTCCTTTTGACGTTTCAACAATCACAATATACGAACCTGCGTTGAAGTTTGCAACATTCATTGTTAAGCTACTAGTATTAAGATTATTTGCAGAAGCAACTTTTCTACCTTGTAAATCAACTACTGAATACGAATTGATTACTCCGTCATTAAAGCTAACCGCCACCTCATCATTCGACGGGTTTGGATAAATTGAAATAGCATCGTCAGACAATTCATTCACAGATGCTAAACAACCGTTTGAAATGTATGTCATATCAGAAAAATCGATAAAACAAACTAAATCAACTGAATCAATAAATGGATTTCTATTGCCCTGTAAATTGTAGATGTATTCATTTCGTGCAACTTCATAATTATCTGGTAAATCTGCATAATGCCAGTTTTTAATTACTTCTTGATCCTGCCCATAAGGGATAACAAAACTAATATTTGTTGGAAGTGCCCAGTTTCCACTTGTTCCGTTGTACGAAACAGCATGATACATCATTGCTCGTGCAAAATCACCTTTTTTATCATCTCTTGGTTCAAAAACTCGTTGACCTTGAGCATTGTTTCCATACTTAGAACCTAAATAGCTTGATGTTACAGTTACAACTTCTCCTAAAGGGTAATTACTTCTTACAGCATTAACATCTGTGAAATTAACCGGAATCAAATTGTGCTGATCTGTGTATTCAGGTTTTTCCGGATTATCTGCAGGATATGTTTGCATCCAAGAATGACAGTAAACATGCTCTCTACTAAAGTTTGCCGCTGTCCAATCAAATGGACCGCTGATGATTTTTCTTTCTCCTGAATAACCGCACGTTGCGTATGATTGTCCATTAATTGTATCTCTCAACTCAAACTCTGACATGATCGTTTGCTTATACATAAAATAAGTAATCATTGTGTGTGGGTTAACAATACTAGTTAAATCAGCAATCATCGTAGGTGCTGCAGAAGAAAAACCGTTATAATATGAACCAATTGTTTCACCGCCGCTAGTTACGTTTCCAGCTCCAGGCGAAGTAGTTAAATAATTCTCAAAACCACCAGAACCGTTAAATGCATATACGGCATAGTAATAATTTTGGTTAGCAATTACTCCTCTCGGTGTAAATGAAGTTCCTGCTCCAACATAAGCTACATTAGCATCTCCAACAATGTCTCCTCTTAAATATGATGTTCCGTCAGTTGGAACACCTGTAATTGCGCTACCCGTTTTTCTTAAAACTAAATACTTCGTAGCGCCAGTTCCTAAATCATAAGAACCACTTAACGTATATGCCTTCACATTTGAAAAAGTCAAAGTTGTAGGGTTTCCTGTCGGCTCAGTCGCTAAATTATCAATCCCAACTGCTTCAAAATTAATAATGTATGGATTTTCATCCGTATCATTCGAACCAATTTCAAGAGTTGCAAAACGAGATCCAGTTCCTGATGGAGTATATGTAATGGTGAATGCTTGATTTGACGTACCTCCAATAGTTGTTGCAGTAATTGATGTTGAAAAATCACCTGCGCTCACTCCTGTGAATGCTGCTCCAGAAACATTTAAATTCGTAGAACCTAAGTTTTCAATTGTAACATTGATCGAACTAGAGTTGCCACTAAAATAGTTCGAATTATGAAGGACCGTTGCCCCATCTAATTTCACGTTAATCTCAAATGCCGGTGCAACATAAGTAATAATATCATTCAAATCTCTAGGTACAATTTGATAGTTCGCATTGAACTGACCTACTAAACCTGTAATAGAAATTGGCCCTGTAGGAATCGCAGTACCATCAATATTTGTACTTGTATTTACACGAACATCTAGAGTATTAGCTCCATCAGTAACTTGATAAGTAGTGTTTCCTGCAAAAACTCCAGACTGGACAAAAGTTACATTTAAGACTTGCACCAATTGTGATTCTTTTGATTCATTAAAAGACAGAATCGGCAATTGCTGAGGTACAGGAGTGATTACTGCTTGACCATGGTTTACAACATTCGTTACAGTTGAAATTTCCAACAACCCGGAAAACTCAATTAATGGTCCCGTAACAGAAATAGAGTCGTAACGACTAACCCCGGAAATTGGACCACCATAACCAGCAATACCTGCCGTATTATCTTGCATGTAGCGAATACTTCCTAATTCACTTCCATTTGTTGCAACACCATGCACCGTAACTGTTTGTCCAGCTCCAAATGTACGCGCGTTAGCAATATCAGTTTGAGCAGCACTCCAAAAGGAAGCTGAAACTAATGCTATTGATACTATTATTTTTTTCATTTTTTACTTTTTATGTTTCTCATCTTGCACTGAATTAATTAAAACTGAAATCCTAGTGATAAATTAAATGTTGTTCCTTGTCCAACAAATGCCCCAACTGAATTCACGCTGAAATCAGAGCCAAATTGGTTTGTTCTTGCATCAGAGATGTAAAATGAATTTAATACGTTAAATACATTTGCTCTAAAGTGCAACGCTGATTTCTTTAATCGAAGTGTGTAACCAGCATGTATACTCATTAATCCATATGAAGGTATTTCCCATGACTCTCTACCTCCATTTACACCTGTCAAACTAAATGGGTCAAAATTGCTATAATACCTATCGTAATAATTGTACTTCAATTTAATATATCCCCCTTTAACGAACCCCCAACGCACACTTCCCGCGTAAGTCGATTGAGCCGCGTCCCCAACATGCACTCCTTTTGCGTCAAATGTGAACAATTCACCAACAACATCAACTGTTTCAGATGATTGCCATGTCCAATCCCCAATACTCACCATTCCTTCAAGGGTTAAGTTTTTCGTAATATGATAAGCTGCATCAACCTCGATACCCATATGCAAGGCATCCATTCCATTGATATTCGCTTGAACAAATTCTGTTGGATCATTGGGGTCTGGCACAGAAACACCAAACGGGAATGGTTTATTTTGCCAATACGTGTAATATCCATTCGCATTTACACTAACTTTTTTACTTCTATAACCATATCCAAGCTCAACTGCCATGATGTTTTCGTTCGCAATTTCGATGAAAAAAGAATTTGTGTTATTATCAACGACATTACTATACTGAGGTGTTCGACTTAAATAACCAAGATTCATAAATAAATTTGACTTTTCTGTTACATTGAAATTAACCCCTGCTTTTACGGTTCCTCCGCCTATCCATTTCCAACCGGTATTGTCATATTCTAATTCTTCAGAAGTCGCAGTGTAAGTTACTCCATCCAAAATAACCGTATCAGACACGTATTCAACTTGTCCGCCGACAATTACCTGATGATTACCAATTCTCACAAGAGAATCACCAACCTGAGCAGTTTTCTTTTTGAAATAATCCACTCCCTTATATCCATTCACAACTCCAGACAAATTGACAAAAGCTGTCCATCTTCCAGATGAATATTCTGCCTGCCCAAACGCTCCCATCCATTGCACATAGCCATCTCTATCATTTTGATAAGGCTTAGCTGCATCAGCAATTTTATCACCAACATACTTTCTTGCCGATGTAGAGTTTTTATCTGTTTCAGAAACATAATAATCACCTCCTAATAAATCCACAATTTCATTGTAATGTGATCCCTTATAATAACGATAATCTAACCCACCCGCTATATTCCATTTGTCATTGGCTTTAAAGTCAAACTGGGAAAGTCCACCAATCCACATGTGATTGTTGACTGATGCAGTTAAGATTTGAGAAGACTTGCGTTCAGTTGGGTGATACAAGGGATCAACGGTTGAATAAGTAGTCCCAAAAAATGTTTTGTACTGATTGTTGTATTCAATCGCGTCCCAATCGATAAGTCCTTCAGAATCCCGAACAATTGATGATGCCGAATTATAATAACGCACTCCTCCACCACGTCCAATCGAAGCATAAGCCAAATTAGACCAAGATAATTTTGAATTTATTTTCCAAAAATCTTTTAATGTAATTTGCGGTTTATGATAATAGTTTAAACGCTCATTTTTTTCTTTTATTTTCCCTGAATCATCTGTGTAATATCCCCAGTGCTCGTTGAATCTTCTTCCGTGATCCGAATTTAAAGTATCGAAAAGTGTTACTCCTTGTTTTCTGGCATAATCACCATCCCAATATTCTAACTCTTGATTATACGAGCGTTGACCATGTTTTTGAGGTGCACCAAACCCACTTAATGAAAGCACGTGCTTTCCTAATTTCTTTTGGACTTTTAGGTAGTAAAAACCACCTTGGGTGTTCAATCCATCAACCCATCCATTTCCTTGTTTATAGGATCCTGAAAACAAAATTCCCCATCCATTTTTTAATGTGCCCGACTTATAGGATAATGATGTTCTTAAAAATGTCCCAGATCCATATTCTTGTTGTACTTTAATTTCTCTTTTACCACCTGTATTGTCAGTTAGTATATTCATAGTACCCCCAACAGAAGGCATCGCCAATTTTGTAGCACCTAGTCCTCTTTGAACTTGAATTTGACTTGTAATAGCGTCTAGTCCAAACCAATTCGACCAATATACCGCTCCGTTTTCCATATCGTTGACCGGCACACCATCAATCATTACACCTACATTTCTTTGATCAAATCCCCTAATACTAATTCGAGCATCACCATCTCCACCACCTTGCTGTGTAGCTTGAACTCCAGGTTTTGAATTCAAAACCATAGGTAAATCTTGTGATCCTAATTCTTCTGTTAACTCCTGTTTAGACAATGTAGAAACAGCAACTGGAGTTTTTCTGTCTTGCGCTAAATTCGCTATCACATTCATCTCTTGAATCTCTTGGCTTCCACCTAGAATAATATCATAGTTGAATTTTTCTGAATTAACAGTAATGTTCAATTTCAATGTGTCAAACGAGATCATTGCGACGATAACAATATAATCACCAAAAGGAATATTTTGAATTGAATAACTTCCATCAAAATCAGAAATTGCACGATATTGGTCAGAATAAAACACCTTCGCCCCAACCACTGGTTGATTTGTACTATTGTCAGTGACTTTTCCTGTTATGTTGGCAGTTTGACCAAAAACAATTGAAAAAAAACTGATAAAAATAAATGATAATAGAAGTCTCATGATAGGATCTGTTCAAAAAAAGAGGCCGGAAATCCGACCTCTTACTAAATTAAATGATTATTAATTAATGATTACTTTTCTTGTTATTAAATCACCTAATTCATCAGATAACTTAACAAAGTAAACGCCTTTTCTATTCGATAAATCAATTTTCACAATTGAATTTGACTTCGTTTTAATTTTTTGAATTGTTTGTCCTAATGAATTAACGACTTCAATTTGAGAAATTTCTTCTAATCCTTTGACGATAAAAGTACCATTTGAAGGGTTAGGGTAAATTAAAATATTAGCCTTAGAAATCTCGCTAATTGCAGCAGGCGAACAGTTACAAGCATGAACACCTAAGGACTCCCAGTTTCCAACATCATTTCCACCAACATTAATTAAAGCTGGTATAGAATCGTATTCCGCTAGCGCATTAAATGATGTGATAGCAGGATTTGTAACTCCTTTTAAAATAGATGCTTTTCTAATTAATGAGTGGTTGCTTGTTACAAATGGTCCACCAGCAGCTTCAGTGTATGGCGCAACTGTAGTCCAAGCCGTCCCTGGATCTTCACCAATTTTACCAAATATATCAACAACTTGAGCTGTCATTGGAGAAACTGCAGTTCCTTTCGCTAAAACAACGGCATCATCACCATTCCAATACCAAGTGCTATTCGTGTTATAATCAGGAGAATAAAAAGCATCACCTTTTACTTCCAAATCATCCCAAATTGGAGCAGTTTGACCTGAACCATTTGGATCTCTTAAATCAACCACCCCAACGTGTGTTGAATACGCAGCAATACTACCCGTTAATTGCACCGCATAGTTTGATGTAGCAGTAGTTGAACCATTCGAAAAACGAATTACAATATATTGAGTTAAATCAATTGAATTAGCTGTCGGATTATAAATTTCCAACGCTTTATTATTACCTACCCCTTCTATATATTCAGAGATAAATAATTCTGTACAATCTTGAGCAAAAGTCATTGCACTCAAAAAAGTACTTGCAATAAGTAGTGATCTTTTCATAAGATTTCGATTTTTATGTTTGTTATTGAAATTACGGTGGACTGTAAGCAAGAAATTGTACTATAATTGCTTTCGCACTGGCGTGCAATAGTGCGCTTCAAATCAGATGATCTAGGCAAATTAAGGTACATATTATATCATTCTTCTCGCTATTTTTACTCTCTTGTGGTTTCAGCAAAATGCTTGCTTCAAGGATAACACATTTAAGTTTCGATACAAAAGTACGACATTTTCCGCGACCTATCATTAACGATTTATCAACAAAAGGTTAATTGTTTTTAACGAAAAATGGAAATCACAATATATCTCACTCTTGGAACCTTGAACTTTTGAACTATGCACTTTTTTAAACTATGAGCTATATAAATTTCCTTAATTTAGCCTCATTCAAAACAAAAAATTATTTAGAAATGAAAATTAAATATTTCGCAGCAATTGCCTTAATAGGAATAATTCCAACAGTAGTTGCACAGACCTTCAACGTTGAAAAAATATGGAAAGAATATGCTTTTTCCGGAAAGTCAGTTCAAGGATTTCGATCCATGAACAACGGAGATTACTTTTCAAAAATCTCAAAGTCAAATGGTCAAGAAGTTGTCTCAAAACATGCTTTTTCAAATTACAATGGTGACGGTGAAGTTTTGATTAACACTGCAGATATTAAATTCAACGGTGAGAAAATAGCATTTGACGATTACTATTTCAATAGTGATGAAACAAAAGCGTTGTTAACAACCGAGACTACTCCGATTTACAGACATAGTTATACAGCAGTTTACTACTTATACGATCTTAAAACAAAAAAAACAGAACCACTAGATGAGACTCATCAACCTCAAACATTAGCGGAGTATTCCCCCAACGGAGATAAAGTGTCTTATATTTTCGAGAATAACTTGTATTTAAAAGACCTCAATACAGGAAAAATAACACAAGTTACTAAAGACGGAAAGCGCAATGCAATCATCAACGGTACCACGGATTGGGTGTATGAAGAAGAATTTGCAATCATTAAAGGATATGCTTGGTCACCGGATGGGAAATACATCGGTTTTTTAAAATTTGATGAAAGTAATGTTAAGGAATTTACCATGACGTACTACAAAGATTTATACCCTGAATTATACACTTTTAAATACCCGAAAGCAGGAGAAGACAATTCAAAAGTAAGTATAAACATGTACAGTCTTGCCTCTGACAAAACGGAGAACATTGACTTAGGTGAATACGAATACATTCCAAGGTTAAAATGGTCTCCTATCGAAAATAAATTGATTGTTCAAACCCTGAATCGTCACCAAAATGAGTTGAAATACCATTTAATCCAAATCAGTAACGACAAATTAAGTGCAACTAATTTTTATACTGAGAAATCTGCTACATATATAGACATCGATGATAACTTGTTGATTTTGAATGATGGTAAAACAATTCTTCGTACGAGCGAAAAAAATGGTTACAACCACATTTACAAACTTTGCGTAGACGGACAAATTACACAAATCACAACTGGAGATTGGGATGTGATTGAGTTTTTGGGAATTGATGATAAAAACACGACTATTTATTATAGTTCAGCTGAAAATGGAGCAATCAACAAATGTATCTACAAAATAGACCTTACTGGAAAGAAGAAAACACTCTTAAGCGCTAAATCAGGATCTAACAACGCAGAGTTTTCCAATGGAATGAATTATTTCATAAAAACATACTCAGATGCAAACACTCCTCCAATCTATACTTTGTGCAATAATTCTGGGAAAGAGTTAACAGTCTTAGAAAATAACGCTGGCCTAAAAGCAACAATTGAGAAATATAAGTTCGCAAAAAAAGAATTCATCACTTTTAAAGGTCACACTGAGGAATTAAACGGATGGATGATTAAACCGCCCAATTTTGACCCTTCAAAAAAGTACCCTGTTTACATCAATATTTACGGCGGTCCTGGTTCAAATATGGTCGAAAATTCTTGGGGAGGAATAAATCTAGCTTATCACCAATTATTAGCTCAAAATGGCTATATCGTTGTCTCAGTTGATCCAAGAGGAACGATGTATCGAGGAGAGAAATTCAAAAAATCAACGTATTTGCAATTAGGGAAATTAGAAACAGAAGATTTCATAGCGGTTGGAAAAGAATTACAATCGTACGCCATTGTTGATCCAACTCGCATCGGAATTATGGGCTGGAGTTATGGTGGATTTATGACTTCACTTGCCATGACGAAAGGCGCGGATATTTTTAAAATGGGAATTGCAGTGGCGCCAGTTACGAATTGGAGGTACTACGACAATATTTACACAGAGCGTTTTATGCGCACGCCACAAGAAAACGAAAATGGATACGACGATAATTCTCCAATCAATCATGTTGATAAATTAAAAGGAAAATACCTGCTTATACACGGCTCTGGAGATGACAATGTTCATTACCAAAACACAATGGAAATGGTCAATGCGCTTGTTGCCGCTGATAAACAATTTGACCTATTTATCTATCCAAACAAGAACCATGGGATTTATGGTGGTAACACTCGAAATCATCTTTTTAAAATGATGTTTGATTACACATTAAAGAATTTATAAAAAATTATACTGATTCTGCTTGATGGTAACAATTTGAAGTGTTAATTTAGTCGACAGAATATTACAAATACAAACAACGTACTTTAGGGAATAAAATGAGTGAAACAGCAAAAATAGAATTGGGAGGGCAAACGTATGAGCTTCCAGTTATCGAAGGGACAGAAAACGAAAAAGCAATTGACATTTCAAAGCTGAGAGATTTATCTGGATACATTACGATAGACAGAGGATATAAAAATACCGGAGCCTGCATGAGCGCTATCACTTATCTTGATGGTGAAAATGGAATCCTACGTTACAGAGGATACTCTATTGAACAATTGGCAGAAAAATCAACGTTTTTAGAAGTTTCCTACCTAACTATTTTTGGTGAGTTGCCAACTGCAGCTCAGTTAACCAAATTCGAAAATGATATTCGCAAATACACATTAGTGAATGAAGAAATGAAAAACATCATTGATGGTTTTCCAAGAACTGCTCACCCAATGGGCGTTTTATCTTCGTTGACAAGTGCTTTAACTGCTTTTAATCCTAAAGCTGTTAATGTTGATAATGAAAAAGAAATGTACGAAGCAATTTGTAAAACAATGGCAAAATTCTTAGTCATTGCTACATGGACGTACAGAAAAACAATGGGATACCCATTGAATTATTATGACAACACACAAGGATACGTAGACAACTTCTTGCGCTTGATGTTTGAAACGCCTTCAGAACCTTATAAAATTGACACTAAAATTTCTAGTGCATTGGATAAATTATTCATTCTTCACGCTGATCACGAGCAAAACTGTTCAACTTCAACTGTAAGAATGGTAGGTTCATCTCACGCTGGATTATTCGCATCTATTTCTTCTGGTGTTTCTGCACTTTGGGGACCACTTCACGGTGGAGCAAATCAAGCTGTATTAGAAATGCTTGAAGCGATTAAAAATGATGGTGGTGACGTTGAGAAGTATGTTTTAAAAGCAAAAGACAAAGACGATTCTTTCCGTTTGATGGGATTTGGACATAGAGTTTATAAAAACTTTGATCCTCGAGCTAGAATCATCAAAAAAGCTGCTGATGATGTACTTGAAACATTAGGCGTTGATGATCCGATTTTAGACATCGCTAAAAAATTAGAAAAAGTTGCTTTGGAGGATGAATACTTCAAATCAAGAAACTTATATCCAAACGTAGATTTCTATTCTGGAATTATTTACCGAGCACTTGGTATTCCAGTTGATATGTTTACAGTAATGTTCGCTATTGGACGTTTACCAGGTTGGATTGGTCAATGGAAAGAAATGAGAGCAAACAACGAACCTATCGGGAGACCTCGTCAAGTATATACTGGAGAAAACGAAAGAAATTACGTTGAGATTTCAAAAAGATAATCTACAACTGTAGAACACAAAAAAGCCTGTTAGAAAATCTAACAGGCTTTTTTATTTGATTAAAAAGAAGCTGTTTAATTTTCCTCTCCTTGTTCAATACTATATTCTCCTTGCTCAGATTCTGGGTTATTCATATACTTCCCTTTCTTCGAACCTTCATAGATAGAATATTTTCGGAATGAACATTCTAAATCTCCATTGTACATCTTAATTTTTCTTTCTGGACGTAATCCCACAAATTTGAATGCATCCATATTCGATGATAAAAGCCAACAATCAAAACCTTTCATGTCAGTTTTCATCCAATCTCCTATTTGACCATATAATTCTTCAATCTCCTCTCCCATTCTTTCTCCATATGGTGGATTTGACACCATAATTCCTGGAGCCGTCAATTCTTTTATTTCAGTAAAAGGCTTAACTTCCGTCTTAACAAATCGACCTATTGACAATCCTCGTAGATTTCTACGCGTTTTTGTAACCATTTCATCGCTGATATCAGAACCAAGAATTTCACATGGTAATGAAGTCAATCGTGTATTTACTTCCGCTCGAATTGACTCCCATAATTCAGAATCAAATCCTTCAAAGTTTTTAAATGCATAATGCTGACGTTCCATCATTGAAGGAATATTGGCCGCAAGTAACGCTGCTTCAATTAAAATGGTTCCAGAACCACAAAATGGATCTACAAACGTTGATTTTCTATCCCAACCCGACATTCGTATTAATCCTGCTGCAACCACTTCGTTCAATGGTGCAATTCCTATTTCCTCTCTATAACCTCTTTGAAACAAAGGTGCTCCACTCGTGTTCAAAGAAATTGTTACTACATCTTTATTGATATAAACGTCAAACATCACCTGAGGTGCCTTAACATTAACATCAGGACGATCATTCATTTTGTTTCTGAACGTATCTGCAATTGCGTCTTTAACTACAAAGAAAGGATATTGAGTATGATTGAACATGTCCGAAAATACAGCGCCTTTAATTGCAAACGTCTTGTCTATCGAAAAATACTTTGTCCAATCAATTTTCATACATTGATTGTACAAGTCATCTTCGTTTCTAATTTTAAACACCTTTACCTCTACTAAAATCGAAATAGCACAGCGTAAATGTAGATTTAAATAATACACATCACGCCAAGTTCCTTTTAGTTGTACAGCGCGATTCAATCGATCTGTTTTTGAATATCCTAACTCATTTAGCTCTTCAACTAAAACATCTTCTAACCCAAAAATGGTTTTCACCGTTATTGTTAGTAATTTACTACTCGCTTCTTCTTTCAAAATATCTATTAATTTTGTACAAAAGAACAAATTTGAAGGCAAACCAACTATATCTATTCCTTTTTTGTTTCGTAATTCCATATACGGGAACTACGCAAGAACGAATCGGGCTCGTATTGAGTGGTGGCGGCGCAACCGGATTTGCCCATATTGGAGTACTTAAAGCGCTTGAGGAAAATGATATCCCAATCGACTATATTACTGGTACATCGGCTGGGGCGCTTGTAGGAAGTATGTACGCTGCTGGTTATAGTCCCGAAGAAATTGAAGCTTTTGTTCTCGGTGCAGATTTTCAATTGATGGTAAACGGTGAAGTGCAACCGAATCAACGTTTTATTTTTCGAGAAACTGATTCCGACGCAAGTTTTTTTAACCTCAATTTTAAAATTGGTGCCAAAATAAAAAAACTACTTCCTACAAATTTTACATCCTCCACACTACTCGATTATCAAATGTTGAAGATTCTTGGAACCGTTTCTGCTTCAAATGGAGATGATTTTGATAATTTGTTTGTGCCATTTAGATGTGTTGCTTCTGACGTTGCTAACAAAAAAAGTGTTGTTTTAAAAGATGGACACCTTAACGAAGCTGTGCGCGCTTCAATGTCATATCCGTTTTATTTTAAACCAATAAAAATAAACGATATCCTACTTTTTGATGGTGGCTTATACAACAACTTCCCTGCAGACGTGATGTACGAATCCTTTAGTCCCGATTTTATTATCGGTAGTAATGTATCATTCAATGCCGATTTACCAGACCCTGACGACATAATTAGTCAACTGACAAATATGTTAGTTAGTTACTCTGACTACAATCTACCTTGCGATTATGGCTTAATAATTGAACCCAAAACTAATGTTTCAACATTTGATTTTAAGGATGTAAAAGATGCCATTGATGACGGATATCGTGCAGCCCTATTAAAAATAGATTCACTAAAAATTCATTTTCAACGACGAAGTAATAAAGCAGATTTGACAGAAAGGAGAAGAGTCTTTAAGGAGCAAACACAACCAATTAAAGTCACTTCAATCAAAACATTTTCTGATAAAAAAGGTGTTGATTATTCAGGTAGATCGATAATAAGAAGAAGAAGAAAAACGGAAATCATTTCTGAAAGCCAACTTGAAAAGCGTTATTTCAGATTAAATGCTGTACCCCAGATAGACTTTTTATACCCGTCCCTTGATTTAAAATCTGATAGTTCGTACAACCTTAATTTGCAAATTCGAAAAGCAAAAGAGTTCACACTTGAATTAGGTGGGCACTTTTCGTCGAGACCTGTTACAACTGGTTATTTTGGACTTTCTTTCCAGACCGCTGGGAAAATAATGACTCGGACAAAAATTGACGGATACTTCGGTAAGTTTTATGGAGCAGGTAAGGCAAAGTTCACAATTGAAGTACCTTCTATTTACCCCGTTTCTGTGAGCGCATATTTTACTGTAAACAGATGGGATTATTTCAAAAGTTTCGCAACATTTTTTGAAGAAGTTAAGCCGTCATTTCTAGTCCAAAACGAAATGTACACGGGTTTGCAAATTGACCATCCAGTTGGTAATACCATTAAAAGTAGCTTTGATGCTCGATGGTTTGAGTTAAAAGACGAATACTATCAAGACGAAAACTTTACCAATCAAGACACTTCAGACATTACATTGTTTTACGGCGGAGCTGTACGTTGGAGTTTCATGCAAAACACCCTGAATCGAATTCAATTTGCGTCCAGTGGACACTTGGTTAAATTCAGTGCTCGCTATATTTTCGGGACAGAACATAGCAAATCAGGTAGTACTGGCGAGGTTCCTTACGACTTCCACAAAAAACACTCTTGGATTAATTTAGGTTTAGACTATCAAACTTTTATTGTTGACAATAAGATTTTCCATCTTGGACTTCAAGGTCAAGCGGTTTATAACAATCATCCATTGTTTGCAAATTACACGGCAACTTTGCTCTCGATGTCAGAGTCATCCTTGGTAATAGATGCCCGAACCTACTTTCTTCCGGAATATAGATCGCCACAATTTGTTTCTGGTGGATTTAACGCTATTTTTTCAATCCGAAAGGATGTCGACTTTAGAGTTGATGCTTTTGTTTATCAACCGTTCATCCAAGTAACCGAAAACACAGACGGCACATTACAACTATCAAAACTGTTTAAAGGTGGAACTTACATGGCATCTTCTTCCATTATTTACCACAGTTTGGTTGGACCACTTCGATTGACATTGAATTACTTCCCAGAACAATCTAGACCACTAGCACTCCAGTTTAGTTTTGGTTATGTTCTTTTCAACGAACGTGCAATTCGATAAGGATTTATTTATCTTTACAGATAATTTGTTTATGGAAAAAATAATTTGTGGAATACAACAAATGGGCATTGGTGTTCCAGATGTACAAGAAATTTGGAAGTGGTATCGAAAATTTTTCGGTATAGATATTCGTGTTTTTGAAGATGCTGCAGAAGCACCATTAATGACAATATACACTGGAGGAAAAGTACAATCGCGCACAGCATCACTTGCACTAAGTATGGAAAGTGGTGGTGGATTTGAAATCTGGCAATACACTTCGCGAAACACAGAAAAAGCAGTATTTGATATTCAATTGGGAGATTACGGATTGTATTCTTGTCGCATTAAATCGAGAAACGTTCAAAAAACATTTGCTTATTTCAAAGAAAATGGAGCCAAAATTATTGGTGAATTAAGTAAAACTCCAACTGGAGAATATACGTTTTTCGTAGAAGATCCAAACGGAAATATATTCAATATTGTAGAGGGTTCAGGATGGTTTAAAGACACTAAACATCCTTCATGTTGCGGCGCAGTAGCTGGTACAATGATTGGTGTAAGTAACATTGAGAAATCACTGACCTTGTATCAAGACATCTTAGGATACGAAACGATCGAATATGATGAAACAGGTGTTTTTGAAGACTTAAAAGGTTTACCTCAAGGAGGTAAACAAGTACGTAGAGTTCTACTCTCTCATAAAAACGAACGCAGAGGTCCATTTGCAAAATTATTAGGTCCAACACGAATCGAATTAGTTCAATCACTGGAAAGAACTGATTGCCGTAAAATATTTGAAAATAGATTTTGGGGTGATTGGGGGTTCATTCACTTATGCTTTGACATTCAAGGAATGGATGTTCTTCAAAAAGAATGTAAAGAAAAAGGATTTCCTTTTACAGTTGATAGTTCCAATACCTTCGATATGGGAGAAGCTGGCGGCAGATTTTCTTACATCGAAGACCCAGATGGAACTTGGATTGAGTTTGTAGAAACACATAAAGTTCCAATTATGAAAAAGTTAGGTTGGTACATTCATTTACAAAAAAGAGAACCAGGAAAACATCTACCAACGTTTATCTTGAAAGCAATGGGGATGAATAAGGTTAAAGATTAGCCATTTAGTTAAATGTAATGACTGTTGATTTATTTGTAAATAGATTAACAACATATTTTAGTACTTTTGGAGAATACTTTAGGAAAATGAAAAAAATACATCTCGCATTAATCGCCATAATTGGTTTAGTTTCTCTTCAATCATGTAAAGATGACATTGAAATCACTGGTGAATTTGTAGAAACAGCAGTTGTATTTGGGCTTTTAGATCAAGCTGATTCATTACAATTTATAAAAATTACCCGTGCTTTTATAGGCCCTGGTAATGCATTTGATATTGCTCAAATTCCAGATTCTAATTATTTTAATTCTGTAACTGGAACTGTAACAGAGCTTTCAACTGGAAGAAAGTTTACTTTAAGAGATACCATCGTTCTAAATAAAGATGTAAACGGTTTATTTTATGCGCCTGAGCAGAAATTATACTATTTCGACAATACGCATATCACTTCTACAAATACAACTGGAGCACCTTTAGATGAAGCTTCAAAATTTAGATTGGACCTCAACATTAACAATGGTCTTTTCAGTGTAACTGGAGAAACAGAATTAATAACTGGCCTTTCTTCTAACATAAGCGGTCAAACACAACCTTATAAGTTTGTTGACAATCAAGATCAATTCAAATCTACGACTATCACTGTAAACCAATCTGGAACAGGAAATCATTTAGCTCATCGATTGAATACAACAGTTGAAATTAATATTGAAGAATTTCAAGGAGCCACTGCGACCCCTAAAAAGTTCATGTGGAATTTAGGTGATTCTGAAACATCCAGTACAACAGTCGTTTTCACTGCACCTGGAAGTACTTTTTATGAATTGATGAAATCAAATTGCACAAATAATTCTGCAATTACTAAACGTAGATTGATTTCAATGAACACGATCATTACTGGTGGCTCAGAGGTTCTTAATCGTTACATTGCATCAACTAAACCAACATCTGGACTAGCACAAAGTAAACCTGTTTATACAAATCTTGAAGCCTCTGATGGACATCCTGTTGTTGGAATATTCTCTGCTCGAAATACTATTCGCATTGACAAAGTATTTTATGATCCAACTGCATCTGGATTCGTAAGATGTCTGGATAAAATCAGTACTTCAAAATTATGTCAAGGAAGCGTTACTGGTCCATTATTATTCTGTAGCCAACATACTGCTGATTCAGCAGAGCCTTGGTTTTGTCCTTGATATTGCTCTAGTTTTTCTTTTTGTTACTAACTTTAGCGTATGCCTGAAAGGAAAACGCTTTTTGTAGATGTCATTTTACCTGTTCCAATTCATAGGGAGTTCACTTATCGTGTGCCATTCGAATTGAACGAACAAGTTTTTGCTGGCGCACGCGTCATTGTACCTTTTGGAAAATCTAAATTAATTACTGGAATTATCACCGATATTCACGAGCGAATTCCAGACCAATATCAGACAAAATACATCGAACATTTATTGGATGATCAACCAATCATTACTCCAATTCAATATAATTTCTGGAAATGGATTTCAAATTATTACATGGCGCCAATTGGTGATGTGATGAATGCTTCTCTTCCATCTAATTTTAAACTGGCAAGTGAAACAAAAATCGTTTTGCATCCGGATTATTCCATCGACCTAAAGTTTCTTACCGAGCGCGAACAAGAAATTGTATTGGCCTTGGAAATGAGAGAAGTATTAGACTTAAAAGAAATTTCTGAGTTGGTGGGAATTAAAACTATCCAACCAATAATAAAACAACTGATCGACAAAAAGGCTGTACTTTCATTGGAAGAATTAAACGATAAGTTCACCCCAAAAACCGCAGTTTTTATTGAAATGACTCCTGTCTTTTTACGTGAAGAGCATCTGAATAATTACATTCAATCCATCGAACAGAAAAAAAGTAAAGAAAAGCAATTGGAGGCCCTGTTGTCTGTTCTTCAATATGGTAATTACAATAATGAATCATTAACTCCAATTCTTCGAAAGGACTTAGTTGATAAAGGAATCTCGCTGTCTTCTTTAAATTCATTGGAAAAGAAGGGTGTTATATTTCAAATCAAACGAGAGATTACACGCTTGAATTCTATTTCGGAGGAAGATCAACAATTTAAACCCTTATCAGCGTCGCAAGATACAGCATTGAATGAAATTCATGATTCATTTGAAAAAGACAAAGTTGTACTATTGCATGGTGTGACCGGATCGGGGAAAACTGAAGTTTACGTTCAATTGATCCAAGAGAGCCTCGATTTAGGAAAGCAAATTTTATTTCTCTTACCTGAAATCGCATTAACAACTCAATTAATTCAGCGATTATCCGCCTACTTCGGTGAACAAATTGGAGTTTATCACTCTAAATTCAACCAGAATGAGCGCGTTGAAATTTGGAACAATGTATTGAGTAATAATCCTAATAAATATAGAATTGTGCTTGGAGCTCGTTCCTCTATCTTCTTACCTTATCAAGATTTAGGATTAATTATTGTGGACGAAGAACATGAATCTAGCTTTAAACAATATGATCCTTCTCCACGGTACAACGCAAGAGATTGTGCCATTGTACTTGGCGCGATGCACAAGGCACATGTACTTTTAGGCTCTGCGACACCTTCTTTGGAAAGCTTTCAAAATGCAAAGACTGGAAAATATTCATTGGTTTCAATGAAAGATCGCTTTGGGAATGTACGCTTACCTGAAATCTTATGCGCTGATGTGCGAAAGGAACGACGTCAAAAAAGCATGCAATCTCACTTCACTGCGTTCTTAATAGATCATGTGCGTGAAGCATTAAATTTAAAGGAGCAAGTTATTTTATTCCAAAACCGCAGAGGATATACACCTTTGTGGATGTGTGAAATCTGTAATTGGACACCAAAATGTAAAAATTGCGATGTCTCTTTAACCTATCACAAACACACGAATAGCTTAAAATGTCACTATTGCAGTTTCAATATTCCGCCTGTTGGAAGCTGTGCCGCGTGTGGAAGTAATCGCTTGAATATGTTGGGATTTGGTACGGAAAAAATTGAAGATGAATTGTCTGTAATGTTTCCTGAAAAAGTCATTAAGCGCCTCGATTTAGACACAACTCGATCCAAAAATGCCTACGCAACTCTATTAAATGATTTCGACGATCGGAAAATCGACATTCTAATTGGAACACAAATGGTGACAAAAGGACTTGATTTTGACAACGTCAATTTGGTAGGCGTTTTGGATGCTGATATGCTCTTGAACAGAACGGATTTCAGGGCTTTTGAACGTTCATTTCAATTAATGACACAAGTTGCCGGTCGATCTGGTAGAAGGGAAAAAAGAGGAAAAGTGATAATTCAAACTGGCGATCCAGAACATTGGGTCATTCAAAAAGTAATGGAACACGATTTCATTGGTTTTTTCGACAGTGAAATCATTGAACGCGCAAATTATTTTTATCCTCCTTTCTATAAGATCATAGAAATCACATTAAAACATCGCGATGAAAACGTGCTCAACAAAGGCGCAATGGATTTAGCAGTTACTCTAAGAAACATCTTTAAAGAACGAGTGCTTGGACCAGAGTTTCCGGTCGTAAAAAGAATACAAAATTTATTTTTGAAAACCATCACGATTAAGATTGAGCGCGATGCAAATGATAAAAAAGTAAAGGAACGCATTCACCAATTGGTTGATGAATTTTACTGCGTTCCTATAAACAAATCAATTCGTGTAATAATAGACGTTGACCCCGCTTAACCTAGGTATGATTTTAGCATCCGGCTTCGGGAAGTGTGTTTTAATCTACGAATTGCTTTTTCTTTAATTTGGCGAACTCTCTCTCTAGTTAGTTCAAAACGCTCACCGATTTCTTCTAATGTCATTGTCGCTCTTCCATTCAAACCAAAGTACAAACGAACTACGTCTCCTTCGCGCGAAGTCAAGGTAGACAACGACCGATCAATTTCCTTTTGTAAGGATTCTATTACCAATGCTCTTTCTGGACCAGGTAAAGTGTCATTTGGAAGCAAATCATACATACTTGATGATGATTCATCTCCATCCACCAAAGGTGCATCCATAGAAACGTGGCGACTATTATTTTGCAATGACGTGCGTACTTCATTTACTGAAAGGTCAAGAAACTCAGCCAACTCGTCTGAAGACGGAGGTCGCTCTAGTTGCTGTTCCAGTTCTGAAAATGCACGGTTAATTTTATTAATTGTTCCGATTTTATTCAAAGGCAAACGAACTATACGAGCTTGTTCGGCCAAAGCTTGTAAGATGGATTGACGAATCCACCAAACAGCATAGGAAATGAATTTAAATCCACGACTTTCATCGAAACGCTCTGCAGCTTTGATTAATCCCAAATTCCCTTCATTGATTAAATCAGGTAAAGATAATCCTTGGTTTTGGTACTGTTTAGAAACAGAAACAACAAAACGAAGGTTTGCTTTCGTCAAACGATCCAAGGCTTGGCGATCACCATTCTTAATTCTTTTTGCTAATTCAACTTCTTCTTCGGCAGATATCAGATCAACTCGTCCAATTTCCTGCAAATACTTATCTAGAGACGCTGTCTCTCGATTTGTAACTTGCTTGGTAATTTTTAATTGTCTCATATAAACCTTTTTATATCCTTACCTTTATAATAACGCTCAATTATTTGTTTAGTTGGGTTATTTTTCGTGAAAAACACAAAAAATGAATATTCACAAGAATAACATGGTTGTTTTGCCCTTTTGAATGAATATTTAGAAATTATTAATTTGCTATACCTATTTTTGTCCTATGAAAATACTAATGGTCTGTTTAGGAAATATTTGTCGTTCACCTTTGGCAGATGGATTACTTCGAGAAAAAGTAAAACAATTAAACTTGGACATTGTAGTTGATTCTGCTGGAACTTCCAATCACCATGTTGGTCAAGCTCCTGATACTCGAATGAGTGCAATAGCAAGACAAAAAGGATTAACCATTGACAATTTAAAAGCAAGACAATTCACCAAGACAGATTTCGGAGATTTTGACTTAATTTTTGTGATGGACAAAAGCAATTATTCCAATGTTGTTGCTTTGGCTAGTTCAGAAGAGGACAGAGCAAAAGTACATTTGATGTTAAACGAATTACACCCAAATCAAGATTTAGAAGTACCAGACCCATATTTTGGTGGTGAACAAGGATTTACTGACGTATATAATTTACTGGATGATGCGACAAATGCACTCATCAAAAAAAGATTAAACTAATGACACTAGGAAATTTACTAATGATCCCAACAACCTTGGGCGGAGAATCAACAACAGATATAATTCCTGAAGATGTGCGTTCATGGGTGATTGAATTAAGAACCTTCATCGTTGAAGATATTAAATCAGCACGACGTTTTTTGCGAAAACTAGATCGTACTTTTCCTATCGATGAATCCACATTTTTCATCTTAAATAAAAAAACTCCTGCGAGTGATTTAATCAGTTACATTCAACCTGCATTGAAAGGACATAACATTGGTGTAATGTCAGATGCTGGTTGCCCTGGAGTCGCAGATCCAGGAGCTTCAATAGTTGGTATTGCTCATCAACATGGAATTCGTGTTCAACCTTTGGTTGGTCCGTCTTCTATCTTATTGGCATTAATGGGAAGTGGTTTTTCGGGACAGGAATTTACATTTCATGGTTATTTACCAAAAGAACGAAAAGACCGTATTCACAGAATGAAAGATTTTGAAGGTGATTCTCGCAGAACTGGCTATACGCATTTATTCATGGACACACCATTCAGAAATATGAATGTTTTGGACGACATGCTCAATGAATTAACGGATACTACTATGCTTTGCATTGCAAGTAACCTTACTCTTCCGCAAGAAGATATTCGTACGATGTCGGTGAAGGATTGGAGAGAAAAAGCGTATGATTTAGCTAAGAAACCAACGATGTTCGCAATTGGAAAGATACAGTAAGAGTTTTTGTATTTAGGAAATTGCATCTACAAGTCTCGTAAAAGTGTCTCGATGTTGGAATAATTTTTTAAAAGTAGATTACTCATTGTGATAAAACAATGAGTTCGCTCATCTTTCAAGTTGCTACTTTTATAATGGAATCTTCAAAACTTGCCCTACCTTTATATTATCCGACTTCAACTGGTTGAGGCGCTTGATTACATAAACACTGGTATGATAGCGTTGAGCAATAAAACCTAAGGTATCACCCGATTTCACCTTGTACACTTTGCTTTTTGCGCTTGCTACCTTTTTAGCTTCTACATTTTGAGTGCCTTGGCCATCCTTCATCGTATCGTATCCTGTATTCTTAAATTTTAACGAAACAATGACGGAATTAGTGCTTTCCTTATAACAATCTGTTGCATACTTGTAGAATTTCTGGCGAATATTAATATAGTTCTTGTATTCGGGCAATAATGTGCCATCCCACTCATAACATTGGAGGACATCCTCGTTAAAATCCAATAATAATTTAGGTTCCATTGAAGGATACCAACGGTGCATACTAGGAATCTGCCCATTTACTGCTGACAATCCACCTCCTGCAGAACCCCGACTATCGATACATACATAACATTTTCCATCCTCACTCGGACCAACAACAGCAATCCAGTAAACGGACAAGGACAATGGGTCAATCTGAATGTAAAGTTTTTTGATATCTGATTGAAATCCCTTTTTTCGTATGCGCTCCAGTCCTGCATTCACTTTTACATTCATATAACCACCGAAATAATCCGTTCTTCTCCGGTTAAATGAATGCAAAGCGTCATATACTAATGACTTTCCCATTGCAGAATACGAATCACTTATCATTTCGTCATGTTTACCCAATTGGATTGTGTCAGCATCTATGCGCTGAAAAACAGGTAGGGCAATCGTTTTTTTTACTTCTGTCGAATCAATGGGCACAAATGTCTCTGACTCTTCTTGGGCATTCACCCCAAAGAAATTAATGATACAGATATATAGAAAAAAAACACTGGTCATTTTCAACTAAAAAATTGACTACTCTACAAAGATAATAAGCATTTATCAAAAGACAATTAAAAACAATCAACTAAAGATAAGTTAAATTAACTTTGCAAATAAAATAAGAAGTTTAAATTAAATAAACCAATTTACTAAAGCATTACCTTGCATGTCGGAAAGTCCAATTACTGAAATAAAATTTAAAAAAAGAAGGTTTCGAAAATTCTTCAAGATTTCCTATCTCACTATTATTCACGGGTTAGCGATCTTTGGAGCCTTCCTTATCTTCACTGCATTGGCAGTTCATTTCAAATGGACCAATCAAAGCGGTACAACGGATATTAACAATCGTTATTTTGATGAGCTTGCTGATAAATACGGAAAAGATCAACTTCAGGACAGTGTTGCCTTGATTTGGCAACAAGACCAATTTTTTCAAAAGTTGGGTGTACTAGCGAAGTATAACCCAGTTGACGCTCGAAATATCTATTCCAGCTTCGAAATCACACAGGATGCGACAATTGGACTCCGTATGTTAGATGTTGTATCATTAATGTTAAAGGACAATAAAGCGTATCAGAAAGAATTGAAAAAATTAGACAAAGTGCAGAAAGGAAAAGATCAATCTGTTTATGCATGGTCGAATTACAAAGTTTGGGATGAATTCAGCAAGGCCGTTTTGAGAGATAAATCGGCAATCGATTCTGTTTCCCGCATCACAGGAGTTGAATCACGACTCATTGTTATGTGTCTCGTTGGTGAACAGGTTCGGATGTTTAATTCAGGGCGGGAAAAATTTAAGCAGTACGTATATCCGTTTAGCCGGGTGATACTTCCCAATAGCAGAGGCTATGGCGTAACCAGTATTTTAGAGCACACTGCTTTACGAATAGAAAGGAATCTGAAAAACTCGAGAAGCCCTTTTTATCCAGGTAATTATTTTGAGAAATGCCTGAACTATAATGACTCTTTTCCTGAGCTTATTGTCGATTCCATTGAGGCACACAAACACAAAACAATCCAGCGACTAATTAAAGGTGGTGATCACTTTTATTCTTATTTGTACACTGGCTTTCTGCTTCGTCAGTATTATTCCCAATGGGTTATGGCCGGACATGATATTTCGTACCGCCCTGAAGTATTGGGAACCTTGTTTAATATCGGATTTGAAAAAAGCGCACCCAATGCACATCCTAAGGCTGGTGGATCTACCTTCAAGATTGGAGAAAAGGATTACACCTTCGGGGGACTTTGTTTTGAGTTCTATTATAGTGGCGAGATGATGAAGGAATTCCCCATCACCCGGAAAACTTTTATACCCGTTAAGGAACTTGAAAGAAATAACACGATCTACCTAGAGAAGGTTAAGAAATTGATGGAAGGATATTCGCTCGAAGTCGTTTTGTGAAAAGATTCGCAGAAATTGGATCTTGGCTAATTTTCGGTGAAAATAACTTCAGAGCAGTGACGAAAGTAATAAAAACGCGGGGTAGCCTGGTGGAATAAATTTAATTTATTCATGGAAACACCTTTCCGTAACATGAGCGTTCTGGATGATTTATTAAATAATTTGATAGATCCAACAATGTTGTGCAATGCTCCTAATAACACTTTGCCACAGGAAGATGGCTATCAAAGATTGGTGTAAAAAATCGGTAATTTGGAAAAGAAACCAACAATGCTCGCAATTGGAAAGATACAGTAGATTTCTTTTCATAGATTTACTGGTTCAATAAAGCTACCTTAGCAACTATGAAAACGTATTTAAAAAAAACAGCTCTTGGACTAGGGGTTTTGCTCGAAGTATTTATTGCTTTTTTATTTTTTTATGGGACAATTGCCATGTATGGCGCAATACTTCCAACTGGAGAGGTGAAATCTAAAGGCGAATTATACATCTACGTTCAGTCAAATGGGATTCACACGGATGTTTGTCTACCAACACAAACAGACGATGTTAATTGGTTACTTTTCATATCTCCAGAACATTACTCTAAAAACTTTTCTTTCGAATATGTAACAATCGGCTGGGGAGACAAAGGATTCTTCCTAGATACTCCGACTTGGGCAGACCTAAAAGTTTCTACTGCATTAAACGCTGCTTTCTTGCCGAGCACAACAGCAATGCATGTTAAGTACTCCAAAGAGCCAAAAGTATCTACAACCAGAAAAAAAGTATTTCTAGACCGAGAAGATTATTTGAAAATGACGAAATACATTAAACGTAGCTTCAAAACAAAAGACAATGCCATTGAACTAATTGGAGGAAAAGGATATTCGAATGACGATAATTTTTATGAAGCGAATAAATCCTATCACATGTTTAGAACTTGCAATCGCTGGACAAATCGAGTATTGAAGGAAGCAAATATTAAAACCGGTGTGTTCGCTCTTTTTCCAAATGGAATAATCTCACATTTGTAAAACTCTTTCCTACTTAAACCCCCTGCGCTTCTTAATCGCGTCGTAAGAATCTTGAATTTGCTGGAACTTTTCTTTGGCACCTTTTTGATATTCATCTCCCATTTGTGCCACTTTATCTGGATGAAATTTAATTACCATTTTTCGGTATGCTTTTTTCACTTCATCATCTGAAGCATCTGACTCAATACCTAAAATCTTGTAATCTGAATCAACATTCCGGTAAAACATGTTCTTCACACTTTCAAAGTCAGAAGAAGATACCCCCATCATTTGAGCAATTTGCTGAATGACATTGATTTCCTGAGGGGAAACATCGCCATCTGCCTTTGCTATTCCAAACAAGTAATGCAACAATTGCGCGCGAACTTCTGGCTGCATGCGCATGCGAATGTCTTGACAAATACGTTGCAATGGAATTTCTCCAGAGTCTAAAAATTGCTTTAAAGTTTGTAAATGCTGACCGGAAAATTGATTGCCAAATTGTTGGTTGAAAAACGATTTTACATAATCTAATTCTGCTTTCAGCACCTTTCCATCTGCTTTCATTACAGCTGCAGAAAGCGCCATCAGCATTGTCGGTACATCGCTCGTTGTTGAACGTTGTTGGTAGAATTGAAACAAATCTTCCGTCGTGAATTTTCGCCCTTCACTGTTTGCTTGCTGCTTCGCTTTTTTAATCACATTCTGGTAATTATCAATAAACGAACCGATAAAAAAACCGAACATTCCACCCAAAAAAGTCTTACCAAGTAAGAAAAAACCAACAAAAGCTAAAATCCACTTAAACACTCTATTCTATTCTTTTAATAAAACTGTCCGCAGTTCATCCGCGGACAGCTTTTTATTATTTTATACTAATTCAATACTTCTTTCAATGAATTTATTGAGGTCTGCACCTTTCAATAATCCCTGCGAAAGTAATGCAATATCCGTTAATTGCTTCACTTTTTGCTCCTTTGATTTCAGTGTTTTCTCCTTTAATATCGCTTCAATCTTAGGATGATTTCCATTTACCATGATGTTATGCATGTCTGGAAAAGCGCCCATAAAGCCACCGCCACCCATTTTTTGTTGCTCCATCATACGGCGAATAAACTCAGGTTGAGTAATGATAATTGGCGCATCATCAGAGTTCATGCTTTCGAATTGAATAGTGAATTTCTCTTTATTCACAGCTCTTTCAAACAAAGGTTTCAAAGCCTCTTCATCTTCTTTTGATAATTTTGAAGGAATTTCTTCGTCCTTTTGAACCAATTTGTCTAAAGTATCTGCATCAACACGAACAAAACCAATGTTATCAAATGATTGTTCCATTTTCGCAATCCAATGTGGTGCAAGTGGTCCGTTTAATTCTAATACATCGTATCCTCGTTTTTTCGCTTTGTCGACAAATCCGAACTGCTCTTCTAAACTGTTCGTGTAAAGCATTACTACTTTACCAGTATTATTCGTTTGAAGCGTTTTTACCTTTTCTTCAAATTCAGCAATCGTGTAATATTTTCCATCTGTACTTTTAACTAAAGTGAAAGCCTTTGCTTTTTCAGCAAACTTCTCATCAGACAATGTTCCGTATTGAACAAAAACTTGTAAATCTTCCCATTTCGATTCAAAATCAGCTCTGTCCTTCTTGAACATTTCTGCTAATTTATCCGCTACTTTTTTCGTGATGTGTGCCGAAATTTTCTTCACATTTCCATCACTTTGCAGGTAAGAACGAGAAACGTTTAATGGAATATCTGGCGAATCAATAACACCGTGTAACAAAGTCAAGAATTCAGGCACAATTTCTTCAACACTGTCTGTTATAAATACTTGATTCGAATATAAATTGATCTTATTGTGTTGAACTTCAATATTCTCTTTAATACGCGGAAAATATAGAATTCCCGTTAAATTAAATGGATAATCAACATTCAAGTGAATGTGAAACAATGGCGGTTCAAACGTTGATGGATACAATTCACGGTAAAATGCATTGTAATCATCCGTTGTTAAATCAACAGGTGCTTTCATCCAAGCTGGAGAAACATTGTTGACTTGATTTGAAACTTCAATAGCGACACGTTTTACTTTATCGTTCTCATCTTTTTCTCCTTTAGGGTCATCGATGTATTCCGTTTTAGTTCCAAATTCAACTGCGATTGGTAAAAATTTACAGTATTTATCTAAGATTCCTTGAATTCTATGCTTCTCCAAAAATTCAATAGACTCTTCATTGATAAACATTACTATGTCAGTTCCTCTTGTCTCTTTTTCTATTTCAGTAATTGTGTATTCAGGAGAACCATTACTTTCCCATTGCACAGCCTTAGATCCTTCATGACGAGAAAGTGTTCTAATCTGAACTTTCTCTGCAACCATGAAAGAAGAATAAAATCCAAGTCCAAAATGTCCAATGATTTGCTCTGCTCCTTCTTTACCTTTATATTGCTGTAAGAACTCTTCCGCTCCTGAAAATGCAATTTGGTTGATATACTTATCAATCTCATCCTCAGTCATTCCGATTCCGTTATCGCGAATTGTAAGCGTTTTTTCCTCCTTATTCAAAATCACTTCGACTTTCAAATCTCCCAACTCTCCTTTAAAATCTCCGTTTGACGCGAAAAATTTTAATTTCTGAGATGCATCAACCGCATTCGATACTAACTCACGCAAGAAAATCTCATGATCAGAATACAAGAACTTCTTAATGATTGGAAATATATTCTCCGTTTGAACATTAATTTTACCTGTTTTCATTCTTTTTATTTTTAATTTTTATTAATGTTTCTTATTCTTCAATGATTATGCCATCAGATTTTTAGTGACAAAGTGTCGGAGAATTTGGACAATGTGACACAGATGCTTGATTATTTCTATTTTTACGTATAATTAAGCCATGATAGTCTACATTATTTTTATATTTTTCTTGTGTTTCTTTACTTTATATTACGTGAAAAGCCTTCATAATGAGGGTGTAAACAAGTGGGTAATCCCTTTTGCTTTTTGCTTAAAGGTCTCAGCAGGATTTATTTTCATCTACATCTACTCAGAAATATATGGTGAAGGAGATTTGAGTGGAGACGCCGGCGACTTCATGTACGAAAGTAAGATCCTAAACAATGTTTTTTATGAGTCTCCCATAGATTACCTGAAATTCATTTTTGGATTCGACGACCTACACGCAACAAATCACTATTTACAAGAAGCAAAGCATTGGGGAGCAGGCGACCAAGCAATTATTAACGATAATAGAAACATACTTAAATTCCACAGTATTCTTCACTTCTTAAGTTTTGGAAAAGCGTCTATACATATGATAATCATGTGCTTCCTATCGACCATTGGACTTATTCAACTTGTAAAAGGAATTAAACATTTCACAAAATTAAAACCTGTTTTCACATTCTTGACTTTTCTATTGCTTCCAAGTTTACTGTTTTGGGGTTCAGGTTTATTAAAGGAACCATTCATAATCATAGGAATTGGACTTTTTGTTCGAGGTGTTTTTTATTTAGGGGGAACACTAAAAAAAACACTGTTAATTACTTTAGGAGTAATTTTCTTTATTGGTTTCAAGCCCTACATTCTACTCTGCTTAATTCCGAGTATTGGATTTTATCAATTATTTAAATTACTTCCAAGGTTTAAAATAATTGGTTCACTGGTAATTCTCTCAGGAACCTTGACTTTATTAATATTTGCTTTTCCAATGAAAACTAATTTTATAATTCAACTACTTTCTAGAAAGCAATATGATTTTAAAAACATTGGAAAAGGCGGAGTTTACATGGAACATGGTGAAAACTTCTACTACATTCTTCCTGAAAAATTTGATCAACTATTAATTTCGGAAACAGAAGTTAGTAAACTGCAAAATATAACGCCAGATATTATGGCACAAGTCAATGAAGGGAAATTTATTGCACTTAAGGACACCGTGCATGTTACAATCATAAATCATGGTGGATTTGAAGAGCCCTTTGACACACTATTGGCACCTGAGAAAAGACATACCATTTCCTATATAAATTACAAATCAGAAGGTTTAATTGACGTTACACTTATTAATAACTCTGGTCTTCAATTGATAAGAAATAGTGGCGAAGCATTGGTCAATACCTTGTTTAGACCTTTTCCGACTGATTCGGGCGGCAAGTTAATTATTCAATCTTTAATCGAAATTTGGGGAATATACATTATTCTCATTTTTGCATTTGTTTGCAGAAGGAGACTTACCGTAAATGAAAAAGGAATCATGATCTCCACAATTCTATTTATCCTAAGTTTATCATTGCTTATTGGTTGGGTAACTCCAGTTTTAGGAGCAATTGTTCGCTATAAATTTCCAGTATTAATGGCCATTTTATTTATCTCTTTGATTATTTACAAAGTTCCAAAAGGGCTTTCAGAAACTCGTGAACCATTGATTTAACTAGACTTTTAATCTTTGGTATAGATTTTGAATTTGTGAGGTTATTAGAAACCAATTAAATTTTGAGTTATGAAAAAGTCACTACTAATTATCGCAGCAATGTTCTTCGTTCAAATGGCAAACTCTCAGAGCTATCCATTTCATCCAACTTCGAATCACGGTCAACATGATAATCATCAGCCAAGTTACCATAACTCACATAACACATACACACAGAATCACTGTCATACTTCAAACGTTGTAGCTTGTTGTTCACCAAACTATGGGGATTCGCATGGAAATGGATATGGATATGGATATGGAAATAACCACGGAGTTCGTTTCATGACCAACAATGAATTAAATTCAATTGTAAATGCAATTCGCAATGAATCGTTTTCTTCAGACAAGTTAGCGATTGCACGACAAGCAGTTATCCGTCAAAACATAAAAGCGCACCAAGTTGTTGAGATCGGTAACTTATTTAGTTTTGAAAGTGATCGTTTGGAATTCGCTAAAATGGCTTATAACAGCACAATTGATAAGCAAAATTATTACCTGGTAAATTCAATTTTCCATTTTAGTAGTTCAAAACGCGAATTGAATGAATTTATGTACAGATAAACCCTAACCAAAAACAATCGTAAAAGGAGTGGATTCGTTCGCTCCTTTTTTTTGTGGACAAATAAAGCCAGTTATAGACTGCTTATCTGGACTTTGAAGAAGAAATTATTGAGTTTTACGCTCCTTAAACTGATCTAACACTTCATTTATAGAGCCAAAGGTTTTTCCACGCATACTCATCATTTTTTTATACGATTTCCATCCAACTTTTGTGATTCCTTCATCCCTTTGTGGAATCAACTCTTCATTTCCAGCATAGCTCATATGAAACCAATGTGTTTTCTTTAAAACAGGGTTATTTTTATAACTATAAGAATGAATTGTTTTGCAAATAAACTGATTAATTGTTGGACTAGTAATTCCACATTCCTCTTCTATTTCTCGAATAGCAGTTTGCTCTATTTCTTCGCCTTTGTCCTTTTTACCTTTTGGTAAATCCCACATACCTTTTCTTTTAATCAACAAAAAGCCATGTTCACTTTCAACAATTCCGCCTCCGGCAGTTATTTTTTTAAACCCTAAAAAACAATCCCTGTAAGCTGCCTTAACATCTTCACAAATAACCTGTAACGGACTATCTATATCAATTCCTTCCAATTTTTTTTCAATTTTCTTGAAGGTCAAATTTGATTCATCCCACGAGATAGATTTATATTTTGTGGATAATTCTTCTTTTGATATGAAGAGAACAGGACGATGATCAATAAAAACTTTGTACATTTGCGCCATGATTTTGAACGAAGATAAAGCCCTAAAAGTAGCAGAATTTCTGTTACAAATCAAAGCGATTAAACTAAAACCTAATGATCCGTTTACTTGGGCATCAGGAATTAAGTCGCCGATTTATTGTGATAACCGAGTAACATTGTCTTATCCACAAATCAGAACGTACATAAGACAAGGTTATTCAGAAAGTGTATTGGATCATTTTGGAAAGCCGGATGTAATTGCTGGTGTTGCAACAGGCGGTATAGCTCAAGGGGCCTTAGTTGCCGAGGAACTTGGAATTCCTTTTATCTATGTTCGAACTGAAGCGAAAACTCATGGGATGACCAATCAAATTGAAGGTTATTTTGAACCAGGACAAAAAGTGGTTGTCATTGAAGATTTGATCTCTACTGGAGGAAGTAGTTTAAAAGCTGTTCAAGCATTGAGAGAAGCAGGATTAGAAGTTAGAGGTTTGGTTGCTATTTTCACCTACGGTTTTGAATTAGCACATTCCAACTTTGCTGAAGCTGAATGTCCATATATCACATTGACTGATTACGACATCATGTTAAATAAAGCACTTGCAAACAATTTGATATCTGAAGACGAACTAAGTTCACTTCGCGAATGGAAAGTGAATCCTCAAGAATGGAAAAAATAAAAGATTATGATTATCGATAGCACGAAAGTTGAAGTAAATGCAACACAAGAAGTAATTTGTACCTTCCTAAAGGATTCAAATAACTTAATTCATTTACTTCCTAAAGATAATATTTCAGACTTCAAATCTACTGTTGAAGAATGCTCTTTTAAGGTGCAAGGTGGTGTTATAATTTCCTTGATACAAGATGGAAATGAAGGGGATTCTAAATTGTTTTTGAAATCTGGAGAAAAATCTCCGTTTCCTTTTAAATTGACAATTCAATTGGATCAAATTGATGGGAAAACGGAAGGATTTATTCATTTTGACGGTGAAGTAAACATGTTTTTGAAAATGATGGTTGAAAAACCGTTAACGAATCTATTCAATTACATGTCGAATAAGCTACAGGCACAATTTACAGCTTAAACACAATTTCCTTCAAGCCGTAATGCTGCGCTTCTCCATTTCGCTCAATAACCAAGTGACCAGAATCAAGGACGTTTCTTATTATCCCTTCAAAATCGCCTCTGCTATCTTCGTAATTTTTTAATTCATTCAATTGAAATAAATTGGAGATATAATCCGATTTCACTCTAGGTAACATGCGTTGTGAAAAGTTCTTCCAACTGGAATTAAACATTTCAATGAAGGAATAAAGCACCTCCATTGGAATTTTTCGTGCTTCAGTCTCCAATAGAATACTTGTTGCATTCAGGCCGTCAAATTCTCGTTGATTGATGTTTAATCCTATTCCGATAATAGAATTTTTAATATGAGAAGAAGATAATTGATTTTCAATAAGAACTCCTGCTATTTTTTTATTGTTGACGTAAATATCGTTCGGCCATTTTATTTTTGCATCCAATCCAAATTTATTAAACAATTGAACAAGAGAAATCGAGACAGTACACGTTAAAAAATATTGATTTTGAACTGACAGATTGACGTTGCTCAAAAAAAACGAAAAAGTAAGGTTTTCTCCAGGTTTAGTAAGCCATTCAGCGTTCCTCTGCCCCTTTCCAGCAAATTGTTCGTCTGCCAATATTACCGTACCATCTTCCAATATCCCTTCTTTTAGAAGATTGGCAATATAATTGTTCGTAGAGTCAACAGATTCTAAATGGATAATTTTTCTACCTATTTGCATTGGTTTTTTTAACAATATGTAGGCTTAAAATTACGGTTTTATTTGAATTATAAGGTTAGATTTGTATAGGTAAAGTAATATATACATGGAAAAAAAAGTAAGTGACAGTGATTCACAGATTTTATGCGACTCAATTGTCGAAGGAATGCAAGAAAATAAAGCGCAAGATATCGTTGTTCTCGATTTAAGAGAAATACCGAGTGCCGTTGCAGATTTTTTTATTCTATGTTCAGGTGAATCAATCGTTCAAGTAGATGGTATCAGCGCAAACGTCGCTCGCCATACACGAAAAGAGTTATCTGAAAAACCATGGCATATAGAAGGTAAAACGAATAAAGAGTGGATTTTGATGGACTACGTTAGTGTAGTTGCTCACATTTTTTATTACGATCGCCGTTCATTCTTTGATTTAGAAGATCTATGGGCAGATGCCAAAAGAACGAATATCCCCAATTTGAATTAAAAAAATTATAATGGCTGAGAAAAAAAATAATAAGAAAAGTCCATTTTCTATCTACTGGATTTATGCAATAATCGGTGTAGCAATAATTGGCTTTCAATTGTTTATGTCGAGTACTGGAAGTGCTTCACTTAAATCTGAAAACACATTTCTTTACCTTGCAAAGGAAGGTTATGTGGAAGATGTATTGTTGGTAAACAAAGTACGTGTCGATTTTAAATTGACAGATGAAGGAGCTAAATTTGTAAAATCTTCTGGTAAAAGTGAATACAAACCGTTGCGTGAATCATTGAGTAAAGGTTCTCGAATGGGCGGAAAACCAGTTTTTTCAGTAAAAATATTAGATGCTGGGACGTTTACTACCCAAATTAAAGAATTGAATGAAGAGCTTAAGGCGGAAGATAAACCTGCTGTGGAAGTAATTCCTGAAGAAGAGGTTAATTACTTTGGTCAAATCCTAAGTTTTCTACTTCCAATTGCAATTTTAGTTGTGATTTGGTTGTTCGTAATGAGAAGAATGACCGGTGGCTCTGGTGGCGGTGGTGCGGGCGGACAAATTTTCAACATTGGAAAATCTAAAGCTAAAGTTTACGAAAAAGGTGAGACAACAAATATTACATTCGATGATGTAGCTGGATTAGAAGGTGCAAAAGAAGAGATTGTTGAGATTGTTGAATTCTTGAAAAACCCGAAAAAATATACCGAGCTTGGAGCAAAAATTCCAAAAGGAGCATTATTGGTAGGGCCCCCAGGAACAGGTAAAACATTATTAGCGAAAGCAGTTGCTGGTGAAGCAAAAGTCCCGTTTTTCTCACTGTCTGGTTCAGACTTCGTGGAAATGTTCGTAGGAGTTGGAGCGTCACGTGTACGTGATTTATTTAAACAAGCAAAAGAAAAAGCACCGGCCATTATCTTTATTGATGAAATTGATGCTATTGGTCGTGCTCGTGGAAAAAACAATAGTTTTGGTTCTAACGATGAGCGTGAAAATACGCTGAATCAACTTTTGACAGAAATGGATGGTTTTGGTACAAATTCAGGTGTTATAATTATCGCGGCTACAAACAGAGCCGACGTTTTGGATGACGCATTGACAAGAGCTGGACGGTTTGACAGACAAATATTTGTTGACATGCCTGACTTGAACGAACGAAGAGCGATTTTCAAAGTTCATTTGAAACCATTGAAGTTAGAGCCAAATATTGATGTTGAATTCTTAGCAAAACAAACTCCCGGTTTCTCTGGAGCTGATATTGCAAACTTGTGTAATGAGGCTGCATTGATTGCTGCTAGGAAAGAAAAGAAACACGTTGAGAAACAAGACTTCTTAGATGCCGTTGATCGTATCATAGGTGGACTAGAGAAGAAAAATAAAATAATCACAATTGATGAGAAAAAATCAATTGCGTACCATGAAGCTGGTCACGCCACTATTTCTTGGTTGTTGGAACATGCTCATCCTTTAGTAAAAGTTACAATCGTACCTCGTGGACGTTCCTTAGGTGCAGCTTGGTATCTTCCTGAAGAAAGAAGTATTACAACAACTGAGCAAATTTTAGACGATATGTGCAGCGCTTTAGGTGGACGTGCAGCTGAGAAAGTTACGTTTGGTAAAATCAGTACCGGCGCATTAAGCGACCTTGAAAAAGTAACGAAACAAGCGTATGCGATGGTTTCAGTTTATGGATTGAATGAGAAAATTGGAAACATCTCATTTTACGATCCACACGGAAGTCAATTTACAAAACCTTATTCAGATGATACTGCTAAAATAATTGACCAAGAAGTTTCTATCTTGATTGAGTCACAATACCAACGTGCATTGCAACTCTTAGAAGAAAATAAAGATAAACTGGATTTACTTGCAGGTAAATTATTAGAAAAAGAAGTTATCTTTAAAGAAGACTTGATTGAGATATTTGGAAAAAGATCTTGGGACAAAGAAGAACCATTATTGAAAACTGAACCTGTTGAAGAAACAATTACTCCAGAAGATATCACTTCAGTTGAGAATAACAATGTAGAAGATAATAGCGTAACAAAAACTGACTTGGATGAAGCGTCTTCAGAGAATTTGGAGCAGTTGGATGATAAAACTGGTGAAGGAGCCTAAATGGACCACCATTTTTCAATCTGCCGATGAATATATGGTTAGTATCCAAAAGTTAAAATTAGAGGACGCTGAAATTCCTGTGATTGAATTCAATCAACAAGATTCGTCTTATAATGCTTTTGGATATATTTACCTTCAAGTTCCTACAGAGTTGATAGATAAAGCGACCCAAATAATAGATAATGAATAATATTTTAGTTCGATCACTTACTGGAGCAGTTTTTATAACACTCGTGCTCTTCCCTCTTTTTTGGGTAGAAACTTCGATTATTTTAATGTTTGGTTTATTTATGACCCTTGGTTTGATTGAGTTTTTTAAATTTTTCAAGTCAAGTTCTACAATTAACATTCGCTGGGAGATAGGATTAGCGTACGGCCTTTTTCTCTTTGGGATTGTAACTGGAGTAACTTTAGGACTTTTACCTTTTGTGGCATCTATTGTTTTGTTTCCATTGTTATTCATTGTTTTTATATCAGAGCTTTGGAGGAAAAAAGAAAATCCATTATTGAATCTTTCAGTCTATGCACTAGGAGTTTTATACATTGTTCTTCCGTTTCTACTTATGACAACTTTTGCCATTTCATACAACAACGAATTCCCATTATTGGCAGGAATGTTCTTGCTGATTTGGATGAATGATACATTTGCATTTCTCTCGGGAAAATTCTTCGGGAAAACAAAATTATTCGAGCGCATCTCACCTAAGAAAACGTGGGAAGGAACGATTGGCGGTATTGTATTCACTTTATTAGCAGCGGTTGCAATTACTTTTCTTTTCGATGATAATCATTTAATATTCTGGATGGTTTCAGCGGTTATTATTGCACCTTGTTCGATTTTTGGCGATTTATTAGAATCCCTCTTTAAACGAAACATGGGAATTAAAGACTCTGGCGACATACTTCCTGGACACGGTGGTGTCTTGGATCGGTTTGACTCGGCACTTTTAACTGTCCCGTTTTTCTCGACTTGGACAGCAATTTATATGTATTTTTGAAAAAATTAAACACATGACTTTACATAGAGAAGGATTTACAATAATGCTAGTCTCACTGCTAATTCTTTCTGGGATACAAGTGGGTAACTTCTTTTTGTACCAATGGTTAGGATGGCTTTGGCTGTTCTTACTTTTAACATTGGGTGCTTTAGTGATGGCGTATCTGATTATTCAATTTTTTAGAATTCCATGCCGTTTTTTTACTGCTGAGGAAAATGACATTATTTGTCCCGCAGATGGAAAAGTTGTTGTGATTGAAGAAGTTGAGGAAACAGAATATTTCAAAGACAAAAGAATTCAAATTTCGATTTTCATGTCGCCTATGAACGTGCACGCCAACTACAATCCAATAGCTGGAATCATTAAGTATGTGAAATACCATCCAGGATTGTTCTTAGTTGCGTGGCATCCAAAGAGTAGTACAGACAATGAGCGTTCGACAGTGGTCACTGAACATAAAAGTGGACAAGAGGTTTTGTTTCGTCAAGTAGCAGGTGCTGTGGCAAGAAGAATTTGCTACTATGTGCATCCTAACCAAACAGTTAAAGCCGGAGAAGAGTTTGGTTTTATCAAATTTGGATCACGAATTGATGTTTATTTACCTCTTGGAACTAAAATAAATGTTAAAATCGGAGACAAAGTACAATCTAAGCTCACAAAACTTGGAGAACTTATTTAAAAAGTTGTATCTTTCTAGAAAATTAGAAAACTATGAAAAAGATATTTTTAGTATTATCATTAATTGTATTTGTTGGAACAGTTGGAACAACAGTTTACGCTGCAAACTCTGAAACAAAAACAGAAATTAAAAAACACGACGATAAGAAAAAGAAGAAAAAGAAAAGTAAAAAATCTTGCTCTGCAGAAAAAGCAGCTTGTTCTTCTAAATCAGCAGATGGAACAGCTCCAAAATCTTGTTGTTCTCAAAAGAAATAATCACTATCTCTTAAACATATTGAAACACTCATTGAAAAATGAGTGTTTTTTTTTGCTTAGAATTCGCATCGGTTTATTTCATTAAATATATACACTAGAATTGAATCCCAGCAAAGTCTTTAAAATCGCAGAGCCTTCAGTTCTCACAATACGTTTCCTATTCAAAATTAGTAAATCAAAAATAAACGAAAGATAATGTAATTGAACGTTCGGAAAGAATAGTTTATCGTTAGGAAATTTGACGTAGCCTATAAAACTTCATTGGCATAGATTTGAATCATAAAATTTAAGTCTAGATAATATGAAAACGATGAAAACGATTATTGCAATTTTAATATTGAACACCTTTTTTACAAATTGTTTAAATGCACAAAGCGCCACAGGAAGTGTTTGGGTAAAAATACCTTCTGCAAGTTCATTAGGGATTCACCAAACTGCTGGGACACTTTCAACTAATTCAGTTGAACTGAATGCATTAATTTCAGGGTATTCAATTTCAGCAATGTATCCAGCCTTTCCATCATCTCGCAATGCTGAATTACAGCAAGTTTATCAATTGGACTGTTCATGTGATGAAACTGATCTTTTGTATGCAGTGTCAAATCTTAAAGGGATAATGGTTTCTCCTGAGTTAGGACCTCATTATGAGACATTGAATACTCCGAATGATTTTTATTTGAATTTTCAAAATGATTACGCTTTGAATTTAATTCAAGCACAAAATGCATGGGGTCTTACACAAGGTTCGTCATCTATTCAAATCGCAATCACAGATTCAAATTTTGATTTTGATCATGAAGAGTTAGTTGGCAAGTTAGTTTATGCTGATACAACACTTACTAATTCAAATGTTGCTCATGGAACGGCAGTTGCAATTACAGCTGCGGGTGAAACAAATAATAGTACAGGCAAAAGCTCTATTGGTTTTAATAGTATGCTTCAATTAAGAGGGATGAGTTACAATGAATTATTGAATGCTACTTATTCAGGAGCGAAGATTGTCAATGCAAGTTGGGTTTCAGGTTGTTCTTTTAGCACTTACGGACAACAAGTGGTAAATGAGGTATTTAACAATGGTACATTGATTGTTGCATCTGCAGGAAATGGCACAACATGTAATAATGCATCTAATTTAGTTTACCCTGCATCATTTGAAAATGTACTTTCAGTTACTTCAATAGGACCAAATGATAACCACGAGCGTTTTATTGGGAATACTGCTTCAACACATCAGCACAATGCTATGGTTGATCTTAGTGCTCCAGGTTATGATGTTGCAATTTCAACAGCTTCTGGGGTCTATGTTTCAGGAACGGGTTCTTCATATGCAGCTGCTTATGTTTCAGGTGCTGCTGCTTTAGTTCTTTCAGTTAAACCTTGTCTTGCTGTTGCTGATCTTGTTCAAATATTGAAGTCAAGTACTGATGTGATTAATACTATTAATCCTCAATATGCAGGCTTGATTGGAACAGGTCGTTTAAATGTTGAAGCTGCAATACAACTTGCACTTACATATTCAACGCTTGCGGTTGAGTCAACAGTTGTTCTCGAATGTGGAACTACTACTCAGACCATAGCAGTTAACCCACTATCTGGTGATGCTCCTTATTCAATTATATGGGCGGATGGAAATACAAACTTAAATTATCAAACTTTGACTGCAGGGAATTACATTTTTACAGTGACTGATGCAAATGGTTGTAATACTACAGAAAATGTTACTGTAGAGCCATTTACTCCAATCACTTACGATGCTGTTGTAACACAAGTTAGTTGCAATGGAGCACAAAATGGAGGTATTAACCTTACTGTGATGGGTGGTTTGGGTGAATATACTTATGGCTGGTCTAATGGCAGTATTACAAACGAAATAACAGGATTATCTGCAGGTATTTATGATGTAATGATAACAGACTCAATTGGATGTTCGCAGTCTGTAAGTATTGAATTAGTTGAACCTACTATTCTTAGTGTTAGTGTAACTCAAACAAATGTAATTGACGGAAATTTAGGAATGATTGATCTTACAGTTAATGGAGGTACAGCAAATTATACGTATTCTTGGAGTAACGATGCAACAAGTGAAGACTTATTCAATCTTAACGTTGGTTATTATGAAGTTACAGTGCTTGATGCGAACAATTGTTCTGCAGTTGTTGGTGTAACTATTTCATCAAGTATTACTGTTGTAGGACATACAGACTTGGTGGATCTTACAA
>CAWUSK010000032.1:0-56181 GCA_963925035.1 uncultured Flavobacteriales bacterium
AGCATATTCCACTTATCGTTCTAAGCGGGGGCAAAGGTACACTCTCTTTTTACTTTAACAAGCATTTTTATAATCTTTTTTTAATTTGTCTTTTTACACTAACTTAATACCTTGATAACAAAAGATATAAAGCATAAAAAATTACGATTCTCTATTGGTTCTGAGCTTAATCAGCAACTTCAACATGGATAAATCAGGAATTGAGTGATTTTCAACTGCTGAATCAATCGAAGAAATAACCAAATCATTCCCTTTTGCACCAACAACTATGTTATATTTTCCACTTAATAATTGATCAACTGCAAAAACCCCCATTTTTGTTGCAAGCAATCGGTCGCATGCTGAAGGGCGACCGCCACGTTGAATATGACCTAAAATTGATGAACGTAATGAATATCCTTCCATTAAAGGCTCAACTTTTTTCATTATTTCAATGGCTCCTCCTGCATCATCACCTTCTGCGACGATTACTATAGAACCACGTTTTCCTTTGTTCTGTTCTTTTAAATCCTTCGCTAATGCATTGATGTCCGATAGTTCCTCTGGAATCAATACAGACTCCGCCCCAGAGGCTATAGCTGAATTCAAAGCAATGAAGCCTGCATTTCGTCCCATAACTTCAATAAAGAAAATTCGGTGATGGCTACTCGCTGTATCTCTGATTTTATCAATCGCTTCGATTACTGTATTTAAAGCAGTATCGTAACCTATGGAATGATCTGTTCCTGAAATATCATTGTCAATCGTACCAGGTATTCCGATCACAGGAATATTCATTTCTTCTGAAAGAGCATTCGCTCCAGCAAAAGTACCGTCGCCTCCGATACATATTAAAGCATCAATATTATTTAGAATTAAATTATCAATGGCTTTTTTTCGTCCTTCAACCGTTCTGAATTCTTCACTTCTTGCTGCCCCTAGAATAGTACCACCTTGTTGAATGATATTATCTACGTCAGAAAAATTAAGTTCTATACTTCTTTTTTCTATTATCCCCTGATAACCGTCATAATAACCAACAGGAACAATCCCGATATTTAAACAATATTTAGTTATAGCACGGATACATGCATTCATTCCTGGAGCATCACCACCAGAAGTTATTAATCCAATTCTCTTCATACTATAAAAGTAATCAAGAAATTATTACAATATTTATGGAAAACTAATAAATAAAGCATCTAATAAATATATGTTTATTAAAAAACGTTATAAATACTCGTCCTGCAGCGATGAAGAA
This sequence comes from uncultured Flavobacteriales bacterium, assembly GCA_963925035.1. GTDB lineage: Bacteria > Bacteroidota > Bacteroidia > Flavobacteriales_D > Crocinitomicaceae > UBA4466. Next base: position 1,241 of record CAWUSK010000032.1, read on the forward strand.
TTATTGATTCGGTATAAAAAAAAACCGAGCAAGGACATTTTGGGAGAGTACTATATAAGATATGGACATTTATGTTTTGGTTTGGCTTTAAAGTATTTAAAAAATCAGGCCGATGCTGAAGATATAACTATGTCCGTTTATGAGAGCTTACCTCAAAAACTCACGAATCATTCAATTTACAATTTTAAAAGCTGGTTATATAGTGTTGTGAAAAACGAATGTTTGATGCGACTGCGAAAAAAAGAATACAATTCACCTGGCTATAAAAAAGAACTAGAATATCAAGACGAACTTGAAAATGTTCAACTATTAGATGGTCAACTTGAATTATTAGAACAATCAATTGGGGAGTTAAACGATGAGCAACAAACCTGCATTCGTTTGTTTTATTTGGAGAAGAAATCGTATCAAGAGATTTCAGCTCTGATTCAATTAGAAATTAAAAAAGTGAAAAGCGCTATTCAGAATGGAAAGCGAAATTTAAAAATAAAATTAGAAGGACATCATGAGTTCAAATCGACCATATAACTTATTTCAATCTCTCCATCTTCACCGAAAGGATATTGATAGTTATGGAAAGACTACCGATCCTGTCCAAAAAAACAGTATTGAGCAGAAGGCCGCGTCTAATTCATTTGACAACGACGCTTTTGAAGGCTGGGAAGAAAACTCTTTTAACACTGAGATGATGCAAAATCTCGATGCAAAATTCATTCACAAACCAAAAATCAATTTTACAAAAGGCATTTCACTTACCGTTATTTTAGGCACAATCATCTCTTTGTTATTCGTATACAATTTAAATCACGAATCAAAACCAACTGACAAACCTTTTAAAAACGCTGACCTCACTTCTTCAATGATGGTAGATGAATCAGACATTATTCTTCCTCAGAAAATTGAAGAAATGAATAACGCTCCTATTCATAAACAAATAAAGCCTAAGAAAATCAAGTCAGATTTCGCCGAGATGAAAACCATTGAAGAAGAAGTGAAAAGTAATCAAGAGGTTAACCAACTCCCTATTAAGGAAATTAATCCTGAAAAGGAAAAAGTGCTAATTCCCAATAAAACGAATGCAAAGGAAATCTACCTGAATGATTTGAAATTAATCGACTACAGTTCATATAGGTCAAATCCAACTGTGAAAACAAAACAGGTTCTATTGACGGGAACTCCTGCCAACAAAGAATCTGAAGAATCTGAAGAAGTGGAAGCAACATGGAGAACTGTTGATATTCCTTACAATGATTACATAGATAAATCATTGCGCATCCTAAACGGTGGGAATTATAAAAAGGCACTTTCTAGATTTGAAAATGTGTTAAAAACATATCCTGATGACATGAACTCGATTTTTTACAGTGGATTTTGCTTGTACAATCTTGGTGAATACGCTGCGGCTATCGAAAAATTTCAAAAATGTAGGAACGGAAAGTTTAACAATTTTGACGAAGAAGCTGAATGGATGTCGGCTCAAGCCTATATACTGAATGGAAACAAAACAAAAGCAATTGCAGTTTTCAAGTCAATTATTGAAGGAAATGGTTATTACGCTAAGCAGGCAAAAGTCAAAATTTCACAATAAATTCAATATTGTTGTACCACAAATGAGAATTTTTACGTTATTGAGATGTAAACTAAAGCTCCAATGCGTAAACACGTAAAATTGTACTCTTTTTTTCTCGTACTCTTTCTGTTTATTAGCGCAACTAAAAACCCTGTCGCAGATCAACAAAAAGATTTTTCAATATTCAAAGAGGTATTGCTTGAAAAAGAAGGGACACTGAATTTGAATAATTCAATTGACAGCATTCATCTATTTTTAAAATATGTTGAATTTAAGTTTCAGAAGGAACAAACAATTTTAGGTCAATACAAGCTTTACAGTGCTGCATTATCCATGATTCAATGCGGGCACACACAAATTCATCCTAATAATTCAGTGCTTTTTCAATGGTTAACTGTTCGGAAATCAATGCCGTTTGATGTCTATTTTATTGGAAAGCACTTAATGGTAAATGATCTTTTAGAAGCCGATTCGGAACTGATTCAAGAAGGAAAACCGGCCCACGAAAGATCAAAGACGATAAAACCAGGCGCGGAAATTTTAACCATTGATGATAAATCAATTCCTGAAATAATGAACGGGATTTCCCCGTTTTTATCCTCCGATGAAAATGGAATTGATTTCAAGTACTTTCAAGCAGGACAAATGTTTGATTTCTATCGGCATATCAGTTCTCCTTTTACAAAAGATTCAATTCACGTGACTTACCTATACAAAAAAGACACCAATGAACTATATTTTATTCCTGGCGCAGCACCTGTAAGAACTATTAATCTGCGTTCAAAAAAGAACGCAGAACGATTTGAACTGGACGAAGCAAACTTAGGAGAATTCACTGTTGTACGCGGTCGTGGTTACTTTCGTTTTCGATCATTCAAGGAATCGTATGGAAAAAAATACAATGAGTTTTTAAAAAATTCATTTGAGAAAATTAAATCAAAGAAAATTGATGAAATAATCGTTGACCTTAGAGGAAACACGGGGGGAGCAATGCAATATGAAATAATGGCGTATTTCCTTGAAAATGGAATCAATTTAGGAAGTTATGTTGTAGAGAAACCGAGAAAGGCAATTGAAAGTCGCTACATCAAAAAAATGACAACTGATTTTATCAAGCATCGAAAATCGACAAAAACTCAAAAGCGGATGCAGCGTAAAAATAGATTTGACAATGGCGCGACACTTGTCGAAAATTCCAATGAAGAATTAAGATACCAGGGGAGGATTATAGTTATCACAGATGAAGGAACGTTCTCTTCCGCCTCAATGCTTGCCTGTCATTTAAAAACGTTGTGTGGAGCGAAGATAATGGGCCGTCCATCGGGTGGGAGTTTTTACATAGGAAATGCTGGAACGCTAAAGTTGCATTTACCAAAATCTAAATTCACCATTTTTGTCAATCCAAATACTTTTCGTTCACATTTAAAACCTTCAAACGATCCACAAATCATAAAGCAACCAGATGTTCTTGTAAACTCGAAAATTATCGATCGTAAAAAGCGAGATGAATTTTATCTAAAAACAGCAATTCGTTCATTTAATGAAAAATAAATTTGTAGATTAGGAACCACTGAATCTAACAACTTATGTCTACTAAATATTTATTTTTCATTCCAGTCACGCTTCTTATTGTTGCGTGCGGATCTGAATCAGCTCCCGTAAAGGAAAACACCAAAATTGAATTCGTTGAAAATGAAATCCCTCCTGTGGACGAATACAATTACGACACTCTAAAAGGAATGTACATTGGAGACTTTGGTGGCAGTGAAATTCGAATAATATTAAATTATGTGAGTGGGACAAATGTAATTGGATATAACATTCACAAAGGATTACAGCGAAACATTAATGGGAAATTAACTCGAAGCAGTGATAGTATCATCATGATGCTTCCTGAGCCAGGAGACCATAAGTTTGACGGTGTTTTTGAATTAACGTTCCTTGGAATTGATAAAAACCCAAGAGCCAATTGGACTTCTAACAGCGGGAAAATTCCTGCTAAAAATTTCAACTTGAAAAAATTAGAAGCTCCAAAAGATTCGAAAGACGGAATTAACATTTCAAATTTTGCCGATTACTACGGCTATATCTATGATTCCTTAGGGAGTTATACTTTTGAGGCGGACGGTTTTTGCTTGTACGAATATTACCCGAAAACGGATGAAACAAATCGCGTTGAGCAATTGAAAGAAGTAAAAGGAACTTGGTCACTTACTGGTATCACTGTTACTATTGACTGGCAGGAAAATGGTGTTTTCCCTGAACCTAAAATGGTGTATGAAATTGTCAAAGGTGAATACGAGGAATACATATTAAAAGGAAAAAGTAAAGGCCAAGAGCTTTACCAATACTATTACTAGATGAAAAAACAACTTCAAGGTGTACTTAATATCAGCACTTTTGTTTTAATTGCCTATACGTTGTACCTTTTGGTTCTTTTATCGCTTCCTTACATTCATTTTGAAAGAGACGTTGAATTTCTAGAAACAAAACAATTGATTTATCACATAAAATTATGGCGCTATAGTTTTTATACGCACGTATTCTTTAGTCCAATTGTCATCGTAAGCGGGCTGTTTCAATTCAACAGGTGGTTGATGAAAAACAAACCCAAAATTCACCGAATTCTGGGTTACATTTATGTTATTTCTGTTTTACTAATTTCCGCTCCATCTGCTTTAGTAATGGCATTTTATGCAAATGGCGGACGTATAGCTCAAATTAGCTTTGTAACATTAACGCTTTGTTGGATACTATTCACTTGGATTGCATTAAAAAAAGGAAAAAAAGGAAACTATACTTCTCACGTAAAATGGATGTTGCGCAGTTATGCATTGACGCTTTCTGCAGTTACATTGCGTTTTTACGCATACCTGTTCGATGTCTTCAACGTCAATCTACCTCCTAGAGAAACATACATTTTGGTTTCTTACCTCAGCTGGATTCCGAATTTATTGTTTGTTCAATTACTGATTCGATTCAAATATGTGGAGTATTTGTTGGCAGATAGAACAAAGACGTAAAGAGTCGTAAAGAGTCAGGAGTCAAGACTTGGTCTATTGAAGCGATATAATACTTTCGGAATATCGAATCAGTATTACTACTTTATCAGACCAAGTTCAATAATCATTTCTTCAATCTAATCTTCTTCACGTGATACCTGATCATTATATTCCTTATCCTATAATTTGGGAATACAAACGATTTAAATAGAACCAAAGAGCACCTGAACTAATCGAATCATCTCAATATGCCTGATAAAAAACAGAGAAATAAAACAATTGATTTAACCATTGTAATTAAGCAGCTTTTTTCACTGCACCTTCAACGATCTTACCAGTTTTTGAAATGGTAATTGTTCGTTTATCAATAAGGTTTTTCTTGATGATCGGATTGTCATAATATCCTGATTCGTCTGGATCATTCTTATAAACAGGTTGGTAGCGACTCACTTCAATCACTCCACCTCTTAACAGTTTAGCTTCTTTGATATCCTCGCCTAAGGTATTTCGACCAGAAATTTCCTTTTTATCGATCAATTTTCCGTCGTGAGTGAATGTTGCCAAACGATACGTTAACGGTGCCAAATCACCCATGTATTCATCACGAACGATGTACACTACAGCAACGTAACTGTCAGTTTCGTATGGCTGCAGGTAATGGTAAAACATTTTACTTACTTCTCTCGAGAACTCTTCGTCACGCATTTCAGAAATGTACTTTTCGTATTCGTAAGAGATTACTCCCAATTGTTCCAATTCTTCTCTCTCAATAGTTGACTTTAACGCGACTGGAAATTGAGTTTTTGAAAACTGCTTTTTAAATTGCAACCAAAATAAATTTTCAGCATCCGACATGCCACGCATTCCTTTCTTCAATGCTTGTTTGAAATAATATGTATCGCGCAACTCAGCTAAATCTTCGTCTTTATTGATATGGTCTAAATTATTATATCCAGCTTGAATTGAATACTCCAAATATTTCCCTGCCAACTCATTTTCTTCTTGCAAAGAATACAAGCACGCTTTGTTGTACAGAATTTTAGAAAATGGCTCGTAATTCAATTGCTCCGCCAATCCAAATGAAAGTAATGCGTCATCATATTTCTTCTTGTTCATGTAAACATTCCCAAGTTCAAAATATGCTTTCGCTGTAGGTTCTTTCAGAATCGATTGTCTCAAATAATAATCAGCACTATCCAAATTCTTTTCATTTCGAAATGAGTTCAATCCTTTCAAGAAAAAATTATTGGATTCTTTAAGAAACTTTTCTTCATTCTTCAAAAAGGCTAAAATCTTATTTCCTAAAAAAATATCGTCTTCCGAAATTTCAATCGGTCTTAGCTTTGTTTCAATATTAGTTTTACTTTCTGGAGCAAAATCTCCACACGACGAAAGTACTAAAGTGCCAATTGTTAAGACTAACAAGAATTTAAGATGGTACATATGAATAGTTTTAGTTAAAAATAGCGATAAGTTCTTAATCTTCAAATTAATAATAGTTAAAGATAATTCCCAACTACTTAGCCATTCTTCGCAACAAAGGATTTGGTCGATAACGGTCTTCTCCGTATTCAGCAAACAATGCTTCCAACTGACCAAGTACCTTTTTCAAACCAATTTCTTCTGCCCAAACCAATAATCCTTTTGGATAATTCACACCTTTCGTCATTGCTTTATCTACGTCTTCAGCACTTGCAACTTGCATAAATACTGCATCAAATGCCTCATTGATAAGCATTGCTAAAATACGATCTAGAATTTGTTGCCCCAAAACCCGATCTTCATTTGGTTTAGGTTGTTCAGTACCTTCTGCGTAATTGAAATAACCTCTTCCCGACTTTCTTCCTAAGTATCCAGCCTCTGAGTGACGACGTTGCGTGAACGATGGTTTGAAACGTGGATCATAATAAAAGGCTGCAAAAACAGATTCAGTTACTGCATAATTTACGTCATTTCCAATGTAATCCATCAATGTAAAAGGCCCCATTCTAAAACCTCCTAATTCTGTCATTGCCCAATCAATTGTAGCGAAATCAGCAATTCCCTCTTCGTAAATACGTAATGCTTCTCCGTAAAATGGTCGAGCTACACGATTCACAATAAATCCAGGTGTATCTTTACAAAGTACGGTTACTTTCCCCCAACTATCAATCAAAGATTTAGTTGTAGATAAGGTCTCTTCCGAAGTTTGAACAGCGGGGATAATTTCGACCAGCGGCATTAATGGAGCTGGGTTGAAAAAGTGAATTCCTATAACGCGAGATGCATTTTTCAAAACCGACCCAATGGATGCAATTGATAGAGATGATGTATTACTTGCTAAAATACAATCGCCGGAAACAATAGATTCTAAATTCGCAAAAACAGCATGTTTCACTTCTAATTTTTCTATAATTGCTTCTATTACAATTTTACTTCCTTTAAAATCTTTGGCGTCTGTTGAATAGGTAATTCTTCCCTGAATATTAATCTTATCATCACCAGAAACAACTCCCTTTTCAACTAATCTTGCAAGAACTTTATCTAAATTATTTTCTGCTTTTGTCAACATGTCTTGATTCAAATCAACCAAAACAACTTCGCACCCATTCTGTGATGCTACTTGAGCTATTCCAGCTCCCATCGTTCCTGCTCCTAATACTCCTACTTTCATTTTTTTTGACTTTAAGACACCAAGACGAATGCTATTAAGACTTAATCTATTCGTTTGAATCTAATTATACTCTAATAATTTAATAAACAGAACAAAAGAAATTAAACAATCAGGTGGAAAACTTATTCTATAAATGTAACAAGCCTTAACATCCTAATGTCTTAATCTCTTAAATTCTCCTTTTACTCTCCTTTAAATATCGGCACTCTCTTTTCCAAAAACGCTTCTACGCCTTCATTGAAGTCGTATGTTGCACCAGCTTCTGTTTGTAATTTCTCTTCTATCTCCAATTGATCTTCCAACGAATTGAACAACGATTGATTCACAGCTTTTTTTGTCAAACCTAAACCTCTTGTTGGCATAGTTGCAATTTTTTGAGCGAACTGATACACAAATTCTTCGAATTCCTCATCCTCAACAGATTTGTAAATCATATTCATTTTTTCTGCTTCTTCTGAAGTGACTTTATCAGCCGTCATCATCAAAGCCAAAGCTTTTTGAGTTCCAATAATTCGAGGTAAGAAAAACGTTCCTCCAGAATCTGGGATAAGGCCAATTTTTGAAAACGCTTGAATAAAACTAGCCGAACTTTTAGCAATTGTAATATCACAAGCAAGCGCAATATTCGCTCCTGCTCCAGCTGCAACGCCATTCACCGCAGCAATAACTGGTTTCTCAAGCTCTCTGATTTTTAAAATAATGGGATTGTAGTGATCACGAACTATCGATTTTAACTCTGGTCCATTTGGATCAGTCGCTTCTGCCAGGTCTTGTCCAGCACAAAATGCTTTTCCTTCTCCCGTAATAATAATCGCTCGAACGGAACTGTCCACAGCGCATTTATCCAATTCAGTTTGCAACGCAATTGCCATTGCCTTATTGAATGAATTGAAAACTTCGGGACGATTCATTTTTAATTCACGAACGCCATTTTGATTTGTTACAACTATCTCCATGATATATCTGTTTTTAACGAAGATAATTAGAAAAAGAAATTAATTAAATTATCCTCCTAAAAATGTCAATTTATGATAATTTTACAGACAGACATTTATCATTATGAAAAACGTGTTGTTATCTAAACTGAAATTTTTTACTCTAACAAGGTTAACTTTCATTTTCTTGTTTTTTATCACCTTTTGGCAAATTCAAAAAAGACAAGAAAGGATTACAAATTTTGATTGTGAAATTTGTTCAGACAAAGCCGGATACTATATGTATTTACCTGCAGTTTTTCAAATGGGATTCAATGCGGACGCATATCCAGAAGGTTATGATTTAAAGCGAGGTTACGGATTCTACATGAAGGATAATAAAATAGTAACTAAATTCACCTCTGGAATGGCAATTTTACTCAGTCCATTCTATGCCGCTGGAGCAGTAATTGCAAAAGTTTTTTCTATAAAAGCGCATCCATATTCATACTACTATCTCTTTTTTATCAATATTGGAGCTGCGTTCTATATAGTTTTAGGGCTTTATTTCCTTTATAGATTTCTCAATTATTACTTCAAGAAACGCTCCTCCTTTTTGACTGTGATGCTGATGTTCTTCGGCTCGAGCTTATATTATTATGCCATCGATGAGACTTTAATGAGTCACATGTATTCCTTTTCATTGTTCTCTATCCTGCTCTTCGGAATAAAGACCTACTATGAAACGAAGAAATTCAAATACTTCCTGCTTTTTGTAATCGCATTTTCCTTTGCCGTTTTAATTCGACCAACTAACATCTTATTTGGAGTTTTGATGCTCTTTTTAGACGTCAATAGCATTGAAAGTTTAAAAAAAAATTTTCAATCTATTTTTAGAATCAAGAATATAATTGTTGGTGGATTGATTTTGCTCGCAATCTTTATTCCCCAATTTATTTATTGGAAATTTGCTTTCGGACATTACTTACCATATACATATGGGGAAGAAGGTTTTACGAATTGGAATAAACCGCAGATCATCTATAATTGGTTTTCACCTCAGAGTGGTTTCTTTACCTACACGCCAATTGCGTTATTATCAATTTTTTTCGCCGTTGTTATGCTCGTTAAAAAGCAAAAAAACGCCCTTTTGGTAATTGTCGCCTTTGCAATTAGCAGCTACATGTGCGCATCTTGGCATTTGGTGAACTTCGGAGGATGTAATTTTGGAAAAAGACCAATGGTCGAATTCTTACCTTTAATATTATTCCCAATCGCATATATGCTGGACTCAATGGGTTCGTTCAAAAGAATAACTAATGTTCTTATAGTAATCATCTTATTATTTTGTGTTAGTTACACCTTAATTTTATTCCGTGGTTTTAACACATGTTTTTTTGGGGACTCGTGGGAATGGAGTGAATTTGGACGTGTACTTTCCGAAGCATACAGATTTGTCAACTAACTTAGTTTAATATAAATTGAAGAAAAATGAAAGACCTCTTTTCAAAAGAAATAACTGACGAAATTATAGGTAGAATTAACCAACTTACTTCATAAACCCAAACCGTTTGGGGGGAAATTGAATGACATCTCCTGATTTTAAAATCACGCATTCGAAAGATTTTGAAGCTGAGCATCTTGTTAAAACAGAATCCCTTTCGTTTAGAATGTTAACTAAAAATGAATGGAACAATATGTTTTACAAACACCTTGATCATTACTTAACGCAATTTGGAGTTTAATTTTCCAGTATTTTTTTTGCGCGACTCTGAAGTTCATCCTTCAGCGTTTTTGGTTCCTGGACTTTTATTTCTCCACCGTAACTCAAGATGGCGCGAATTAATTCTTCAGAAACATTCACGAACAATGAAAATTCCACATACTCATCTTTCATCTCCTTTACTTTTTGAGATGAATGAAATGGTAATGAATCCAAGTATTTAGCCGCTACAATTGACGCGCGCAAAACTATAGTCTCTGGAGGAGTATTCCCACTCGTAATTCCAATTGCATGTTTAAAGTAATTGTCCGGCTTGAAGTCAATTAACTCAACAAATTTCTCAGTCATTACTATTAAGTCTTCAATTCTATCAAGCGCATACGTGATGTAATCCTTTTTACTTTCATCGAACGAAATTAAATACCAACGGTTCGAATACTGTTTCAATAATAAAGGAATAACCCTTCGAGGTTTTAACTCACCACTGACAAAGCTGGCATATTCAAACTCGACCCAAACTTTTCTTTTAATTGCTTCTAAAAGAGGAGAAAGAAACTCACTTCCTCCATCCGATGCCGTTGATTCAAATTGAATAAATTGTTCTGCCTCTTCTGTTTGAGAAACGGCCACACGATCTACAATCTTGTCTATCGCGCTACCAAACTGCTTAAACATTTCAATATCCTTGAACTGCATTAATGTTTTGGCAGCAAAACTAATTGCTTCTAAATCGTTTTCGGTAAGTGGAATATCATTGATTGAAAAATCAGGGTCTTCATAGAAATAACCACGATTTCCGGTACTATATTTAATTGGTGCATCATGCTCAATACGCATCGAAAACAAATCCTTTTCAATTGTTGAATCACAAATGTGTGCTCCATCAGTACTTCCAAAGAGTGATTCTTCGCATGCTTCGCGCAAATCGCGTTTACTTGGAAATGGATTGTATTTATTACGAATGCATTTATCAATAATACGATAGCGAATTAATGCATTTTTAATATGCGGCATATCATTTTATGATTGAGCAACTTCCTTGTTCATATACCCGAAAAGTTCATAAAACTTTATCGCTTTTACTACTTCTGTTGGAACGTCATCTTCCCAACTTGAAGCATCTGCGTTTATTTTAGAAAGTACATCGTCAGACATTATATGTAATAATTTAGAATCAAAACCTTCTAGCGCCGCTAATTTATCGTTGTCCTTCATATATTGAAGCAATCCTTTCAAATTATCGTTGACTTTAAAATTATCTAAATTGTAAATGTCTCCTGTTTCTACGTTAATAGCAGGGTAAACGAAGATGCTTATATCGTGTCCAAAGCCACGCCCAAACGCTTCCAAAAGTCCACCAGGTAAGTTACCGTAATATTTCTCATCAAAAATGGTTTGTAGATTATAAATTCCGACAATCAATCCCATTTTTTGTCCTCTAGCAATCGTTGATAGGTAATCTGCCATTTTGTAATGCTTGAGGTAATTACTAATCATTACTGTATAACCAAGTGTTCCAAGTAATTCGGCACGATCAACAAAATCTTTATCCAAAATCTTTCCATCGGCTGTTAAATCTTTCAATGTCAATTCAAAAACAACTTGCACATTTTCTTCTTTGATTCCTTCTTCTTTTAAAAATTGCGCTTTTCCTTTTTCAATCATATCGATGTGAACCTTCGTCACAGGGCGAAAACGACCTCTCAGCAATAAAATATTTTTCTTATACAATGCAGTTGCCGGCTGTAAAACATGTCCTCCTAGATCAAACATGGTTGCATCCGTTATTCCTCTTTTCACCAAATTCAGGGCAATAACACGGTTGTCAAAATCCTCGAAATCAGGCCCAGATAAACGAATCATGTCAATTTCCATGCGATCTCTAGGCAAGCGATGAACAAGGTTCGTTAAAAAGTCGTCTAGTTCTTCATAGTGAAAATAACAGGCATCTAACAAGTTTACACCTAAGATTCCGATGGCTTCTTGCTGCGCTTTGTGGCTGTTATCGTGTAATTTTATATGTAATATTACATCGTTCGGTTTTTCATCCAAAGCCAATTGAAATCGCATTCCAACCCAACCTTGACCTTGATTTGTTTTATGATAATTCAGCGATTCTACCGTATTACAAAAAGCAAAAAAACGAGATTCTTTGATCTTTTCGGGTAAACGCTTTTCTAAATTCGAATATTCTGTCGATAACATTGTTTCCAAGCGCTCTTCGCATACATAACGCGATGCTTCGCCGTACAATGAATCAGAAACCTTCATGTCATAAGCCGATTGGGTATATGCAATCGTACCAGAACTCCCTCCTGCTTTAAAGAAGTTTGCTGCAACCTCCTGACCCGCTCCTATCTCCGCAAAACAACCATAAATATCGGAAGTTAAGTTTATTTTCAATGCCTTTTCTTCCGTGGTAAGTCTTCTCTCGTCTATCATACTTTTTTTCTAATCGCTTATTATAAAAGAACTAAAATAATCATTATGGTGCTTTAAAGGCAGGATTATTGATAAATTCTTCATCTGACAAAGTCAATAAAAATTGTTTTATCAAATTTTTCTCCTGAGCATCTAATTGCACTCCGCCTTGACTGGCGAATTCAATTAGCGGGTCTATTGTAGGACTTATTTGAATAAAGTGCGAATAGTGATTGATGACATCGTCCAATGTCGCAAGACGGCCGTCATGCATATAAGGCGCGCTAAATTCAATGTTCCGCAATGTTGGAACTTTAAACTTCCCATTGTCATTGGAGTTACCCGTAATTGCTCCTCTGCCTAAATCAGTGAATGTCGCATCCAAGCCATTGTTACTAAATTTCTTCACCTGCATCAAAGGACCATTGTGACAATGAAAACAATCCGCTCCGTTCAAGCTTTTAAACAAATCGTAGCCTCCCCATTCGTTCAAGCTAATCGAATTGTAAATTACTTGTTCCGACGCTGAAAGAGGTAAACCATTTTCGTGTTTGTACATTACATCGAACTTGGAATTTCCCGAAATCATCGTACGTAAAAACTGAGCAATTGCCTTTGCGGCATGAGTAGAATCGGCTTTATCTGTATTAAAAGCCTTATAAAATCGATTGCGATAGTCCTGATCATTTTTAATTTTCTGCATAGCACGCGTCCATGTTTCGTGCATTTCGATAGGATCTCGAACCGGCAACAAGATTTGTTCTTCAAGTGTTTTTGAACGTCCATCCCAAAAAAAGAATTCGTTCCATCCTAAATTAATTAGCGCCATCGAATTTCTACTTCCTAGAATACCATCAATACCTGCAGAAAACTGATTTCCATCAGAAAAAGCATTTGCTGGAGCGTGGCAAGAAGCGCAAGACATAGAATTGTCTCCACTCAATTTTTTCTCGTAAAACAGATATCTTCCCAACTCAACACCTTCAACGGTCATTGGATTGTCTTCGGGAATTTGCATGGATGGAAAGTGCGCAGGTATGTCCAATTGATATGGAGTAGGTTCATACGCCACCTTATCTTTCTTACAGGATAAGAAAAACACAATTCCAATGAAAATCAATAATAAATACTTCATCAATAAGGTTCCAACGCTTCTTTAAAATTCTCCATCACTTTCAGAGTCAACGCAGCTTGAGCTCCAGTCGAATGTGTTGAGAATTCATCTTTCACATTTATGGTTTGAGTGCCGTGTAAAAATTTAGCCATGTCCAACTTCAAACGAAACGTTTCTTCATTCCCAACCTTATCCCATGTAATATTCGTGAAAGAAAGCGTTTGAAGGTTTACGTCTAAGCCTGCATGGAAAACGATATTATGATTTAATAAAGTTGTTGCATCTGGAATCGTATCCGCTTTTGCTTCAATTTTCACGAAAATATATCCTGGACTCCAGTTCCAATGCATGTCATTGGTGTTTGTAATGTTCAACATACTTGAATTTGGGAATGTAGTTGGATCGTTGTGGTTAATCGCTGATCTGACACCTAAATTTCCACTAAAATTCATGAAATTCGATCCGTTCCCTAAAGCACGAGCCAACAATGTTCCTCTTTCTCGGTAATCAAACAGTCCAGCATCAATCAATTGAGCGGAACCATTTTTAATGTCTTCTACAAAGAATTTAATATCTGTAAATTTGATTTTATATCCTTCTTGAGTTGTATAAACAGAATCCAAGTGTAAATTTTCAACATTGAACATTGGCTGAACTTGAATGTTGACGTAATTACCTAAATTTTCTTCAGCAGGGCCAAGGTTCTCTTTGTCCTTACACGAAGTAAGCAAAACAGCTCCCATTACCAATAAAAAAAATCGATTCTTCATATCTCAAATTTACATAATTAACACCAACTTTCTATTCAAGAAAACGTTTAAAAACAGTAAAAATTTCGCTGGAATCAATATTTCAAGCTTTTTTTAAATAGTAAGCTGTTCATTGTATGTATATTTATTAAAAATTAATTGCGCGTGGAAACGGAAGAGAAATCGCTGAAAATATACAACGCATCCGCTGGAAGTGGAAAAACATATCACCTTGTTAAAGAATATGTGAAGCTTTTGATTGCGGAAGTTCACTCTAAATCGTTTTCAAATATTATTGCAATGACGTTTACTAACAAAGCGGCATTGGAAATGAAAGAGAGAATTATCAAGGCTTTAGATGAAATCAGTTCACCCTTACTATTTTCGAATAATACAGCAATACTTGTAGAGGGAATAGCTGCCGATCTCAAATTACCAAAAGCAGAAATTGAAAAGCGTTGCGGATTAGTTTTGGCAAATATTCTTCACCAATACGAAGACTTTCACGTGATGACAATTGATAAATTCAATTTAAGATTGATTCGTTCATTTAGCCGTGACCTAGATTTATCCAACGATTTTGAAGTTGTAATGGATGAAGTAGAAGTCATTGAAAAAATTGTCGATGACTTATTAAATCAATTGGGAGCTGAAAACAATTCGAACCTCAATAAGCTCCTATTAAAGTATGCAGAATCTAAGGTCGACGAGGGTGAATCGTGGAATTTTAGACGAAAACTAGTAGAATTCGGGAAAGTATTGCGCGTTGAGCGAAACGCAACAAAGGTGAAACATTTAATGGAAATGGATTTTTCTATTGAACGTTTTGGGAGTGTAATTGCACAACGAAAAGCAATTGACGCTCAATTTACAAAGCATACAACTGAACTTTTAAAAATAGTGAATGATTCAAATTTGGATCAAACGTCTTTACCTGGGAAGTCACGAACAATGGACGGAATTCTAAAGTTAATGCATGCGAAGAAAATTGAATTAGATGATACATTTCTTTCAAAGTCGATGCTCAGTTCATTGGATGCTCCCCTTAATAAAAACCACATTTATCCTGAAGTGGTAAAGTTGAAAATAAAGGAGACTGCCGACTTTTATCAAGCTCAAATTCAAGAATACGCTGTAGTTTCATTGTATTTGCAAAACTTCTTTAACATGGCTTTGCTACAATACATGGCAAAAGCGTTGGATGATATTAAAAAAGAAGAGCAAATCATTTTGATTTCAGAATTTAATTCACTGATTTCAAACCTGATACAAAACGAAAACGCACCGTTTATTTACGAGCGTTTAGGTACTAAATTCAAGCACTTTTTACTTGATGAGTTTCAAGATACTTCACACTTGCAATGGTTGAACCTAGTTCCGCTCGTGCACGAATCGTTAGGGTATGCGCACAAAAATCTAATTGTTGGGGACCCAAAACAATCAATTTATCGATTTAAAAATGGCGTTGCTGAACAGTTTGTTGAACTGCCTAGAATTTACAATCCTGAGCAAATACCTGAAATTGCTGAAAAGTCAAATTTATTCAACCAAATGGGTGAAACACTCACTTTGGATGACAATTGGAGGTCAAGTCCAACAATTGTGAATTTCAACAACTCGTTTTTCGAAGAACTAAAAAGTAAACTATCAACGAATTCTATCTCTTTTTACAATTCGATAAAGCAAAATCCAAAATCAACTGTCAATGGCAAAATTGTAATTCAGTCTAAAGAGACCAAGAAGGCTAACTTCGACCTTTTGCCAAAAATTATTGAGTGGATTGAAGAATGCAAAGCAGATGGATTTAACCTTGGAGATATTTGCCTTTTAGGTGGAACAAATAAAGACTGCAATAATTGGGCGCTAGGACTTACTGATGCAGGATACAAAGTTGTTTCTGCAGATTCACTATTGATTGATTCTAATATAAAGGTTCAATTGACAATTGCCTATTTGAACTGGAGGTTTAAACCGTCCAATGAAAGTTCGAAAAAACAATTTGCTGAACTATTTTTTAGACAGCGAATGGACTCGTATGACGATTACAAAATTTTCATTGAAGAAAAGACTTCAAAAAAAGGAAAGAATTACCGCGTGTTCAATGAGAAATCTTTCATCGAAAATTACTTTAAAAATTACATCACCTTCTTTTTCAAGTACGAAAGTATTTATGATTTAGTTCAAGGCTTTTATCGCATCATGCAATTCAACGAATTGGAGAATTCGTATTTGCATCATTTAGCAGATGTTGTTTACGACTTTGAATTGAAAAAAGGACCTCATCTCGCAGGGTTTCTTGAAGAATATACTCGAAAAAAAGGAAATATTGCAGTTCAAATTCCACTTTCTGATGACGCCGTTCAAGTCATGACAATTCATAAAGCCAAAGGATTGGAATTCCCAGTTGTCATTTTACCTTCTCTTAATTTTACCTTGGATGTAAAGTCAGAATTTTTAGTTGAAATAGAAGATTTTATTGTTTACAAAAAGCCAACAAAAAATGAGGTTTTAGAACCTCTTAGAGAAATATACCAATTGGAATACGATCAAGTTGTGACAGACCGGGTAAACTTGACCTACGTTGCCATGACTCGTCCTGTGGAGCGATTGTACATTTTAAATGAATTTGAAAAGTCAAGGTTTGGAGCTTTATTTCACGAGACTTTGAAAGAATTGGCTATTGGGGCAGAAAACGAAAATGAAATATTGATTGAAATCAGCAGCGGTAAAAAAGAAGTTTCTGTTTCTGAAAGCGATCGGTCACATCTATTTCATCCAAAACATTTAACCGAAACACTTTGGTTTCCAGATATTGCATTACAAGACAACGAAGAATTAATGCACTCTTCCTATTTAAGTTCAGAAATGCAGTTTGGATTGCAGTTTCATCTTCTTATTAGCAGAATAGAAAAAAAGGAAGACATTCAATCATGCATAAACGCTGCAATTCAGGAAGGTGAAGTTGACATTAAAAATGACTCAGAATTAACTAAGAAATTGACCGAATTATTTGATTCAACAGATTACACTTCACTATTCATAAATAAAATAGATGTAATAAATGAGCAAGCGATTTTAATTGATTCAACAACCACCCTTCGGCCAGACAAAATCATTTTAAAGAAATCGGAAACAGTCATTATTGATTACAAGACCGGGATTCCAAATCAAAAAGATCAGAAGCAAGTAAACACCTACAAACAAGTTTTAGAGGAGATGGGATATCCAAAAGTGATATGTTACTTGTTTTATTCGTCCATTAATGAACTGCGACTTGTCTCATGATTCAACCTGATTGTATTTGATATATAGCGAAATACCTCATTGTACGTTTTTTAATTTTATTTTCAGATTTTGGTTTTGGCCAGCAGCCATCCTATTTTAGGTTTGCAGAAAAAGAATTAGAGGGAATTGACGTTTATAATGTCATTCAGGACAAAGAGCTAAACTATTACTTTGCGACTGACCAAGTAATTATCATGCATGACGGTTACACATTTAATAAAATTGAATCTGATGTCCGGCGGCTGAGTCTTTCATTTTGTAATAAATGCAGAAGGCGCTATTTATTGTCACGATTTAAATAAGCAAATATTTCAAATAAAGAAGGCCTAGACAAACTACATCAATACGATTTTGAAATCTCTACGTATCAATGAAGTAAAACGATCATAGTTCCTGATTTGTGACCTGAACACTTTGATGTTCATATGGCAATAGCTGAAAATTATATCAATGGGCAGTTCTGCACAGTTTTGTTAAATGAAGAAACGGGGAAAGTAGCTTTGCTTTGTTCAATAATCAAGGCAAGTGAGTTGAAGATTTGTCTTGATAAATTCGGACAAAAGTTAGAGGAGGTAAACTATTTGACCCTTGATTTTAACCCCAAAAAAGGCTACTCGTATTGAGTAGCCTTTTTCTGTTTTGAGCTATTTTACTTACTCAATATCACTCTTATATTCTCTACTCCTGAAGCATGTTTTACACGAATGGTATACACACCACTTTCAAAGTTCATCAAATAGATATCTTTCTCAATTTGATCTGAATTTCTGTTGTAGACTAATTGACCTATTTGGTTATAAACAGCAACAGAGTTCAATATATAACCATCACTGTTCAACGTAAACGCACCATTCGATGGGTTAGGGTAAACACTTATAGCATTTCCGTTTGCTTCATCAATTGATAGACAACCATCAACAACAATATTTGAAGTCTGTGAATTCGAGCATCCACTGCCATCCGTATACGTATATGTTATTGTTTTATTACCTGTACCAGCTGTTGTTGGATTAAATATACCACTTGAAACACCTACTCCGCTATATGTTCCTCCGGCAGGTGCACCGCCCGTCAAAGTGATAGGGGAATTGTAAATACAAATTCCTGAAAGCGCTCCAAACGTTACCGTTGGCAGCGGATTCACCGTAACCAAAATCGGTGATGAAGTTGCTGAACATCCAACATTCCCAGCAGTTACTGTGTATGAATTCGCAGTCGTCACTGTTATTGATTGTGTTGTTGCTCCATTAGACCATAAGTTATTCGAAGTTGCAGATGAAGTTAAAACAATATTACTACCTGAACAAAATGTAGTTGCTCCACCAGCACTAATTGCTGGATTTGGAGGAGTTGTAGTTACATCAACAGTTATCATATTTGAATTTATGGAAGTACAAGATCCATTATTTGCAGTAACGGAGTAATTCCCTGAATTAGTAACAGTAATAGATGATGTTGTAGCCCCATTTGACCAAAAGTTTCCAGAACTAGTTGATGAAGTTAACACAACACTTCCCCCTGAACAGAATGAAATTGGCCCTCCTGCACTCGCTGTTGGTGCAGCTGGCAATGAATTAACCGTTACCACTGTTGCTGATGAAGGCGCTGAAGTGCACGTTCCATTGTTCGTAGTTACAGTATAACTGTTACCCGCAGAAACTGCAATCGATTGTGTTGTTGCACCATTTGACCAAACGTTTCCTGAAGAAGCAGAAGAGGTTAAAACAACACTACCTCCAGCACAGAATGTCGTTAATCCTCCAGCACTAATTGAAGGTGCTGATGGAGGAGCTGTAATCGTTAAACTTTGAGAAGAAACATCACCACCGTTAACGGTTAACGTGACTGTTTTCGTTCCTCCAGTAGAATAGACGATATCATGCGGTCCAACCCCAGTTGCAGTTGCAGGAATCGCACCTGATCCAAAATTCCAATTCCATGAAGTAGCTGCTGTAGAAGCATCTGTGAAAGTCACGGTTTGTGCAATACAGGAAGCGGCAGATGAAGAATTAAAATTAGATGACGCAACTGCAGTGACCCCCGTAATATTTACATTATCAATAAATAGCCTGTTACCATAACCTGCCAGATTTCTAAATGCAACTAAAACTGAACTCTCCCCAACGTAACTAGTCAGATCTATCGTTTCACCTCTCCACTGCGCTGCAGTTGGCGTGAATGTTGAAGTTGTTGCAGTTCTGGTTGCTAATACCGTATTCGATTTTGAATATACTGTTGAAAATGTAGCTCCACAATCTGTCGACACAAGTACCTCAAGTCCGTCAAAATTCGACGCATCGTAAGGAGCATAAGCCACATCAAAAGTAATCTGAGAAGAACTCATTCCTAATGTACTAAACTTCGTTATTTGAAATTCATCATTTGTTCCATCATTAATGTTGTAATTATCGAACATAAAAGAATTTCCTGCCGTTGGAGCAAGACCAGCAGCTGTGGTTCTCACCCAAGTGCCAGAACCATTGGTGTTAATAATAACCCAACCAGCCGGAGTTCCAGCTGTTGTAAATCCTTCATTAATTGGTAAGTTAACAGTTGTGCCACTATTAACTGTGATATAAGTTGTTTTAGCCTGTGTATAATCAAGACCATTTCCTGAACTTGTAATAACTAAAGTTGCATTATGATTTCCAACCGTATTGTAGGTAACTGTAGGATTAACTGCATTTGAAGTTGAAGGAGTTCCACCAGGGAAAGACCAAGAATAATTTGAAATTCCTGAGGTTGTATTCGGAGTATACGTGATAGTAGTTCCCGAGCACAATGTTGTTTGATTTGCCGCAAAATCAATTGAACATAGAGATACACCAGGAAGTACACCTACATTTTGTAGATTTGTTGTCGTCCAAATATTACTTCTACCACCAGTGTTGCTGACAATAGCAGTCCTCATTTTATCCACTTGACCTTGAGTAAACATTTTTGAGCAATAGGAGTAATCCATGTAATTTTCAACGTTATCAATCATCGGACCTCCCCAGTATGCATCATCAGAATTACATGTGTTTGCAGACAATGTGCATGAACTTGAACCTTTCGTGTTAGGGGTATCTTGGACTCCATCATCAATATTACAATTAGTAGCATCTCCAGGAGAGTTTCCACCACCCCAAACGTGAGGTAAATTTAACCAATGTCCAACTTCATGAGTCAAAGTACGACTTCTACCAGCGTTACTAGTTCCTATCGCTCCAGTATAATTTTCTAAAACAAATATTCCATTATAATACATATTGGTTGCACTAGCTGTAGAACCACCATTTGGTAAAAAAGTATATCCAGCAGCACCACCAATACTGTTAGCCACATAAATATTCAAATACTTATTGTGTGGCCAAACACCTTGATAAACATCGTTTCCAGCAATAATAGCATTCACTTGGTTTTGTCCACTAGAGCCATTATTCGTTAAAGTAGATTGAGTTCTTGTGATTCCATCAAAACAAGTTCCATTGGGTGCTACTTTTGCGAATGCGAATTCAATTTCCACATCCGAAGGCATTCCAGTAAACGCAGAAGCAACTGAATTAGCATCTGAATTCAATCTTCTGTAATCGCGATTCAAAATATCTAATGCGCTTTGAACTTGCGCGTCACTTATGTTTTCAGAACCATTATTATGTAAAATATGAAAAACTACAGGAATTGTATAAATGACACCTGTTGCTTTTTCATGAACACTCGGAGAGTAGAATTCTTGAAGTGGTGCATCATTATGCGTGTTAATTGTTGCAAATCGTGCTGGATCATTCAGCTGCATTTGTTGAGTTCGAATATGCTGACTGCATTTTTCGACTTCATCGGACGAATTTGATTGTTTTAATGTTGCATTAGTTTGTCCAAATAGAGCACCACCAATCAACACGAAAAAAACTTGTAAGAGTTTTAGTTTCATAAGAGTTTTAGTTTTATAACAGTTTAACAATAATACATAAAATTGCTAATAACTCCTAGACGAAATCCAGACTATTCTTATTTAGAATAAAATTCTACCTAATACGAATATCAACCAAATAACTTATTCATTATCTCTGGGTCAACAAGCTCAGGAATTGTCACTTTTAAATTTGGTTCTATTTCCATTGCTCTTTTAATTGCAAAAATAGCACCTTCGTTTCGTGCCCAACTTCTTCTTGAAATTCCGTTGTTCACATCCCAATGGAGCATGTTTTTCAACCTTCTTTCCGCATCACTTGAACCATCCAATAACATTCCGAATCCACCATTAATTACTTCTCCCCAGCCAACTCCGCCTCCATTGTGAATTGAAACCCAAGTTGCACCTCTGAAGCTATCGCCAATCACATTTTGAATCGCCATATCAGCTGTAAATCGAGAGCCATCATAAATGTTAGAAGTTTCTCTATAAGGTGAATCAGTTCCCGAAACATCATGATGATCTCTTCCCAAAACAACCGAACCTATCTGTCCAGATGCAATTGCATCATTAAACGCTTTTGCTATTTTCATTCTCCCTTCTGCATCTGCATAAAGAATTCGAGCTTGCGAACCTACCACCAGTTTGTTTTCTTGCGCTCCCTTGATCCATTGAATATTGTCAGCCATTTGCTGTTGAATTTCAATTGGACTATTTTTCATTATTTCTTCAAGAACATTGCAAGCTATGACATCTGTTTTTTCTAAATCTCTAGGGTCGCCCGAGGCACAAACCCAACGAAAAGGTCCAAATCCATAGTCAAAACACATTGGCCCCATAATATCTTGAACATACGATGGGTATCTAAATTCAATCCCATTCTCCGCCATGATATCAGCTCCAGCTCTTGATGCTTCTAGCAAAAATGCATTTCCATAATCAAAGAAATAAGTTCCCTTAGCTGTGTGCTTATTTATAGTTTCAGTATGTCGAACCAATGTTGCTTGAACTTGTTTCTTGAATTCCTCAGGATTATTTGCCATCAACTCATTCGCTTCGTCAAAAGAAACTCCAACTGGGTAATATCCGCCGGCCCAAGGATTATGCAATGAAGTTTGATCTGAACCTAAATCGATATGAATACCTTCAGCATCAAATTTTTCCCAAACGTCTACAATATTCCCTAAATATGCGATAGAAACTACTTCTTTATTCTCTTGAGCAATTCGAATTCTTTTAACTAATTCGTCTAAATTTTCAATAATTTCATTCACCCAACCTTGCTCATGTCTGATTTTTGTGATTTTTGGATTCACATCAGCACAAACTGTTATACAACCTGCAATTGATCCTGCTTTTGGTTGTGCACCGCTCATCCCACCTAATCCAGATGTTACGAAAAGTGAACCAATTGGACTTTTCTTTATTTTTCTAAAACCATTTAGTACAGTTATTGTTGTTCCATGAACAATACCTTGAGGTCCAATATACATATATGAACCTGCAGTCATTTGTCCGTATTGAGTTACTCCAAGTGCATTAAACTTTTCCCAATCATCCGGTTGAGAGTAATTTGGAATCATCATTCCATTTGTAACCACAACTCGAGGTGCATCTTTATGCGAAGGGAATATCCCCATCGGATGCCCTGAATACATCACCAATGTTTGCTCATCTGACATTTCAGCGAGGTATTTCATTGTCAATCGGTACTGTATCCAATTCTGAAAAACAGCACCGTTTCCTCCATAAGTTATCAATTCGTGTGGATGTTGAGCAACCGCATAATCCAAATTATTCTGAATCATCAGCATGATCGCTTTTGCTTGCTCACATTTTCCAGGATATTCTGAAATGGGTCTTGCGTACATTGAGTAATCAGGGCGATAACGTAACATATAAATTCGTCCGAGTGTATTTAACTCATTCAAAAATTCTGTTGCTAATTGATTGTGCTGTTCTTTTGGGAAATACCTTAAGGCATTCTGAATTGCTAATTTTCGCTCTTCATCAGACAATATTTGTTTTCTCTTTGGGGCATGATTGATTCCTTTTTCAATCTTTCTATTAGCCGGTATTTCGGAAGGTATACCTTCTAAAATCTGATCTTTAAACGTATTGCTATTCATTACAAAAGAATTTTAACAAAACTAAAAAGAAAAAGCGCTTTACCGAATGACAAAGCGCTTTAAATTTATTGAATAAGGTGACTAGCGAAGTATATTTAAATGCCCATTAAATCTAACTTTACCATCGTCATTTGAATTCTTCGTCTGAATTGTCCAAACGTAGGTTCCTGCTTGAACAGTTTTACCTTGATAGGTTCCATCCCATCCAACAGTTAAATCGTGTGACTCCCACACAATTTCACCCCAGCGATTCATTATTAACAGCTCAAAATTGAAAGGATCAATTCCTTCCATAAAAACTTTCCAAGTCTGGTTAAATGCATCACCGTCTGGTGTAAATGTATTAGGCGCATAAATAACCACTTCAGGTTGAACAGAAACTATTTTTGTAATTGTATCTGTACAACCCAATTGAGATGCAACAATTAAAGTCACCTCATAATCGCCCGTAACACCTTCAGGGAAATGCACCTGAACGTGTTCTTGTGATGATGTCAGCGGGAAACCTTCATTAAAGTACCAATTAAATGTAACCGCATTATATGATTGATTTTGCATAAACACGTCTGTATTATACATTGTAACAGGGCTTGGAGAGAAATTAAAATTTGCCACAGGTACATATTCAACATTCAACGCATTAGTAAAAGTTAAAGAATCAACACATCCTTCGTATGAAGTTGCAATCATTTGAAAATCATATTGTCCTCCCCAAAATTCTGTGGTTTGAATAGTATCCTGGTTAAAGAATTGTTGTTCTCCATCTACTAACCAATAGATATATTGGCTCATAATCGTATCTGTTGTATTGACAATATCAAAAATTGCTGGTTCACATTGATACGGATTAAGCACAGTATATGAAGGCACAGGTAACGGCGCCACTCTCACAGTAACGTTCATCACTAAAGGTGTAGATTCACATTCGTCTGTAACTGTGACTGTATAATTAGTCGTGGCCAAAGGTGTTACAGTTATTGAATGGTTATTTTGTCCTGTTTGAGTATCTCCGTTCGACCAAAGGAATGTATATGGAGCGCCTATACCACCAGCAACATTTGCAAACAAATCTGAACTATAAGTTGGACAAACTGTATCACCTTCAGTAATTGTTCCTGCTAAAGGGTCTCGAACAGTAACATATATAGAATCCGATGCTGAAAAACAACCATTTTCACTTTCTGCATACACTGAGTAATACGTATCAACTATTGGGTTTACTGATTGATTGGCCGCTAAGCCACCAGTAAAATCCCAGTGATAAGTATATGTAGTACCTCCAGTAGCACTTGCAGCTAAATATCCAGTACCATTTTGACAAATTAAAGTATCATTACTAACGGAAACAAAAATTGGAATTGGGTCAGTTACAACTACATTCACACATTTCTGACATCCTAATGCTGTTCTTCCGCATACATTATATACTCCTGCAGAGAAACCTGTTTGTGTTGAGTTGGCTGCCCAATTTGCTCCCCCATCATAGCTGTATTCAGAAGCTCCTGGAGCATTTACAGTAATAGAACCATCTGCATAACCTCCACATGAAGGTTCAACAAATGTTGCAGAAATTGACAAGTCAGAAACAACGATCATTACAGTATCTCTTTGAATAGGACATAATGTATTTTGCTCCCTGAAAATAAAATAATAGGTCCCAGGTTGATCAACTGTTACTGTTGGAGAAGTATTAGAATTATTCGGAGAATAAGTCACAACGGGCACCGGAGCAATCCCTGGTGCAATATAAGACCATTGATAAGTATTCCCCGGGGTACTGACAGTTCCTGTTAATGATATTGGTGTACCTAAACAAAGATTCTGATCTGGACCAGCGTTCGGTGTTGGTTTCGCAACAACTACAACATTTGTTGTTACAACTCCGTTACATCCACCACCACTTACCGTTAAACTATATGTACCTCCAGCAGCAGGTGTTGCGTTTGGAATGGTTGGATTTTGAGTACTAGAAGTAAAACCGTTCGGTCCAGTCCAAGCGTAAGTAGAACCAACGGTAGCAAAACCATTTAATTGAATCGTACCATCTTCACAGTACGGACCTCCATTAGTAGCAGCAGCGCTAGAATTATAAGTTATCGAAATTGAACCTGGACCGTTGTTTGTCCCAGGACTGCAACCACCACCGGCAGGCACCAAACTTGACCCTCCTCCGCCAGATCCTCCTCCGTAAGGAGCAGAACTGAAACAGTCACTTCCACCACCGCCACCGCCGTAGTATCCGCCACCGCCACCGCCACCTGGCGCAACGTTATAACAAGGATCCGATCCACCGTTTCCACCAATTCCAAAAGAGCCAGCAGTACCTGGGTTTCCACTCGAAATCCAAGGTGGTCCAGCTGAACCACCAGCAGTCTGACTAGCGCTACCTCCACCTTGACCAAATGGAGAAGTGCCTAAAGTACCTAGAACACAACCACCAGTACCACCAGTTGCATCGGAGCTTCCGCCACCCATTCCACCACCGCCGGAAGCAATAATAACAGGCACACCTCCAACACTAATCGTTGAAGCACCTCCTCCACCGCAACTTGCGTTTCCTGCATTATTTGCGTTTACGCCATTTCCACCTCCATTGTATCCAGCACCTGGGCAACCACCTGAACCACCCACATTAAGGGATATAACTTGACCTGGCGTAACAGTAATTGTTCCTGTAACAACAGCACCATTTCCACCATTTGCTCCTCCACCTTCTGCTCCAGAAACTGTCACAGTGATACTTGTAACACATGGAGGTACAGTAAAAGTTGCAGGTGCACCGGAATAAGGCACCACTACCGTAGTAGTTTGAGAAAATACTGAAAATGCTAACATGAAAGAGATCACACTGAAAGTTATCTTCATATTATTAAGTAGTAGTTGTAGTTTCATATTTGAAATTTGAATTTTAACAATTTAGTAACACTAAGACGAACAACTTTTATAATCGTTGCTTGACAAAAAAACTTAATCCAAATTTACACTGAATAAAGCCAATTACAAAAATAATCTATCATTTGACATGTTACCAAAATAATAGGATTTCAATATTATTAACTTTGTGTTAATTTATAAACTTAAACGATTCGCCAGGATAAACTGCAGTTTGACCTAATTCCTCTTCTATTCTGAGTAATTGATTGTACTTGGCCATTCTATCACTTCTTGATGCAGAACCCGTTTTAATTTGTCCGCAATTCAATGCTACGGCCAAGTCAGCTATCGTATTATCTTCTGTTTCTCCAGAACGATGACTCATTACTGATGTATAACCATTTCTCGTAGCCATTTGAACTGCTTCAATTGTCTCTGTTAGCGTTCCAATTTGATTGACTTTGACAAGAATAGAATTTGCAATACCTCCTAAAATTCCTCGTGACAATCTTTTTGTATTTGTTACAAATAAATCATCTCCAACCAATTGAACTTTCGATCCGAGTGCTTTCGTTACTAAATCCCAACCGTGCCAATCATCTTCGGCTAAACCGTCTTCTATTGAAATAATTGGATATTTCTTACACCAATTCACCCAAAATTCAACCATTTTTTCTGAACTCATTCTGTCGCCAGTAGATTCAAATACATATTCCTTGGTTTTTTCATCGTAAAACTCAGATGCCGCAGCATCCAATGCGATATAAACATCTTTTCCTGGAACAAATCCCGCTTTTTCGATTGCCTCGATTACCAATTGGATTGCTTCTTCGTTTGACCCAAGATTTGGTGCAAAACCACCTTCATCTCCAACATTTGTTGACATTCCTTTCGATTTTAGAACACTCTTCAGATGATGGAAAATTTCTGTTCCCCAACGCAATCCTTCAGAGAAAGAATCGGCACCCAAAGGCATTACCATAAATTCTTGAATGTCAATTTTGTTATCTGCGTGAGATCCACCGTTCAAAATATTCATCATTGGAACAGGCATAGTTACAGCTCCAACTCCTCCAATGTATTTAAAAAGGCTCAATCCTGTTTCATCCGCTGCTGCTTTTGCAGCCGCTAACGATACTCCCAAAATTGCATTAGCCCCAAGATTTGATTTATTCTCAGTTCCATCCAATTCAATCAATTTATTATCAATTGCTTTTTGATCGCATACATCGAATCCTTTTAAGGCTTGATCAATAATAGAATTCACATTTGCAACTGCTTTCAAAACACCTTTTCCAAGGTAAGTGTTCTGGTCACCATCACGTAACTCAACTGCTTCATGAACTCCAGTAGATGCTCCTGATGGAACAGCAGCTCTTCCTAATGCACCAGATGTTGTTATAACATCAACTTCAACTGTTGGGTTTCCTCTTGAATCTAACACCTGTCTTGCGACGATTTTTGCAATAAAACTCATTATTTATGATTTTTCATGTTGGTTACGAACTGATCAAATAAATACCTCGAATCATGAGGTCCTGCAGAAGCCTCTGGATGATACTGAACAGAGAAAACTGGTTTTCCTTTCAATTCAATTCCTGCTATTGTTTCATCATTCAAATGAACGTGAGTAATTTCTATATTGTCATTTTGTTCTGCGCTTTCTTTAGAAATAACAAAACCATGATTCTGAGAAGTAATTTCACCTTTACCAGTTTTCAGGTTTTTCACTGGATGATTAATCCCTCTGTGACCATTAAACATTTTTTCCGTTTTTAATCCTTGGGACAATCCTAAGATTTGATGACCTAAACAGATGCCAAAAACTGGTTTTTTTTCAGCTAAAATCCTTGTTACTAATTCTATTGAATTTGGCATAGCAGATGGGTCTCCAGGACCATTTGAAAGCATATAACCATCCGGAGAAAATGAATTCAACTCATCAATCGTCGAGTTTAAAGGAAATACTTTAACATGGCAGCCTCTATCTACAAGGCATTTAACGATATTACGTTTTACACCAAAGTCAATCAAAGAAACTTTAAAATCAACCTTTTCAGGCTTCATTTCATATGCCTCCTGTGTTGCAACTTTAGATGAAAGTTCTAAACCATCCATGGATGGAACAGTTTTTAAATGCGCTTTTAATGACTCAATATCCAAATTATCAGATGAAATAATGGCATTCATAGCTCCTTTACTTCTAATGTGTCGAACCAAGGCACGCGTATCAATGTCTGAAATTCCAACTTTATTGTTTTCAATCATGAATTCATTCAAGGACATTTTTGCGGATGGGCGAGAATAGCCATCAGAAAATTTCTTAACGATTAAACCTGATATTTTCATTCCTTCCGACTCAACTTCATTTTCATGAACACCATAATTTCCAATGTGCGATGTATTCATGACTAAAACCTGTCCATAATAGGAAGGGTCAGTAAATACTTCTTGATATCCTGTCATTCCAGTATTGAAAGCAATCTCACCAGTTGTAGTGCCAACTTTACCTATTGAAACACCTTGAAAAACAGTGCCATCTTCGAGCAATAAAATCGCTATTTTTTTATCCACCATTCTGAAAATTTTTGACAAAGTTACTAATCCCAATTCACTTTTTTAGACAAAATTGGATATAAAAAAAGGGTAATGTTTCCATTACCCTTTCAAAATTGAAATAATCAATTATTTCTCTTCAGTTGCAGCCTCTTCTGAATCATCAGCTTTTGCTTCTGGTTCGTTAGAAGTTTCCTCTTTAGCTTCACCTTTTACTTCTTCAGTTGTTTCTTCAACAGCTTCATTAGTCGTATCTTCAGTTGAAGATGCCTTAGCAGCACCACTTCTTCTAGAACGACGTGTAGCAGATTTTGCCTTTTCGTTTGTGTAAATTTCGTTGAAATCAACTAATTCTATCATACACATTTCAGCATTATCTCCCAATCTATAACCTGTACGAATAATACGTGTATATCCACCTGGACGATCAGCAATTTTAGGCGCAATTTCTCTGAACAATTCAGTTACAGCCTCTTTATTTTGCAATTTGCTAAAAACAATTCTTCGCGAGTGCGTTGAATCAGTTTTAGATTTTGTTATTAACGGCTCAACATAAACTCTCAAAGCTTTTGCTTTTGCGATTGTTGTGTTAATAGATTTATGTTCGATAAGTGAACATGCCATGTTCGATAACATCGCCTTTCTGTGCGCTGTCTTTCTACCTAAGTGATTGAATTTTTTTCCGTGTCTCATAACTTTAAATTTCGTAAGTAACGGTTAGCTATACCTTGTATCGCAGAATTTAGCCACCTATTACGACATTTGTTTTTTTAATTAATTATCGATACTAATCTTTGTCTAATTTATATTTAGAAACATTCATCCCAAACGTAAGACCTTTATTATCTACTAAATCTTCCAACTCAGTAAGTGATTTCTTACCGAAGTTTCTGAATTTCAATAAATCATTCTTATTGTAAGAAACTAAATCTCCTAATGTTTCAACATCTGCAGCTTTCAAACAATTCAAAGCACGCACAGATAAATCCATGTCTACTAGTTTTGTTTTAAGCAATTGACGCATGTGTAATGACGTTTCATCAAACTCTTCAGTTTCAGACTTCACTTCACTATCTAGTGTAATACGCTCATCTGAGAATAACATAAAGTGGTGAATTAAAATCTTTGCTGCTTCCTTTAATGCTTCTTTTGGGTGAATTGAACCATCAGTTTTGATATCGAAAATTAATTTTTCGTAATCTGTTTTTTGCTCAACACGGAAGTTTTCAACTGCATACTTTACATTTTTAATAGGTGTAAAGATTGAATCAATTGCAATCGTTCCGAAAGGAGCTGTGCTGATGCTGTTTTCTTCTGCTGGAAGATATCCACGACCTTTTTTGATCGTCAATTCCATTTCCAATTTCACAGAAGGTTCCATGTTGCAAATTACCAAATCAGAATTCAATACTTGAAAAGCTGATGTAAATTTACCCAAATCTCCAGCTGTTAACTGATTTTGCCCTGCAATAGAAATTACAACTGTTTCTTCATCTGTACCTTCAATTTGTTGTTTAAAACGAACTTGTTTAAGGTTTAAGATGATTTCAGTAACATCTTCAACAATTCCTTTAATTGTCGAAAATTCGTGGTCTGCACCTTCAATACGAATTGAAGAGATAGCAAATCCTTCCAATGAAGAAAGAAGTATACGTCTCAATGCATTACCAACTGTAATACCGTATCCTGGTTCTAACGGACGAAATTCGAATTGACCTTCGTGCTCATCAGATTGGATCATAATAACCTTGTCAGGTTTTTGGAAGTCTAAAATTGCCATTTGTTTTTCTTCTTTTTAATTGTGTATCGGTTGCGCGGTTCTGAAAGTTTGAAGAAATTCAATCAAACCCTTTGGCCAACACCCAACATTATTAATTACTATTTAGAGTATAATTCGACGATTAGTTGCTCCTTAATGTTCTCAGGGATCATTTCACGTGTAGGAATTCCCAACACTTTTCCTTGCATTTGAGAAGGATTCCAATCTAACCAATCAAAAGTGGTCATTCTTGAAGTTAAAGAATCAGAGATTGCTTCTAAAGATTTAGATTTCTCTCTTACACTAACTACATCACCAACTTTAATTGAATATGAAGGTATATTAACTAATTCACCGTTAACAGTGATGTGCTTATGCGAAACCAATTGACGAGCACCACGACGAGTAGGAGCAATTCCTAAACGAAAAACGATGTTATCAAGACGTGATTCACACAATTGCAACAAGTTTTCACCTGTAATACCTTTCATTCGAGATGCTCTTTCAAACATATTCGAGAATTGACGCTCAAGAATACCATAAGTATACTTCGCTTTTTGCTTCTCTCCTAATTGAATAGCGTACTCTGATTGCTTACCTCTACGTTTGTTAGGACCATGTTGTCCTGGACCGTAAGCTCTTTTTTCTAACGCTTTATCTGGGCCAAAGATTGGATCTTTGAAACGACGTGCGATTTTTGATTTTGGACCTGTATATCTTGCCATGTTATATTATTTTGGGGTGATTATGAATTAAGGCTTTCCTTCGATAACCGAACTCCCCTATGTTAATTAAAATTATACTCTTCTTCGTTTTGGAGGACGACAACCATTGTGTGGCATTGGAGTAACATCAACTATTTCAGTTACCTCAATTCCAGAGTTATGAAGCGCTCTAATAGCAGACTCACGTCCACCACCTGGTCCTTTTACAAATACTTTAACTTTACGTAATCCGAAGTCATGTGCTTCTTTAGATGCATCTTCAGCTGCAACTTGTGCCGCGTAAGGTGTGTTCTTTTTAGAACCTCTAAAGCCCATTTTCCCAGCAGATGACCAAGAAATTACTTGGCCTGCGTTATTCGTCAAAGAAATGATAACATTGTTGAAAGTCGCTTGAATATGCGCTTCACCCATTGCCTCTACTTTGACGTTTTTCTTCTTTTTTTGATTCGACTTTGCCATTTTTATTTAGCTATTTTAAATGTTTATTGCTTTCAGTTGAATTGGACCACCATTGATCCAGTCCTGTTTCTTCCTATCTCGGGGGTGATTATTGCATTTTTAAAAGAGTTTATGCAACCATTCCAAAATGCGGACCACCTGACCACGAAACAAGAAGTAGCAGGGCTACTTCTTCTTATTCGCAACTGTTTTTCTTCTACCTTTTCTAGTACGCGAGTTGTTTTTCGTACGTTGACCTCTCAAAGGCAATCCTGCTCTGTGGCGAATTCCTCTTTGACATCCGATATCCATTAAACGCTTAATGTTCAATTGAGTTTCAGAACGTAATGCTCCTTCAACTTTAATATCAGACATTGCGTTACGAATAGCTCCTAATTGATCATCAGACCAATCTTGTACTTTTGTGTTTTCGTCAATTCCAGCTTCTGCTAAAATCTTACTCGCTTTACTCCTTCCGATTCCGTAGATGTAAGTCAATCCGATTACACCTCTTTTGTTTTTTGGTAAATCAATACCTGAAATACGTGCCATATTTTATAATTTTTTATCCTTGTCTTTGTTTAAACTTAGGATTCTTTTTGTTAATTACATAAACGACTCCCTTTCTCTTAACGATCTTACAATCCACAGAACGTTTTTTTACTGATGCTCTTACTTTCATCTTGTTTGTTTTAATCGGCCTTTGAATTCAATTCAATCTTCCAGTTTTCTCGTTGCGTCTAAGACTTCTTGATTCAACCTCTTTTGAAAAGTGCAGACTTCCCGTCCGCAAATCAAAAGCTTCGCTTTTTCTTATTTATATCTAAATGTTATTCTTCCTTTTGATAAATCATAAGGAGACATTTCTACTTTTACTTTATCACCTGGTAGAATCTTAATGTAATACATTCTCATCTTACCAGAAATATGCGCTGTAATTACATGTCCGTTTTCTAATTCAACGCGAAACATTGCATTAGATAAGGCTTCAATAATTACACCGTCTTGTTCAATTGATGCTTGTTTTGCCATGGCTTAAAATCCTGATAATTCGTTAGAACCTCTTCTTCCCTTAATTCTAGTTCCTTCCATTAAACCATCCATTTGACGATTTAATAAATAAGATTCGATTTGTTGCAAAGTGTCCAAAACAACTCCTACCATAATTAGCAATGATGTTCCTCCGAAAAACATTGCAAACGCATCGTTTACTCCAGCAATTTTGGCAATAGCTGGAATGATTGCGATAAACGCTAAAAAGACAGATCCTGGGAAAGTAATTCTAGAAACTAAAGAATCAATATACCCAGCAGTTTCTTCACCAGGACGAATCCCAGGAATAAACCCACCACTTCTTTTCAATTCATCTGCAATTTTACGCGGGTTAATCATAATGGCCGTATAGAAATACGTAAATACAATAATTAACACTGCTAATAATGCATTGTAACCAAAACCATAAATGTCACTAAAGTACTTCGAAATAAATCCACCTTCTCCCCCACCTGTGAAAATCATCATTGGTACAGTCATAATTGCTTGCGCAAAAATGATTGGCATTACACCAGAAGCGTTCACCTTAATAGGTAAATAACTTCTTGCACCTTGATCTTCAGCAGCACGTGATCCAACTACACGTTTCGCAGTATTCAATGGAACTTTCCGTACCCCTTGAACAATCAGAACAGTACCAAGTACAACAACCATAAAGGCTACAATCTCCAGAACAATCATAATCAAGTTACCTGACTCAACAGCGAATCCAAGTTCAGCCATAAAAGCTTCTGGAAGTCGCGCTAAAATACCAACTGTTATTAATAATGAGATACCATTTCCGATACCTTTGTCTGTGATTCTTTCACCTAACCAAACAGCGAACATAGCTCCAGCGACAAGAACAATGATAGACTGTGTCCACCACATTGTGCCTGCATCAACTGGCAATGCACCTTTGTTTGCGACGTATAAGGTTAAATAACTTGGTGCCTGCAAAGCACAAATAATAATCGTTAAAATACGCGTATAATTATTGATACGCTTACGTCCCGATTCACCCTCTTGTTGCATTTTTTGAACAGCCGGAACCGCCATTCCCAAAAGTTGCATAATAATCGACGCACTAATGTAGGGCATTATACCCAATGCCATTATTGATGCATTCGAAAATCCTCCTCCTGAAAACAGAGATAGAAGTGTTTCTAACATATTCTGATTCCCACTCTCTTGCGCTGCTACTAATGCAGTGTAATCCACGCCTGGCAAGATGATGAAAGATCCGATACGATAGATTAAGATAAGGCCAAGAGTCAATAAGATTCTTTTTCTTAATTCTTCTACCTTCCAGATATTCTTTAAACTAGTTATAAATCGTTTCATTTGTAAAAAAATGTTGGCAAAGTTAATTAGATTTCTGAACAATTCCCACCTTGTCCCTCAATTGCTACTTTAGCAGTTGATGAGAATTTGTGAGCTGTAACACTGATCTTTGTTTTTAACTCTCCTCTTCCTAATATTTTAACTAGCTCGTTTCTAGAAATTAAACCATTTTCCTGAAGTATTTCTGGAGTAATTTCTTTCACTCCCTTTCTTTCAATTAATGACTGAATAATATCCAAATTAATTCCTTTGTACTCAACTCGATTAATATTCTTAAAACCAAATTTAGGTACACGTCTTTGAAGCGGCATTTGACCACCTTCAAAACCAATTTTACGTGAGTAACCTGATCTTGATTTCGCTCCTTTATGTCCACGTGTAGAAGTTCCACCGTGTCCAGAACCCTGACCACGAGCTATTCTCTTTCTGTTTTTTGTTGCTCCTTTTGCAGGAGTCAAATTATGTAAATTCATGTCTTAATGTTTTAAAGTTTATTCAACAACTTTTACGAGGTGTTGAACTTTTTTGACCATTCCAAGAATCTGAGGAGTTGCCTCTTTTTCTATTACTTGATTCAACTTTCTAAACCCTAATGCTTGAATCGTTGCTTTTTGTCTTGCAGTACGATTAATAGCACTTCTAACTTGTTTAATTTTAATTGTCGCCATCTTTGCTATTTTTAACCGTTAAACACTTTATCAAGGTTGATTCCCCTTTGTTTTGCAATAGTAACAGCATCTCTCATTTGAGAAAGTGCGTCAATAGTTGCTTTAACAACGTTGTGAGGATTCGAAGAACCTTGTGATTTAGCTAATACATTGTGAACCCCTACACTTTCCAATACAGCACGCATCGCACCACCGGCGATAACTCCTGTTCCTTCTGATGCTGGTCTCAATAAAACTCTAGCTCCACTGAATTTACCTTTTTGAATATGAGGAACTGTACCGTGTAATAAAGGAACTCTAATTAAGTTCTTTTTTGCATCATCAATTCCTTTCGAAATTGCTTCAGTTACCTCTTTCGCTTTTCCTAGACCATGTCCAACGATTCCGTTTTCATCACCTACAACAACGATTGCTGAAAAACTAAAAGTACGTCCACCTTTAGTAACTTTCGTTACACGGTTTACGGCAACTAATTTATCTTTCAGTTCGGTCTCTACCGATTTTACTCTGTTTAAAACTTGTGCTGCCATCTTATAATTTTAGTCCGCTTTCTCTTGCCGAGTCAGCTAATGATTTAACTCTTCCGTGGTACAAATAACCGTTACGATCAAACACAACAGCTTCTATTCCAGCTTTTTTAGCTTTTTCCGCAACTTCTTTTCCAACAAGTGCAGCTTGCTCTACTTTTGTTCCTTTTGCTTTACTTTTATATGACGTTGCAGAAACTAGTGTTTTTCCTGTTGAATCGTCAATAATTTGTGCACACATCTGTTTATTACTTCTAAAAACAGATAAACGCGGCATCGCAGAAGTACCAGTGATTTTCTTTCTGATTCTTCTTTTGATTTTCGCTCTTCTATTTACTTTACTAAATGCCATAACTTCAATTAATGTATCAATTACTACTTCGATGCTGTTTTACCAGCTTTTCTTCTAACTTCTTCTCCTAAGAAGCGTACACCTTTTCCTTTATATGGTTCTGGTTTACGAAGGGAACGAATTTTGGCAGCGACCTGTCCTACTAACTGTTTATCGTGAGACTCCAATGTTACCAATGGAGCCTTACCTTTCTCAGAGACTGCTGATACCTTAATTTCCGAAGGAATTTCAAAAACAAACGGGTGCGAAAAACCAAGCGATAACTCTAACAATTGACCGTTAGCATTTGCTCTGTATCCTACTCCTATTACTTCTAATTCCTTCTTGAACCCTTCCGAAACTCCAACAATCATATTTTGTAACAACGCACGGTATAAACCATGTTTTGCTCTATGATCAGGTGCATCTGATTCGCGGGTGAAAGTTGCGGTTCCGTCTTCAATGCTCATTGAAACACAAGAATCCATTTCTTGAGTCAACTCACCTTTAGACCCCTTAACTGTAATTACATTACCGTCAACTTTCACATCTACTCCACTCGGGATTGTTACTGGGGATTTACCTATCCTTGACATTTTTACTAAATCTTAAATTAATATACGAAGCAAAGAACTTCTCCGCCTACGTTTTCTCTTGTTGCTTGTTTTCCTGTGATAACACCTTTTGATGTTGAAACAATTGCCACTCCAAGTCCATTCAATACACGTGGCATCTCAGATGCTCCATTGTATTTTCTTAAACCTGGTCTAGAAGCTCTTTGCAATTTAGTGATTGCAGGAACCTTCGTAGAAGGATTGTATTTCAACGCAATTTTAATAGTACCTTGCTTGTTATCGTCCTCAAATTTGAAATCAGTAATGTAACCTTGATCAAATAAAATTTGCGTAATCGCACGTTTTACATTTGAACTTGGAATTTCCACCATTTTCAATTTCGCAGCGCTTCCGTTACGAATTCGAGTTAAATAATCTGCGATTGGATCTGTATTCATATTTTTAATTTTCGGAAGTGGTTTTCAATTATTTATTGAACCTACAACCAGTTTATACTTTTTTGGAGCGCAAAGATATAAAGACAAAAGATGAAAGACTAATTTGTCTTCATCTTTATATCAATTTACCTTAAATACGTCTCTTTACCAACTTGCTTTTTTGATACCTGGTATCTTTCCATCTAATGCCATTTCACGAAATGTAACACGTGAAATTCCGAATTGCCGCATGTAGCCTCTTGGACGACCCGTTAATCCACATCTATTGTGAACACGAACTTTCGCTGAGTTTGCCGGCAATTTTTGGATAGCAATCATTGCATCCCATTTTGCTTGTTGCATTTCTTCAGAATTATCGCTAGACT
Organism: uncultured Flavobacteriales bacterium; assembly: GCA_963925035.1. Lineage (GTDB taxonomy): Bacteria > Bacteroidota > Bacteroidia > Flavobacteriales_D > Crocinitomicaceae > UBA4466. The sequence continues at coordinate 38,327 of CAWUSK010000032.1, forward strand.
TTAAAATCTTAGTCAAACCTGCACGCTTTTCTGCGTAACGAGCTGATAATTTTTCTCTTTTGCGCTCACGCGCTTTCATTGACTCTTTTGCCATGTCTACTTATTTTTTTGTGAATGGAAAACCAAAAGAACCTAAAAGAGCCATCCCTTCTTCGTCACTTTCAGCAGTTGTAACAAATGTTATATCCATTCCCATCATACGACTTACTTTATCAATATCAATTTCCGGGAAAATGATGTGTTCTTTAACTCCCATATTAAAGTTACCTCTTCCATCAAATCCTTTTGCATTGATACCTTTAAAATCTCTAGTTCGCGGCAAAGCTACGGAAATTAATCGATCTAAGAAATCATACATCTTAGCACCTCTTAAAGTAACTTTTGTTCCAATCGGCATTCCCTTTCTCAATTTGAAATTAGAAATATCTTTTTTAGAGATTGTAGCTACAGCTCTTTGTCCCGCAATACGTGACAATTCTTCTACAGCATTATCAATAAGTTTTTTATCACCAACTGCCTCACCGACACCTTGGCTTAAAACTATTTTTTGAAGTTTCGGTACTTCCATAACGGTTTTGTATCCGAACTTTTCAGTAAGCTCTGAAATAATTTCAGTGCTATACTTTTCCTGAAGTCTTGGTGTATAACTCATTATTTAATTTCCTCCCCTGACTTTTTTGAATAACGTACTAATTTTCCATCCTTGTCCAATTTACGTCCAACACGAGATGCTGTACCTTTATGAACAACCATAAGGTTTGAAATATGAATTGCTGCTTCTTTTTCAACAATTCCACCTTGAGGTTCTGCTGCACTAGGCTTGGTGTGGCGTTTAGCCAAATTCATACCTTCTACTACAGCACGCATTTTTTTTCTGTCGATCGAAAGGATCTTACCTTCCTGACCGTTTGATTCCCCTGTCAAAATCTTAACAGTGTCACCAACTTTAATATGTAATTTCTGTTGCATAACTTAAATTCATTTAAAGCACCTCAGGAGCTAATGATACTACTTTCATGTAGTTTGCATCACGCAGCTCGCGGGCAACTGGTCCAAAGATACGAGTTCCTCTCATTTCACCTGCAGCGTTCAAGATAACGCAAGCGTTATCATCGAAACGAATGTAGGATCCATCGGGACGACGTACTTCTTTCTTTGTTCTTACTATTACCGCAGTGGCAACTGATCCTTTTTTGACAGCTCCATTCGGCATTGCGCTCTTAACAGTAACGACAATTTTGTCTCCGACAGAAGCATAACGACGTTTAGTACCTCCTAATACACGGATAACTAAAACCTCCTTTGCTCCGGAGTTATCTGCCACTTTAAGTCTTGATTCACTTTGTATCATTACTAAAAATTATTTAGCTCGTTCAATAACCTCTACTAATCGCCAGTTCTTAGACTTCGATAATGGTCGTGTCTCCATGATTTTAACTGTATCACCTTCGTTACAGTCATTTTTCTCATCATGCGCCACGAACTTAGTAGTGTTCTTAACAAACTTACCATACTTAGGGTGTTTTACTTTTCTTTCAACTGAAACAACAATAGATTTATCCATCTTATTGCTAGTAACGATCCCTATACGTTCTTTTCTTAAATTTCGCTTTTCCATTTCAAACTAGTTTTGAATATAAAAACTACTTGGCTTGCGCCAGGCGTTTTGTTAACTCAGTTTTCAATCTTGCGATTGTTTTTCTCATTTCGCGAATTTGGATAGGATTTTCCATTGGTGCAACAGAGTGCCCCAATTTCATTTTCATCAATCTTTCTGATAAATTTGAAAGGTGATCCTGTACGTCCTTCAACGACATTTTTGTGATTTCTTCCTGCTTCATATACTTTCTATTTAGCTGGTATTACATAGTCATTACGTGTAACAAATTTACACTTCACTGGCAACTTTTGCGCAGCTAAACGCATAGCTTCTTTTGCTGTCTCATACGATACACCGTCTGCTTCAAACAAAATACGCCCTGGTCTAATAACCGCAACCCAGTGACTTGGAGCCCCCTTACCTTTACCCATACGTACTTCCGCTGGTTTTTGTGTAACAGGTTTATCTGGGAAAATACGAATCCATACTTTTCCTTCACGCTTCATGTATCTAGTAACGGCGATACGAGAAGCTTCAATTTGACGTGAAGTGATCCATCCCGGCTCCAAAGTCTTTAATCCGAAAGATCCGAAAGATACAGTACTACCTCTATGAGCTAATCCTCTGTTTCTCCCTTTATGGGCTTTTCTAAATTTGGTTCTCTTTGGTTGTAACATCTTTAATTAATTTAATGTTCTATCAATTGTCGTTCAACAATCGCTTATTTTTTTCTTCTTTTTCCTCCTCCGGCTGGTTTTCTAGCACCACCAGATTGATTTTTCTGACCTGAGGCCATTCCAATATTTGGAGAAAGATCACGCTTACCGTAAACCTCACCTTTACATATCCAAACTTTAATACCAAGTTTACCATATGTAGTTTGAGCTTCTGATAAAGCATAATCGATGTCAGCCCTGAACGTATGTAACGGAGTACGTCCATCTTTGTACATCTCTGAACGAGCCATCTCTGCACCATTCAAACGTCCGGAAATCTTAACTTTGATTCCTTCAGCTCCCATTCGCATAGTACTCGCGATAGACATTTTGATTGCTCTTCTAAAAGAGATACGTGCTTCCAATTGACGTGCAATTCCATCCGCAACTAGACGAGCATCCAATTCTGGACGTTTAACCTCGAAAATGTTGATTTGGATGTCCTTTTTAGTCAATTTTTTAAGCTCCTCTTTTAGCTTATCAACTTCTTGTCCACCTTTTCCAATAATTACACCTGGTCTTGCTGTGTTGATAGTAACGGTTACCAACTTCAACGTTCTCTCGATGATGATTTTTGAAAGACTTGCTCTAGATAAACGTGCATGCAGGTACTTACGGATTTTGTCATCTTCGATGATTTTGTCTTTGTAATTTTTCCCTCCATACCAATTAGAATCCCACCCTTGGATGAAACCTAATCTATTTCCTATTGGATTTGTTTTTTGTCCCATTTATCTAAAATTATTCTGCGTTCTTACCGTCTACAACGATAGTAACATGATTTGACCTTTTTCTAATTCTATGTGCACGTCCTTGCGGAGCTGGCTGAACTCTCTTCAACATAGCACCTCCACCAACTTCAATTGACTTAACAATTAAAGTCTCTTCCTCGATAGTTTTACCTTCATTCTTTTGTTCCCAATTGGCAATTGCAGAACGAAGTAATTTCTCAAGACTTTTTGACGCATCTTTAGAATTGTGTTGCAATATATTTAGAGCTTTATTTACTTCAACTCCCCTTACAAGATCTGCAACTAATCTCATCTTTCTTGGAGCAATTGGAGATTTGTTCAATTTTGCAAAAGCAATTGATTTATTCTCCTCTTTTCTTTTCTCAGCTCTAAGTCTTTTTCTAGCACCCATAACTCAGCTTATTATCTTTTCTTATCTTTTTTATTCCCAGCATGTCCACGGAAGTTACGCGTTGGAGAAAACTCACCCAATTTGTGACCTACCATGTTTTCAGTACAGAAAACAGGAATAAATTTATTACCATTATGAACAGCGAAAGTTAATCCAACAAAATCAGGCGAAATAGTACTAGCTCTTGACCATGTTTTGATAACCGACTTGCTCCCAGATGCTTGTGCATCATCCACTCGTTTCATTAACTTGTAATGAATAAACGGTGGCTTTTTCAACGAACGACTCATATCTTAATTATTTTTTTCTTCTTTCGATGATAAACTTATCTGAATACTTCTTCTTCGAACGCGTCTTGTATCCTTTAGCAGGAATACCATTACGTGACCTCGGGTGACCTCCGGAATTTTTTCCTTCACCACCACCCATTGGGTGATCGACCGGGTTCATTACCACACCACGTACACGTGGACGTCTCCCTAACCATCTTGAACGACCAGCCTTACCAGATACCGTTAAGTTGTGCTCAGAATTTGAAACAGACCCAATTGTAGCGATACAGGTTGTCAAAATCATTCTAGTTTCACCAGAAGGCATTTTAACGATTGCATAACGACCATCTCGAGCGTTCAATTGTGCATAAGTACCTGCTCCACGAGCAATGGCACCACCTTTTCCAGGTTTTAATTCAATGTTATGAATTACAGTACCTAATGGAATGTCCGATAAGAACATTGCGTTTCCTACATTAGGTGCAGCCTCAGTTCCAGACGTTACAACATCTCCTACTTTCAATCCTTCCGGAGCAAGAATGTAACGTTTTTCACCATCTGCATAGAATAACAGTGCAATTCTAGCTGTGCGATTAGGATCATATTCGATCGTTTTAACCGTAGCAGGAATTCCATGTTTTTCTCTTTTAAAATCAACGATTCGGTATTTTTGTTTATGACCACCACCTATGTACCTCATGGTCATTCTACCGTCGTTGTTCCGACCACCAGATTTACTCTTTCCAGCAACTAAACTCTTCTCAGGAGAAGACGTAGTTACTTCAGAGTAATCACTGTTGATCTTGTGTCTTTGCCCTGGAGTTGTAGGCTTGAATTTCTTAAGACCCATTGTTAACGTGCTTAAAAGTTATTAAATAAATCAATCGTCTCTCCATCTGCAACAGTAACAATGGCTTTTTTCCATTTTTTACTTGGTTGCTCAACGACACCTCTGTTCGTATATTTCGTAGAGGGTTTTCCACCGCCATAATTCATTGTACGCACGTCAGTAATCTGAACAGCATACATTTTCTCGACAGCTTTTTTAATCTCAATCTTATTCGCAGTTCTATCAACAGCAAATGTAAAACGGTTAAACGCTTCACTTAATCCTGTTGCTTTCTCTGAGATGATTGGCTTTTTGATAATTGTTTTCATCTTCAATTAGTTTAGAATCTTTTCGATTACTTCAACTGAACTCGCATCCATAACAACTTTTCTAGCGTTCAATACATCAAATGTATTTACTGAGTCAGCCGTTACAACTTTTACTTTCTTAAGGTTACGTGATGACAAATAAACATTGTCATTTTGCTCTCCTAAGATCATAAGTACTTTTTCATTTTGAAGTTTCAAGTTACTTAATAATGTTTCGAAATCCTTTGTTCTGATTGCATCAAATTTTAGGTCTTCGATCACCATGATGTCCTTTGCTTTAGCTTTGTAAGAAAACGCTGATTTACGTGCAAGACGTTTCAACTTTACGTTTAATTTGAAGTGATAGTTTCTTGGACGAGGTCCAAAAATACGCCCACCACCTACGCGTGTTCCTGACTTAATGCTACCAGCACGAGCACCACCAGTACCCTTTTGCTTCTTAATTTTTCTTGTAGAACCTTGAATTTCGGCTCTTTCTTTTGCTTTGTGCGTACCTTGACGTCTATTCGCCAAATGTTGTTTAACATCTAAATAGATAGCGTGATCGTTTGGTTCAATACCAAAAACCTCCTTTGATAAGCTAACCTCTTTAGTAGTCGCAGTTCCTTTTGCACTAGTTATTTTAACTTTCATACTTCTCCAATGTTACGATAGAACCTTTGTGACCTGGTATTGACCCTTTCACAATAATTAGATTCTTATCCGTTAAAACCTTCAACACTTGTAAATTTTCCATTTTCACTCTCTCGTTACCCATTTGTCCAGCCATACGCATTCCTTTGAATACACGTGCTGGATAAGATGCTGCTCCGATAGACCCTGGCGCTCTTAGTCTGTTGTGCTGACCGTGAGTTGCTTGACCAACACCACCAAAACCGTGACGTTTAACAACACCTTGGAAACCTTTACCTTTTGAAGTTCCTACTACATCAATAAACTCACCTTCTTTAAAGATTGAGCTATCAACTTGATCACCGAGATTTAAGTCATTGAATCCTTTAAATTCAACTAATTTCGACATCACATCGGTTTTAGCTTTTTTAAAGTGACCCTTCAACGAGTTTGGCGTGTTCTTTTCTTTTCGAACTCCAAATCCTAATTGAACAGCCTCGTAACCATCTCTGTCTTGCGTCTTAACCTGAGTTACGACACAAGGACCAGCTTCTATCACCGTGCATGGCATTGCTTTACCCTCGGCACTGTAGATACTAGTCATTCCGATTTTTCTACCAATAATTCCTGGCATACTTTAACTATTATTTGTTTATACTAAATTTACTTATACTTTGATCTCAACATCAACGCCACTTGGCAACTCTAAACGCATCAAAGCATCAACAGTCTTAGAAGAAGAACTGTAGATATCCATTAATCGTTTATAAGAACACAATTCAAACTGCTCACGCGCTTTTTTATTAACGTGTGGAGATTTAAGAACTGTATAAATTCTCTTATGAGTTGGCAATGGAATTGGCCCACTTACTACAGCTCCTGTTGATTTCACTGTCTTAACAATTTTCTCAGCTGATTTATCAACTAAATTGTGATCGTAAGACTTTAATTTTATTCTAATTTTTTGATTCATCTCTAAAAGTATTAAGCTTTAACAGTTCCTTTAATTTTCGTTACTATTTCATCGGCAACATTTCTAGGAGCTTCCGCGTAATGTGAAAATTCCATACTTGAAGTCGCACGTCCAGAAGACATAGTTCTCAACTGAGTTACATATCCGAACATTTCAGATAAAGGAACATCAGCTTTAACAACTTTAGATCCAGCTCTATCGTCCATTCCTCTCATCGTACCACGACGACGGTTAAGGTCACCAACGATATCACCCATGTTTTCTTCTGGAGTAACCACTTCAATTTTCATGATTGGTTCCAAAATAACTGGCTTAGCTTTTGGCAACGCTTCTCTAAACGCCATCTTAGCACATAACTCAAATGATAAAGCATCTGAATCGACAGCGTGGAAAGATCCATCAGTCAAAACAACCTTCATAGCATCCATTTGGAAACCTGCAAGAACACCATTTTTCATAGCATCTTTAAATCCTTTTTCTACAGAAGGAATAAATTCTCTTGGAATATTACCACCTTTAATAGAGTTAACGAATTCAAGACCTGTTTTTTCTAAATCATCTTGAGGCATAATCTGAACAACGATGTCTGCGAATTTACCACGTCCACCTGATTGTTTCTTATACACTTCTCTATGATCTACAGGAGCAGTGATGTTTTCACGGTAAGCCACTTGTGGAGCACCTTGATTAACTTCAACTTTAAACTCTCTTTTCAAACGATCCATAATGATATCAAGGTGAAGCTCACCCATACCAGAAATGATTGTTTGACCTGATTCTTCATCAGTATTTACTCTAAATGTAGGGTCTTCTTCTGCCAATTTGTTCAAGCCAATAGAAAGCTTATCCATATCAACCTGAGTTTTAGGTTCAATTGCAATTCCAATAACTGGATCGGGGAAGTTCATTGACTCCAATACGATTGGGTGACCTTCAGCACAAAGAGTATCTCCAGTTTTGATGTCTTTAAATCCAACTACCGCACCAATATCACCAGCTCCTAATACAGGAATTTGATTTTGTTTATTAGCGTGCATTTGGAAGATACGAGAAATACGTTCTTTATTTTCAGTACGGCTATTGATTACATAGGAGCCAGCGTCCAATTTACCTGAGTAAGCACGAACGAAACACAAACGACCAACATAAGGGTCAGTTGCAATTTTAAATGCTAAACCAGCAAATGGTTGATCGTAGCTTGGCAATCTAGTTTCTTCTTCATCCGTTTTTGGGTTAGTACCAATAATAGCACCAACATCCATTGGAGAAGGAAGAATTTCCATTACCATATCAAGCATTGCCTGTACACCTTTATTTTTAAATGCAGAACCACACATCATTGGAACAACTTTTCCAGCGATTGTAGCTTCACGAAGAGCTGCTAAAATCTCAGCTTCTGTCAATGACTCTGAATCTTCAAAGTATTTTTCCATCAAAGACTCATCGAATTCAGCAACCGCTTCAAGAAGTTCTTCTCTCAACTGTCTTGCTTCATCAATAATATCAGCAGGAATTTCAATTTCTTGAAAAGTCATACCGAAATCTTCTTCATTCCAAGTAATTCCTTTGAAGTTAATCAAATCAACTACACCTTTAAAATCATCTTCAGCTCCAATATTAATTTGAAGTGGTAAAGCGTGACTTCCTAACATTTCTTTAACTTGTTTACACACGTTTAAGAAATCTGCTCCCTGGCGGTCCATTTTATTCACAAAACCAATTCTAGGAACATTATAGTTATTTGCTAATCTCCAGTTTGTTTCAGATTGTGGCTCAACACCATCAACAGCTGAAAACAAAAACACTAAACCATCCAATACACGTAATGAACGATTCACCTCTACGGTAAAATCAACGTGACCAGGAGTATCAATGATGTTCATGTGATAAACTTGGTCACGGTAAGTCCAGTTCAATGTTGTTGCAGCAGAAGTAATCGTGATACCACGTTCTTGCTCTTGCTCCATCCAATCCATTGTTGCACCACCTTCGTGAACTTCACCAATTTTATGATTTACACCACCATAGAATAAAATACGCTCAGTAGTTGTTGTTTTACCAGCATCAATGTGAGCAGCAATACCAATGTTTCTTGTAAATTTAAGATCTCTTGCCATTTTGATTAAAATCTAAAGTGTGAGAATGCTTTGTTTGCCTCAGCCATTCTTAATGTGTCTTCTTTTTTCTTGTAAGCAGCACCTTCTTCTTTCGAAGCAGATAGAATTTCAAACGCTAATTTCTGAGCCATTGTCTTCTCATTACGCTTCCGTGAATAACCAATTAACCATTTCATAGCTAATGATTGTTTTCTTCCTTCTCTCACTGGAGTTGGAATCTGGAAAGTAGCACCACCTACACGACGGCTGCGCACTTCAACAACTGGAGTAACATTTTCCAATGCTTTTTTCCAAGTCTCTAAACCAGTTACTTCTTCTACTTTTTCGTCAACAATCGCAATTGCATCATAGAATATTTTAAACGCCAAACTTTTCTTCCCGTCTAACATTAAGTTATTTACAAACTTCGTTACTTGCACGTCGTTAAACTTTGGGTCTGGAAGTATCGCTATCTTCTTTGCTTTTCTTCTTCTCATCTTTTAAATCTTTTTAAAAGGTTATTTTTTAGGTCTTTTTGTTCCATACTTCGAACGGCGCTGAGTTCTTCCTTCAACACCCGCTGTGTCTTCAGCTCCACGTACAATGTGATAACGTACTCCGGGAAGATCTTTTACTCTTCCTCCACGCACTAAAACTAAAGAGTGTTCTTGTAAGTTGTGACCTTCACCTCCGATATAGGCATTAACCTCCTTACCGTTGGTCAGTCTTACTCTGGCTACTTTACGCATTGCCGAGTTAGGCTTCTTAGGTGTAGTGGTGTAAACTCTTACACATACTCCTTTACGCTGGGGACATGAATCAAGAGCTGCTGACTTGCTCTTCTTCACTACCGCTGTTCTCCCTTTGCGAACTAATTGTTGTATAGTTGGCATAAAAATACTGTTAACTTTAATTAATAAATAATTGGCCCAAAAACTCTTTTGAGGGGTGCAAAGATACGAGATTAAACTTAAAAACCAAGGGCTAACAAAAAAAAATGCACTTTTTTAACGGTGCTATGTGAATATCTATTCAAGAATAATTTGAAACTCTTTCCGAGCAAGGATTTACAGTAATTTCAGACTGCAATTATTTTAGATTAATCTTTTTTTCTCACCTTGCCATCAAAAATAAATAAATCAAATCCAAAACACGAAGATTTTCGTAAATTCATTCAAAAAAGAACTCATGAAACTAATTTCAATTCCATTTTTTGCTCTAATGAGTTGTTTTTGTTTTGCGCAAACCAATGAATCATTAGAAATTGATCTGCTAAACATTCAAAACCGTCAACAAAATATGGGTAAAATCAGCATGATTTCTCTCAATTCATGGGCAATAGCAAATATCGGTTACGGCACAATTGCCTCCTTCAACTCAACTGGCGAAGCAAAATATTTTCATCAAATGAACGCGATTTGGAATGTAGTAAATATAGGAATTGGAATACCCGGAATTATTGGTGCTTATAAAAATCAAAAGCCAAAAAGCTTACTGGAGCTCAATGAATACCAGCACCGATTAGAAAAAGTCTACTTTATAAATGCAGGGCTCGACTTGGCCTATATAACCGCTGGAGGTGCACTTCGATTGGCAGGTGCAAACAAAGAAAATGATGTTCGAAATCGCCTCCAAGGATACGGAAATGCACTTTTAATGCAAGGGGGGTATTTATTGATTCATGACGTTGCAATGATTATTCTATATAAGACGAACACGAAGTTACTTACAAAAACATGGGACAAGGTTACAATCAGTTCTTATGGCTTAAATCTTAAAGTTAATTTTCACTGAGTATCTCGCAAAAAAAAAGTAAAGTAAAATTCATACTTTCACAGAATGAAAATTAATGAGTTCTCATTCAAAGTCATCCTCTTCATTTTTATTGTTTTTTCAATTAACTTCTATGAGAAAATTGAAAAGGTAGTTGACAATTCCAATCAGTGTATTTGCAGCTACGATGGTTTCGGCTACTACATGTACAATCCTTTTCTATTCAGTAAAGGTTCTTTGAATCTAAATTCTGATTGGGCGAAAGAAATTCAAAACAAATATTGCGACAGTACGATCGTATATCAATTTCACACTGCCGGCAACGGAAAAGAGCTTAACATCTACCACATGGGCCTTGCAATTGTCCAGCTTCCGTCTTTTCTACTTGGAGACGTGACTGCTCTATTCCTTGGTTTTGAGCGCGATGGATTCAGTAAGACTTACCATCTTTTTTATTTAGTAAATGCCTTAATCTTTATTCTTCTTGGGCTGCTTTATTTAAAAAAGCTTTTACGCCTGTTTTTTGACGACAGGACCACCGGACTCACAATTCTCATGATTTACCTTGGTACAAATGCGCTTGTCACATTTGGTATTCAATATGATTTGACCCATTTATATTTGTTTGCTCTCAATTCTATATTTCTTTATCATCTTTTCAAATATCAACAGACAGATAGAAAACGAAGCCTAATTCTATCAGCAGTTTTCCTAGGACTAACCGCGTGTATTCGTCCAACCCAGGTTTTATTTGGCATCATTCCACTTTTTATTATTCTCAATAACCACCAAGGGAATAAATTCATTGCACTGAAAAAGTTACTCTGGTTTCCATTATTCGGGATTATTTGGAACCTACCTCAAATCTATTATTGGCATTCTTTAGGAGGTCATTTTTTATCTCCAAACATGCATACCGAGGAAATTATCATTATCGATCCTAATATTATTGACTTTCTTTTCTCTTACAAGAAAGGTTGGCTATTGTACAGCCCGTTGTTTTTAATATTACCTATTGGGTTTTATCAATTATTTAAGTTCAACCGAAACTTATCCTGGTCAATTATCACCTTTACGAGCTCATACATTCTTATCATGAGCTCTTGGGAATGCTGGTGGTATGCATTTTCATTTGGCTCTAGAGTAATGACAGACATATATCCACTACTGGCAATTGTAATAGGTTTTACAATTCTCGCAGCAACTAAAATGAAATATAAAATTGGTTTTTTCGCATTTATAACATTCTGTATTGGCCTTTCATTATTTCAAAGTTTTCAGTCCATTGAATATATTATTCATCCTGAGCGAATGACAAAAGAACAGTATTGGCATGTATTCGGTAAAACTGAAATTAGTGATGCATACAGATTAGAAATAGATAGAGAAAATACAGATTGGACTGACTTTTTAGATGGGTATCAAAAAAGGGGAATAAACCATAAAAATAAAATTATTTACTCCTTTAAAAAACCAAAAACTGCAACCCCAGGGCAAGATCTATCCATAGAGAAATTTAGATTATTGGAAAAAGTCCCAAACGACGAAACATGCTTTCTTGTTTCCTTTAAAGCGATGACATCCGATTCCACTATATCTTCTTTACTTCGAATGGAAACGGTAAGTAAATACAATTGCTATGGCTGGAACAATTATGAAATATCCTTAGGGAAAGCTCAGAATCAATACAATGATTACTTTGTTGAGTTTAACCTGAAAAACATAAGGCATAGCGCTGACCAAATGCAAATCTACATTGACAACGACAACGATGTCGAAGTAAAAATAAAAGACTTTGAAATAACAGCGATTACTCTAATCAGAAATTAATTTCTATACAATGTTGCTTTTACTGCATTGATAACACGACCAGTATTAGGTAGAGCTTCTTCAATCAAGGTTGGAGAAAACGCAAATGGAGTGTCAGCTTGCGTAACACGCATTACCGGTGCATCTAAGTAATCAAACGCATAACGTTGCAAATGATAAGCAACCTCAGAAGAAATTGACGCCAAGGGCCAGGCTTCTTCAACAACTACGCAGCGATTCGTTTTCTTGATAGATTCAACCACTGTTCCATAATCAATTGGACGTACTGAACGCAAATCAATTATTTCACAAGAGATTCCTTCTTTCTCTAACGCATCTGCAGCTTCGAAAACAACCTTTATGATTTTTCCAAATGTTACCAATGTAACGTCTGTTCCTTTTCTTTTTACGTCTGCAACTCCAATTGGAATGATGTATTCCCCTTCAGGAATTTCACCTTTATCTCCATACATTTTCTCAGACTCCAAAAATACAACTGGATCATTGTCACGTATTGCAGCTTTTAAAAGCCCTTTCGCATCGTAAGGATTTGAAGGAACCACAACTTTCAAACCAGGAAAGTTCGCGTAAAACGATTCAAAACTTTGTGAGTGCGTTGCTCCCAATTGTCCCGCTGGCCCGTTTCCTCCTCTAAAAACAATTGGACAATGGTATTGACCACCTGACATTTGCAACATTTTAGCAGCACTATTGATAATTTGGTCCGCGGCTAAAATTGCAAAATTCCAAGTCATAAATTCAACTATTGGTCGAAGTCCATTCATAGATGCTCCTACTGCTATACCTGTAAATCCAAGTTCTGCTATGGGAGTATCAATGATTCTTTTCGATCCAAATTCATCAAGCATCCCTTGAGAGACTTTGTATGCTCCATTGTATTCAGCAACTTCTTCACCTAATAAAAACACGCTTTTATCGCGACGCATTTCTTCAGACATACCTTCTCTAAGTGCTTCTCTAAATTGTACCGTTTTCATCGTAATTAAATTTAATCCATTTTGGGGAGCCAAATGTAACAAAAAATCAAAATAATATTCATTTAAAAAATAAAGAATCTATCGATAATCATAAAAAAACAGGTTTAAATTGTTAATTTCGCAACCACTTAAGATAAAATATTCTATATGAAAATACTAGTTTGTATTAGTAAATCTCCAGATACAACTTCAAAAATCGCATTTAGCGACGGAAATACGAAGTTTGATGAGAATGGGGTACAATATATTGTGAACCCATACGATGAGTGGTATGCCCTTGTTCGTGCTTTGGAATTAAAAGAAGCAAATGGAGGTTCGGTTACCATTATTACTGTTGGAACTGCAGAAGATGACGCTATAATGAGAAAGGCATTGGCGATTGGAGCTGATGACGCAATAAGAATTGATATGGCTGCAAATGATGCTTATGCAGTGGCGATGCAAATCGCTGATTATGCAAAATCCAATGATTTTGACATGGTGTTAACTGGAAAAGAAACTATTAATTACAATGGTTCTCAAGTTGGTGCTATGATTGCTGAAGCAATGGACTTGCCATTTATCTCTTTGGCTTCTAGTTTAGAAATGAATGGTTCAACGGCAACATTAGAAACTGAAATCGTTGGAGGAGTTCAAATAGTTGAAGTAAATACACCAATGGTTGTTTCTTGTGCTAAAGGAATGGCAGAACAACGAATTCCAAACATGAGAGGAATCATGGCGGCTAGAACAAAACCGCTGAATGTTGTTGCGCCATCTTCGAATGATGCATTAACGGCATTTGAGTCTTACTTATTGCCTGCTGCGAAAACAACTTGTAAAATGATCGATCCTGAAAACATGGATGAATTGGTTGAATTATTACACAACGAAGCAAAAGTTATTTAAGTTATGTCAACATTAGTATATATAAACAGCAGAAACGGATTAGCTAAAAGTGCTCTTGAATCTGTTACTTACGGGAAAAAAATAGGAAGCGACGTTACTGTAATTACAACAGGAACTGCTGACGATGCTACATTAGCTAAATTGGGTGAATACGGTGCATCAAAAGTATTGGTTGACAAATCGGTAACTGGAGATGATTCTCAACAATTGACACGTGTTATCGCTGCAGCTGCAGAAGCAGTTGGAGCAACAACGATTGTCTTTTCTCATGATTTAATTGCAAAAGCGGTTGCACCAAGATTGTCTGTTCGTTTAAAGGCTGGACTTATTTCAGGAGCAATTGCTGTTCCAGAAGTAGATACCGTTAAAGTAAACGTATTCTCTGGAAAAGCTTATGGAAATGTAAAAGTAACTTCAGCAGTGAAAATTATTTCTTTGCTTCCAAATAGTATTCAACCTGAAACTGGAGGAAGTGCATGTGCTGTTGAATCATTCAACGGTAATGCAGGAGACTCTAAAGTTAAATTACTTGAGACTAAAGTTCCTGAAGGAGAAATCCCTTTACCAGAAGCTGAATTAGTAGTTTCTGCTGGTCGTGGATTGAAAGGTCCTGAAAACTGGGGAATGATTGAAGATTTAGCAAAAGTCTTGGGTGCAGCAACTGCATGTTCTCGTCCTGTAGCTGATATTGGCTGGAGACCTCACCACGAGCACGTTGGACAAACGGGAGTTGCTATTCGCCCAAACCTTTACATTGCAGCAGGAATTTCAGGTGCAATTCAGCATTTAGCTGGAGTTAACGGGTCGAAAGTAATTGTTGTGATCAATACTGATCCAGAAGCACCATTTTTCAAGGCTGCTGATTACGGTGTTTTAGGAGATGCTTTTGAAGTTCTTCCAAGATTAACTGAGGCAATTAAAAAATTCAAGAGTTCAAACTAATTATTTCTTCTAATAAATATTATTTTTACATGAACATTAACAAGATAGGGAAGTAAATCATTACTTCCCTATTTAATCAGATTACATGTAAAACTTAGCATACTAAAATGGAAAAAATAAAACTAGAAATCGTAGGTCTATCATACAGCCAAACACAGTCTGGCGCCTATGCATTAGTTTTATCCGAGGTCAATGGAAACCGCCGTTTACCTATTATAATAGGTGGATTTGAAGCTCAAGCCATTGCTATTGAATTAGAGAAAATGGTTCCTACTCGTCCATTAACTCATGATTTATTCAAAAGCTTTGCTGCAAGTTTTGCTATTGAAGTTAAAGAAGTGATTGTTTATAAATTGGTTGAAGGAATTTTTTACTCTAAACTAATTTGCGAACGCAACGGAACAATTTCAGAAATAGATGCGCGTACTTCTGATGCTATCGCAATAGGTGTTCGATTTAATTGCCCTGTTTATACTTACGAAAGCATTTTAGCTTCGGCAGGAATACTTTTAGATGAAACTGAAATTGATGATAATGATTTCTTGTCTGAATCAATCGAAGAACCATCTGAAGAAGATATTATCTCTTCCCACACAGCGGAGGAACTAGAAAATCAACTAAACCAAGCTATCAAAAATGAGGACTATGAATTGGCTTCTAAAATCAGAGATGAAATTCAAAGGCGTCAAGCTTAGTCTTTTATTCCTTTTCGTTTTATTAAGTTACAACTCAAACGCTTCGTTTGGTGATGAATCTTATTTCCGTAAATCATTCCAACTTCAATTAAAAAAGGATGGAAGTTTTCAAAATACAGATACACTTTTAACGCTTCAGACGAAAGGACAATGGTCACTTAAAAAGAATCAGCTTACATTAACATCTGGAAGTGATAGCACTGCTGTCAGTCAGAAATTCAGAGTGATTTATTCCTCAGACAACAAATTATCACTTTCAAAAAAAGGAGTTCGGTATTCATACCACGACAAAGTTAGTTTTACTGGAGCTGGCGTTTCATTTGCCTCAATAGTTAAAGGAATATTTGGTTTGATCTTCTTGTTTTTTATCGGCTTTATTTTTAGTAAAAACCGAAAGAACATCAATTGGTCGATGGTTGCAAAAGGAACAGCTTTGCAAGTTATTCTCGCATTGCTAATTTTAAAAGTCCCTTTTATTTCAAATATTTTTGAGTGGTTATCAAAGGGTTTTACAAAACTGATTAACTTCTCTCATGACGGTGCGAACTTTCTATTTAGAAGTCTAGGTTCCGAACAAATTAATCCAATGATGATGAATTTCATGACATGGATTTTACCTTCAATCATCTTCTTTGCGGCAATTTCAAGTTTGCTGTATTATTTTGGAATTCTTCAATTTATCGTAAAGAAATTAGCTTGGGTAATGCACCGAACTCTGGGTATTTCTGGTGCAGAAAGTATCTCTGCGGCGGCTAATATTTTTATAGGACAAACAGAAGCGCCATTGCTAGTTCGTCCATACTTGAATAGAATGACCAATTCTGAAATCATGTGTTTGATGGTCGGAGGAATGGCAACAATTGCTGGTGGTGTTTTAGCCGCAGTAATTGGGATTTTAGGTGAAGGTGATGCAGCAAAAGAACTGTTCTACGCCAAACACCTGTTAACAGCTTCATTTATGTCCGCGCCAGCTGCAATTGTATTTGCGAAAATGCTGGTTCCTGAAACAGAAGAAATTGACAAAAACTTAGATGTTCCAAAAGAAAAAATTGGAACAAATGCATTGGAAGCAATTACAAATGGTACAACGGAAGGATTAAAATTAGCAGCAAACGTTGGGGCAATGTTGATTGTATTCATGAGTTTAATTGCATTCATTAATTACGCACTAGGAAAAGTTGGAGATTGGACCTCTATGAACGATTTAATCGCTTCAGGTGGAATGTATTCACAATTGAGTTTTGAAAGTATTGCTGGCTACCTGCTCGCCCCTGTCTCTTGGGTTATGGGAGTGGAATGGCAAGATTGCATGTACTTCGGACAAATGCTGGGAGAGAAAACAATTTTAAATGAATTCATCGCCTATCCTCATTTAGGTCAAATACAGGATGAACTTTCAAATAAAACCATCATTATGGCGACTTATGTTCTGTGCGGATTTGCAAACATTGCTTCCATCGGAATACAAGTAGGTGGAATAGGAATTCTTGTGCCTGAAAAACGATCTGTATTGGCCAAATTCGGAATGATTGCGTTGCTTGGTGGAACCCTCGCTTGCATGTCAACAGCTGTTTTGGCGGGAATGCTATTTTAGGACAAATGGAACTTCGAGACAAAATACTGTCTATTTCGAGCAAGGAATCATTCGAGAAAACTGCCTTAGAAGTTTATCACTATCAAGTTCAATATTGTACTGTTTACCTTAACTATATCAAATTACTAAATTGGAAAACACCAACTTGCGTAGAAGAAATTCCATTTTTACCCATCGAATTTTTTAAATCTCATCAAATCATTTCCGACGAAAAAGAAACAGAAATCGTTTTTAAAAGCAGCGGAACTGGAGGACAACGAAGTACACACTTTGTTGCTGAATCACAATTGTATATTCAATCATTTTCAAAAGCATACGAGACAACAATTGGTCGTCCGAAAGACCAGGTTATTCTCGCATTATTACCTAATTACACAGAACAAGGTGAATCGAGTTTGGTTTACATGGTCGACCATTTGATCAAGGAAACCAACAACGAATTATCAGGATTCCTACTCAAGATGCTTACAAAGCAGAAGTCCAACAACTGTTTCCAACAACTGTTTCCAACAAATTGGACGAATTTCCAGATAAAATTAATAAATCACAATAAAGACATTTTGGGCAATGGTATAGAAACTTAGAA
>CAWUSK010000033.1:0-41651 GCA_963925035.1 uncultured Flavobacteriales bacterium
CAATGCAAGACGATTTTCATTGGACAGTTGAAGGAATGATTGGCGAATAAACTGGTATTTCTAATACCCCAACAATTCTCCAATCGCTGTTTTAACCTTCTCAGCATTTGGCAATAACTCAGCTTCTAATATAGAATTCAATGGAATTGCTGGAGTATCAACTGCTCCAACAATACTTATTGGTGCATCAAGTGATTTAAAGTTATCACGCTGAATTCTTCCTGCTAAACCAAGAGTGAATGATGCTTCTACTGACTCCTCCGTCACCAACATTACTTTTCCGTGTTTTTTCGAAACCTCATTGATTTTATCAAAATCCAATGGGTTCAGTGTTCTTAAATCAATGATTTCAACTTTTCCTTCGAATGATTTAGTAGCTTCAAGTGACCAATAAACACCCATTCCATAGGTTATAATCACACATGATTCACCTTTGTCAATTGCAGCTTCAGAAGCTTCTTGAACAACGCGCGCCTTCCCGAAAGGAATGATATAATCTTCGTCCGGCTCAATTGACATTGCTCCTTCTGTTCCTTTTATCTTAGACCAATACAATCCTTTGTGTTCTAATAAAACAACTGGGTTTGGGTCATAATATGCCGCTTTGATTAATCCTTTTAAATCCGCACCATTAGATGGATACGCGACTTTAATTCCTCGGATATTTGTCAAAATAGACTCCACACTCGAAGAATGGTATGGACCTCCAGAACCGTATGCTCCAATAGGAACACGAATAACACAACTTACGGGCCATTTACCATTCGATAAATAATAAGAACGGCTAACTTCTGTAAACAATTGATTCAATCCTGGCCAAATATAGTCAGCAAACTGTACTTCAACAAATGGTTTTAGTCCCACAGCTGACATGCCAACTGTTGAACCAATGATAAATGCTTCTTGAATCGGAGTATTAAAAACTCGGTCGTCTCCAAATGTTTGCGCCAAGGTTGCAGCCTCTCTAAAAACTCCTCCTAATCTTCCGCCAACGTCTTGTCCGTACAACAATGACTCTGGATGTTTCGCCATTAACTCACGAACAGCGAACAAAGCAGAATCAACCATTACGGTTTTCTTCTTTCCTTTTGGCTCGCGCTCACCTTTTTCTTCGGTGATTGGTGTTGGAGCAAAAATATGATCTGTAATTGATTCCGGAGTTGGATCTTCGGCATTCAGTGCTTTGTCGTAATCACTATCAACTAACTTAATGACATCTGCTTCAATATTAATAATATCCGCTTCATCTACATTTGCTTCACGCAATAATGCTTTTAATTTCGTGAATGGATCTCTCGTTGCCGCTTCTTCCAAATCATCTCTGTACCATTCCTTACGAACACCAGATGTATGATGTCCCAATAATGGAACTTTCGCGTGAACAATGAAAGGACGACGTTCTTTACGAACAGTTGCAATGACTTCACTCATCGTTTGATACGATAGATCAAAATCACTTCCGTCTATTGTTCTAACCTCAATTCCATTAAATCCTTCGGCATATTTAGTAATGTCTTGAGCTCTCGTCTCTGCCGCATTTGCAGAAATATCCCAACCGTTATCTTGTACCAAATAAATGATAGGATATTGTTTTAGAGCTGCCATTTGAAGCGCTTCAGAAACTTCACCTTCTGTACAAGAAGCATCTCCAAGTGAACAAACAACAACTGGATTCTCTCCTTTAAAATCTTCAGCTAAACCTTGTAACTCTTTGTATTGAATTCCCATTGCAACTCCTGTTGTAGGTATTGCTTGCATTCCAGTTGCTGAAGATTGATGAGGAATCTTAGGCATGTTATCTCGTTTCAAAGAAGGGTGAGAGTAATAAGTTCTTCCTCCTGAAAATATATCGTCTTTTTTTGCAAAAATCTGGAGCATCAACTCGTATGGAGTGATTCCAATTCCTAACAAAATACTGTCATCTCTGTAATATGGAGCAACCCAATCCTGAGGTTTTAATTGCATACCACAAGCAAGTTGAATTGCTTCGTGACCGCGTGAAGTCGCGTGAACATATTTTGCAGTAACTTCTTTATTTGCCTCGTATTTCTCGGCTAAAGTTTTTGCGGTACACATCAATCGAAATGCTTCAATTAATGTTTTGTTCTCTGTTTTTATACTCGATTTTTTCGCCTTCACTTCTGTTGCTCCCATGTAATTTCACATTTTGTGAATTCAAATATACAAAAAGGATTTGCTTCAAGGAGTGAAAAAACAGGGTAATACCGTTAAATATTACACAAAAGAGAAGACGAAATGCCTTCTCTTTTATTCCATTTTAAAATCATTACTTTAAAATTGAGATATAGCGTTTTAAACTTTCTATTTCAGTTTCAGCGATTAACTGAACAAATGATTCTTTTGAACCACCGGTTTGAACAACTTCAAGCGCTTCATAATAATTCATGCGCGTGGAATTATCTCCTTTAATGTTGGCGATAACATATCCATTTTGCAACAGAATTAAATTCATTATTAAACGTGAAGTACGGCCGTTTCCATCAATAAATGGATGGATGGTAACCAAACGTTCGTGCATTTCAGCAGCTAAAACAACTGGATGTAAACGCGTTCTATTGCTTGAATACCAAATAAAGTAATCTTCCATCAATTTAGGAACTAAAAATGGTTGCGGCGGTTGATGCTCGCTCCCTGAAATCATAACTTGTACATTACGGTATTTCCCGGCATTTTTTGGGTCAATACCTCTAAGAACTAAATTATGAATTGTTAGAAGTTCGCGTTCTGTTAAAACAGAATTCGATTGAACCAATTGCTTTACATATTCAATTGCATCCTTGTGATTAATTGCCTCCAAGTGTTCTTGCATACTCTTTCCAGCGATGGTTAATCCTTTATTGACAACCAAATCAGTTTCTTTTAAAGTCAAGGTATTCCCTTCAATGCGGTTACTTTCAAAAGTGTACTCCAATTCTAACGCTTCAACAACGCGAAAACTATCATTCTTTCTAAGCAATGACAGATCAGCCTGTAACTCTTCCAAATAATCCAATTTTTTTTGAATTGATTCAGACAAGCGAACCTTTGGTTCATAGGATTGAAAATGTTCTTGAACCATTTGTAAAGCAGCAGAAGCTTGCGCATATCCGCCTAGTTCATGAATTACTTTTTCTTTGAGCCATAAAGCCATAAGTTGATTGTCGTCAATAGATAGAAACTTCGCCAACTGATGAACTTGAGTTTCTGTTGGGATGCGCTTACCTGATTCAAACTTACTCACTAAAGCTTGATCAATACCAAGTGCAGAAGCTACTTCACGTACTTTTAGCTTTTTTTCGATACGATTTACTTTAATTAGCGCTTTCATTTTAATGACTATTTAATTCATGACAAATTTAGTCAATATGTTTTGTTAAACAAAAAAAGTCGCACATTTTTAAATGTGCGACAACAACTTTTTAACTGACTTTACTTATTATTTTCAATTACGTAATTCAATACTTTGGTCATTAAATGAACTCTATCTTTTCCACCAACATTGTGCTTGTGCATTGGGTAAGGAAAAAAATCCATTTGAACACCAAGTTCGACAAACTTTTGAACCAAGGAAAGATTATGTTGCATCACTACTACATCATCAACAGTTCCATGAATTAACAATAAATCTCCTTTTAAGTTTCCTGCATATGTCATTAATGAAGCTTGTTCGTATCCTTTTTCATTTTCATCTGGACGATCCATGTAACGTTCACCGTACATTGCTTCGTAATATTTCCAATCTGTTACTGGTCCACCAGCCACACCAACTTGGTAAACTCCCGGTTGACGCAACATAAGTGAAGTTGTCATAAAACCACCAAACGACCAACCATGAACAGCCAAACGATTAGCATCAACATACGGTAAACCTTTTAAATATTCTACGCCTGACAATTGATCTTCCATCTCTACAGTTCCCAATTGACGGTGAATTTGAGATTCAAATGCAAAACCTCTTTCTCCAGAACCTCTATTATCAACAGTATAAACTAAATAACCTTGTTCTGCCATCCAATGCATCCATAGACTTGCACCGTCGTACCATGAATTTGTTATCAACTGTGCGTGCGGTCCACCATATACATAAACTAAAACAGGATATTTTTTAGTAGCGTCAAAATTACTTGGCTTAATCATTCGTGTGTACAAGATCGTTCCGTCTTTTGCCTTAATCGTTCCAATCTCAGTTGTACCAATCGCGTAATCTTTTAATTTGTTCTCTCCCTCTAACAAAGTTGCAACAACTTTTCCTTTCGAATTAGCTACAACATCTTTACTTGGAATTGAATGACTTGAAAAATGGTCATGAATATACACTCCATCACTTGAAAGTGAAATATCGTGTGTTCCTGATTCAGAGTTAATTACAGACACTTTTCCTTTCAAATCAACTGAAAAGACTTTTGTGTCCAGCGGACTTTCACCTGTTGCAGAGTAATAAATTTTTCCATTCTTAAAATCAACAATATCCTTTACCACAAATTGATGGTCTGTCAATTGCTTCAACAATTTACCGCTGAAATCATATAAATAAATATTGTTGAACCCACTTTTTTCTGAAATCCACACAAAATCATTTGATGCTAAGATGAACTTAGCAGGATGCTCTGGTTCAATCCATTTTTCATTTTGCTCTTCGAACAACGTTTTTACAAAGCTTCCTGTTTTTGCCTCAAAGACATTTAACCACATGTGATTTTGATCACGATTCACTTCAGCTACAACAACATATTTATCATCAAAAGACCAAGACAAGTTTGTTAAGTAATTCTCCTCTCCATTTTGAGTCTCGAAATAAACTGCTTTATCACTTTCAATACTGTAAATTCCAACTCTTGCTTTTTCAGACTTCTGTCCTGCCATTGGATATTTAATAGAAATCAATTCTCCTGGCGTTTTGCTATTATCTAACAATGGATAATCGGCAACATTTGTTTCGTCTTTTTGATAAAACGCTAACGATTTTCCAGTGTTTGACCAAAATAATCCTTCTGCAATTCCAAACTCACTTCTTGCAATAGCCTGACCAGAAACAATGTTCTTATCAGAATTGTTTGTTACAGTCAATTCTATGCCATTCGCGCTTTTAATTCTAACATTGTTATTAATGGTATACGCGATGTTTTGAGATTTCTCATTGAACAATGAATTCTCAGCAACTTCCCCTAAGCTATTGATCAATTTTCCTTTTTCTTCAACCAAATTGTACTCATAGTAATTAGTTCCATCATTCACCCAAAACGTATTTTCGTCTTTCCAAGTCATTCCAGAAAACCACGACAATTCAGCCCCCACTTTTTCATTTAACTGTTGAATAGTCAATATCAATGTCGCTTCTGTATTTTTCACCGAAGCTTTCATTAGTTTTTGATAACCTTCTAAATAGGAATAACAATCTGTATTAGGAATCCATTGAAACATTGTCAACGATTGCGGATTAAAATTTCTATACTGCTGCATAACCGCATTCTCTAGAGTTAACTCCTTTTTTTGTGCAATTACAACACTTGAGGAAAGCGTCAGGAAAAAGACTATACTTAATGTTTTGAAAATTACTTTCATTGTATATTATTTGATTTATTTCTAATTTTTTTGAATTTCAAATATAATCAATCCTTTGTCACCATTAATTATTTTTATGTTGTTCGGTTGAAATCTCAGATTTATCAACAGTTTATCATGTCAATGAACAGATTTAATCTACTTTTGTAAAAAATAAAACGAATGAAACAAATTTCAGTATCAAGTATAGAAGCAGCAATTAAAAAAGTAGATAACCTTGACGATGATGGCTTAGAAAAATTGGCAGAAACATACGCATTAGCGCAACAAACACTTTTGGGTTACATCATGTCAGCTCCAGTTGAATACGAAAACGAACAATTAGAAGGACTATTAATTTATTATTACTGCTTGATCTCTGAAGCTTTTACACAAGAAAAAGTGCTTTTAAATCAAATTACAGAGGATGATATTGATGAATTCGAAGAGCCTTTCTTTGAAATGTTAGATGATTATTTTGACAAAGACGACGAAGAAATAATCAACGATTTTACTGATCAGCCAGATTTAATTCGTTTTATGATGATTGAAATCAGTACGGAAGATGACGACGGAACTTCATTGGATGATGAAACTGCAACGCAGCTGTTTATTGTGACAAGCGCCATGATTTCTTTAATGGGAAAAGCAATAAAAGCTTGAAGTCTCCAAAAGAAATAGTAGATATTATGATAGGAAAAGACCAATTCAGCAATTGGCTTGGCCTTACTGTCACTTTAATTAGCGAGGGCAGTTGTGAATTAAGCTGCACCATTCATGATAAAATGCTCAACGGCTTCGAGATTTTGCACGGCGGAATTTCCTATTCATTATCAGATTCAGCACTCGCATTCGCTTCGAATAGTAGAGGATATAAATGTGTTAGCGTGGAAACATCCATCAGTCATTTACTTCCCGTTTTCAAAAACGAAACACTCCGCATTGTATCGAATGAAATTCACAGAGGAAAATCTATTGGCATCTACGTCATTGACATCTTCAACTCCAAAAACGAATTAATTTCCAAATTCAAAGGAACAGTTTCCATCTCGAAAGATGCTTGGTAAGTTCTCTTGAAATACCCCATTTTTCATTCCTTCCTAAAAAAGTTTATATTGGTTTTGAGCTACTAGGCGATGAAACAAATCCCAATAAAAAATTCAAGACAAACCAATATCAATGCACGCAGAAATGCTAGGTCATTCATTCGATGAATGCAAATGCTCCGAAATTCAAACCGATGACGTTTGCATTCTATCCATGATAGTTGAATTTTTAAATCCAATTACATCCTCATTACCTGTTCAAGTATAAATTTAATGTTTTCCAGATTTACTGTGCCTGCATAAAACATTTTGATTACTTTTAGAATTCTAAATTAGAAACCTTTATGTCTGAAATTAGTGATAAATCGTATTTAATCGATTTCGTTGTACGCCATCTTTGGCACAAAATATCCAGAATGTATAACCAAAAGGCAAACGAATACGGCCTCACAGTTTCCATTGGATTTATTCTCCTTAACATTGATAAAGAAGGAACTCCAAGTACTCAATTGGGTCCGAAAATGGGAATGGAGCCCACAAGTCTTTCTCGTACATTGAAAACAATGGAAGAAAAAGGACTTATTTATCGAAAGTCGGACAACAAAGACAAACGAAAAGTATTTATCCACTTAACTGAAGAAGGTGTTACCAAGCGAAAAATTGCAAAAACGGTAATTATTGACTTCAACGAGCGATTAATTGGATCAATTCCAAAAGGAAAATTAAAAATATTTTACGAAGTAGCCGAACGATTGGATACTACTATCGATATTGAATCAAATAACATATAACATTATGAATCGACACATTCGAAAAGTCGCTGTATTAGGATCTGGAGTAATGGGTTCTAGAATTGCATGCCATTTTGCTAACATTGGTTGTGAAGTTGTTTTATTGGACATTGTGCCAAGAGAACTATCTGAAGCAGATAAAAAAAAGGGTTTAACGACGGATTCAGCGCATTTCAGAAATAAAATTGTGAACGAAGCACTTGATTTTGCATTGAAATCAAATCCTTCTCCAATTTACAAGAAGTCATTTGCATCGCGAATTACAATAGGAAATTTTGACGACAACATTAACTTAATTTCTGATTGTGATTGGATTATTGAAGTTGTGATCGAACGCCTTGACATTAAAAAAACAGTTTTTGACAACGTTGAAAAACACAGAAAGCCAGGGACGATTATTTCATCTAACACATCAGGAATTCCAATTCATTTAATGTTGGACGGAAGAAGTGATGATTTTAAAGCACACTTCTGTGGAACGCATTTTTTCAATCCTCCACGTTATTTGCAGTTATTAGAAATTATACCTACGCCTGAAACTAAACCTGAAATCATTGATTTCTTAATGGATTATGGAAGTCGCTATTTAGGAAAGAAAACTGTTTTATGTAAAGATACACCTGCATTTATTGCAAATCGTGTTGGAGTTTATTCCATGATGGCATTGTTTCACTTGATAAATGAAATGGGACTTACAGTAGAAGAAGTTGATAAACTGTCTGGACCTGTTTTAGGACGACCAAAATCAGCCACCTTCAGAACAGGAGATGTTGTAGGACTTGATACGCTTGTGCACGTTGCAAATGGCGTTAAGGATAATTGTCCAAAAGATGAAGAAAATGCGCTATTTGAACTTCCAGAGTACATCTCCACTATGGTGAAAAACGAATGGTTGGGTTCTAAATCTGGACAAGGCTTTTACAAAAAAGAAAAAGCAGCTGACGGAAGTAGTGAGATTAAAGTTTTAGACTTAAATACACTTGAATACCGCAGTCAAAACAAAGTAAAGTTTCCAACTCTTGACATGGCAAAATCGATTGATGATTTACATCAACGTACAAAAATGCTATTGATGGGAATGGACAAAGCAGGTGAATTTTACCGCAAAATATTTGGTGGACTTTTCGCTTACGTTTCAAATAGAATTCCTGAAATCACAGACGATTTATACAAGATTGATGATGCCTTGAAAGCAGGATTCGGTTGGGAACTTGGACCTTTTGAAACTTGGGACATCCTAGGCTTTGATGAAGGATCAAAATTAATTGGAAAAGAAAATAAAACTGCAGCAGCATGGATTTTAGAAATGAAAGCAGCTGGATTTACATCATTCTACAAATCTGAAAAAGGTCAGAAAATGTATTATGATATTCCTTCAAAAGCGTACAAAGTTATTCCGGGAACAGAAGACTTAGTTCAATTAGAGACTCTGCGATCTGAAAATAAAGTATGGGGTAACAGCGATACAACAATTGTAAACATTGGTGACGGAATTTTGAATTTAGAATTCCACACGAAGATGAATACGATTGGCGGTGGCGTTATCGAAGGGATCAATAAAGCATTGGATTTAGCTGAAACCGAATACAAAGGATTGGTGATATCAAATACCGGACAAAACTTCTCTGCTGGTGCTAACGTCGGAATGATTTTCATGATGGCGATTGAACAAGATTACGATGAATTGAATTTTGCTGTGAAAGCATTCCAAGATACAATGATGCGCATCCGTTATGCCAATGTCCCAGTTATTGCAGCACCTCACAACATGGCACTTGGTGGCGGTTGTGAATTATCCATGCACGCGGATAAAGTAATTGCGCATGCAGAATTGTACATGGGATTGGTTGAATTTGGAGTTGGATTAATTCCTGGCGGAGGCGGATCGAAAGAATTTGCGAAACGTCTTTCGGATGAGTTAAGCGATGGTGATATTAAAATCAACCGAATGCGCGATAAATTCTTGACGATTGGGCAAGCAAAAGTTTCAACATCAGCATACGAAGCATTTGACCTTGGCTATTTGAGGGAAGGAATTGACGAAGTAGTTGTAAGCCGTACACATCAATTGACTAGAGCAAAAGAAGCATGTATAATTTTAATCGAAGAAGGATACATTGCACCAAAACGTGAGAAAAATATTACCGTTTTCGGAAACGAAGGATTGGGAATTGTTTACGTAGGAGCAAACACAATGCTTTCAGGGAACTACATGTCACAGCATGATTTAGTGATCTCTGAAAAATTAGGTTTCGTTCTTTGCGGAGGTGATTTATCTGAAAACACGCTCGTTTCTGAACAGTATTTATTGGACATGGAACGAAAAGCTTTTGTTGAATTGTGTAAGGAAAAGAAAACGTTAGAGCGACTCGAAAGCATCGTGAAATACGGCAAGATTCTTCGAAACTAAGTAAAGACATTAAGAAAATTATTATGAAACAAACAGCATATATAGTATCAGGATATAGAACTGCAGTTGGAAAAGCAGGGAAAGGTGGATTTAGATTT
The DNA here is from genome assembly GCA_963925035.1 of uncultured Flavobacteriales bacterium. GTDB lineage: Bacteria > Bacteroidota > Bacteroidia > Flavobacteriales_D > Crocinitomicaceae > UBA4466. Next base: position 9,887 of record CAWUSK010000033.1, read on the forward strand.
ACGCGTCCAGATGACTTAGCCGCAGATGTAATCAAACACATCATGGCACAAATTCCACAGTTAGACAAAGAACGCATTGACGATGTTATCGTTGGGAATGCAACGCCAGAAGCTGAACAAGGGTTGAACATGGGACGAATGATTTCGTTGATGGGATTGGATACAAATAAAGTTCCTGGAATGACAGTGAATCGTTATTGCTCTTCTGGATTGGAAACAATTGCAATTGCAACAGCGAAAATTGAAAATGGAATGGCCGACTGTATTATTGCAGGTGGCGCTGAATCTATGTCAGTTATGGCGATGGGAGGTTGGAGGATTGTTCCAAATCCTGTTGTTGGTAAAGAGCATCCTTCATGGTATTGGGGAATGGGATTGACAGCCGAAGCAGTTGCTACTCAATACGATGTTACGAGAGAAGATCAAGACAACTTCGCACTCCATTCTCACGAAAAAGCACTTGCTGCGATTAAAGGCGGATTGTTTAAAAACGATATCGTTCCAATCAATGTAAATCACGTTTACTTAGACGAAAACGAAAAACGTCAGCAACGCAATTACATTGTTGATACAGACGAAGGGCCAAGAGCAAGTACGTTTGAAGGATTGACCCGATTACGTCCTGTATTTGCAAACGGCGGATCTGTAACGGCTGGAAATTCTTCTCAAACATCTGACGGTGCAGCATTTTGCTTAGTCATGTCAGAAAAAATGATGAAAGAATTGGAGTTAGAACCTATCGCGCGATTGGTTTCATATAGTGTTGTTGGTGTAGAACCTAGAATTATGGGAATCGGACCAGTTGATGCAATTCCAAAAGCATTAGCAGCTGCTGGATTAACTCAAAAAGATATTTCGTTAGTAGAATTGAACGAAGCATTTGCTTCTCAATCGTTGGCTGTAATTCGTGAAACTGGGCTGAATCCAGATATCGTAAATGTGAACGGTGGAGCATTAGCTTTAGGTCATCCACTTGGTTGTACTGGCGCAAAATTAAGCGTCCAAATCATGAATGAATTGAAACGAAGAAAACAACGCTACGGATTAGTAACAATGTGTGTAGGAACCGGACAAGGTGCTGCAGGCGTAATCGAAATGATGTAATTAATGAACAACATCAAAGAATTAAAAGGATTCCTTCACAACGCGGGACATGAAACATTAATGGAAATCCAAGAGAAATCCATTAATGAGTTCAAGAAACACGGCCATGTATTGCTTTATTCCAAAACGGGATCTGGTAAAACCTTGGCTTTTTTACTTGCAATGCTTTCTAAAATCGATTCGCACAAACAAGGAATTCAAGGAGTTGTTATTGCGCCATCGCGTGAACTAGCCGTGCAAATAAATGATGTATTCCGTTCGTTAAAAACAGGATATAAGTCAACATTGTGTTACGGAGGTCACTCCATGAAGGAAGAAGAAAATAGTCTTTCAGAAACTCCAGTTATTTTAATTGGAACGCCAGGAAGAATTGCAGATCACATCGATCGAGACAATGTTCATTTGGAATATGCCTCTTTTCTTGCCATCGATGAGTTTGATAAATGTTTGGAATTAGGTTTCAATGATGAGATGAAGTTTATCATCTCTTACATGGACAACATCAAAAATACGATGTTGGTTTCCGCAACACGCATGGAAGAAGTTCCTTCGTACATTGATCAAACAAATTCAACTACTATTGACGAGCTTTCAGAGGATGAAACAATTAACATTAAAGAGTACGCTGTAAATTACCGCGGAGATTTAGTGCACAGCCTCAGCAACATGGTAATGTCATTCAACAATGAACATTCTATCGTGTTTTGCAATTTCAGAGAAGTAGCCGAAGACGTTGCGAATCAATTGAACGAAAGAGGAATTACGTGCGTTTCATATCACGGTGGATTAGAACAAGACCAACGCGATCGTGCATTGATAAAATTTAGAAATGGAAGTGCTCCAACTTTAATCTGTACAGATTTAGGTTCAAGAGGATTAGATATTCCAGAGGTAAATCACATTATACATTACCAATACCCAAACAGCAAGGAAGCATTTACGCATAGAAAAGGTAGAACGGCTCGAATGGCAGCAGATGGAAATTCCTATTTGTTCATTGGAGAAAATACACAACTTCCAGATTACATCGATTTGCCAGAGAATGAATTTCGTGTTCCCAAGGAAAATGAACTTTACCTTTCTCCAGATTGGATCACACTTTATTTAAGTGGAGGGAAAAAAGATAAAATCAACAAGATTGATATTGTAGGATTTCTTTCTCAAAAAGGAAAATTGGGTAAAAACGAACTCGGATTAATTATCGTTCAGGATAGAACTTCTTTTGCTGCTGTAAAAAGAGACAAGCACAAGGAGGTTCTAAAACACATTCAAAATGAGAAAATTAAAGGTAAAAAATTGAAAATTGAAGTTGCCATGTAAACTATCTTAGCTTATGCATGCATAACTTTAATATTATTATTAAATTTAGAATTAGATTAAAAATTTACAAATAGAAAATGTCAGAAAACAACTCATCACCAATCAAAGGAGGCGAATTTATCATCCGTAACACGGCTCCATCAGAAATATTTATTCCTGAAAACTGGACAGAAGAACAACGAATGATTGCCGGAATGTGCGATGAGTTTGTTGCTGCAGAAATCACTCCGAACATTGAAAGAATGGACAGCATGGAAGAAGGATTTATGCCTTCTTTAATGGAAAAAGCGGGCGAACTTGGTTTACTTGGAATGTCTGTTCCTGAAGAATTTGGTGGAATGGGTGTTGATTTCAAAACTTCTTTATTGGCCACAGAAAGATTAGCCGCTGCAGGTTCATTTTCTGTAGCTTATGGAGCACACACTGGAATCGGAACCTTGCCTCTACTCTATTACGGAAATGAAGAGCAAAAGAAAAAATACATCCCGAAATTAGCGAGTGGTGAATGGAAAGCATCTTATTGCTTAACGGAACCAAGTGCTGGATCGGATGCAAATTCAGGGAAGACAAAAGCAATTTTAACTGAAGACGGTAAGCATTATGTGTTGAACGGACAAAAAATGTGGATTACAAATGCGGGATTTGCTGATTTATTTACTGTTTTCGCGAAAATTGATGACGATGCTAAATTAACTGCATTTTTAATTGAAGCCAACAGTCCTGGGATCACTTTGAATCCTGAAGAAAAGAAAATGGGAATTAAAGGTTCTTCTACACGTCAAGTTTTCTTTAACGATGTGAAAGTTCCAGTTGAAAATATGCTTTCTGAGCGTGAAAACGGATTTAAAATTGCGTTGAATATTTTAAATATCGGTCGAATTAAATTGGCTGGTGGTGTAATGGGAGGAGTTAAATTCACCATAACTGATTCTGTTCGTTACGCAAACGAAAGAGAACAATTCGGCAGACCAATTGCAAAATACGGAGCCATTCGTTACAAGTTAGCGCAACAGGCTATTTTAGGATATGTCGTTGAGTCTGCAACATACAGAGCAGGACAAAACATTGACGATGCAATTGCAGGTTACGTGGCAGAAGGATTAGAAAAAGGTCCTGCTACCTTGAAAGGAATTGAATTATTTGCGCCTGAATGTGCCATTCTAAAAGTTGCTGCTTCTGAAGCATTAGATTATGCAGTGGACGAAGGAGTTCAAATTTTTGGTGGAATGGGTTATTCAGCTGAATCTTCTGTTGAAAGAGCATACCGCGATTCTAGAATTAATCGAATTTTTGAAGGAACGAACGAAATTAACCGTTTGCTGACTGTTGAAATGGTATTGCGCAGAGCGATGAAAGGAGAATTGGATTTAATGTCACACGCGATGAAAGTTGCAGGTGAATTAATGAGCATTCCAGAAGCAAAAGAAAAAGGCGAAGGAGCTTTGGCCAATGAGTTTGAATACTTGGATGGATTCAAAAAATCGATTTTAATGATTGCGGGAGCAGCGGTTCAAAAATTAATGCAAACCATTTCTAAAGAACAAGAAGTGTTGATGAACATTGCTGATATTGCAATCTGGACTTACTTGGCTGAGTCTGCTTTGTTGCGTGTACAACAAATCATCGATACAAAAGGTGAAGCTGGTCACAAAGCTGAAATTGCAATCGTTAAAACATATTTCTACGATGCAGCAGATAAGATCAATAAAGCAGGGAAAGATGCCATCTATTCTTTCGCTGAAGGAGACGAAGCACGTATGATGATTATGGGACTGAAACGTTTCACAAAAACAGAAGCGTTTAATCCAAAAGAAGCAAGACAGCTGATAGCAACTAAAATTATAGAAGCAAACGAATATTGCTTCTAAGTTGCACTAATTAAAATCTTACCCCCCCCTTCCATGCCGAAAGCTTTCGGTATGGAAGGTTTTTTTTGTTGATTCGTTTACCTGACAATCAATCAATTACAAACGTTAATTATCGGCTAGTTGTAGGTCTGAAAAGGTTTTTTGATTATTTTGGTGGTAAATATATATAGCCGCTAAGCAGCATATGGAGTTTAGCGACTAGTTATGGGTAATTATTAAGTTTAAATTAGTATTTTTAGCTAGTGTGGAGTTCAGAACCCACCTTAAAAAACGAGGCAATTCCGAAAAGCCAGATGAGTAGGAAAATATTTAAATTTTAAAAATGGACAATCTCAAAGTACTTGCAAACAGAAAATTCCAACATAAAAACTTTGTCGGAAGCAAAACAACCTGGACATTTAATGAAGATGGAAGTAAAGTCAATGTAAAAGCTGGATGGCTTGGTATAAACACGGTGAACTCTACTATTAATGTGGAAAGCAAGGGAGATGGGAAATATGTAGGAAAAGGGTTTATTTCACAGAAATTTTCATTAGAGGGTAATCATATCAAAAGTGGAGTGGTTGCTTTAACGGAAATATTTGAATAATAGTTATAAACTTTGCTATACAAATGGACAAAACCATTTATGGGGAAAGAAAATTAACAGACAAATTATTATTAATAACCTATTTATATGGTTACAAGTTTTTTCATCTACCCATAACAACACCTAAACTACACCCCGATAGCTATCGGGACGCAGTTTAGCTAATCGTTATGGTTAATTACCCCCAAAGTACACTAGTTAATAAAAAGTGCTATATTTGATAGTATCAAATGATAGTATCAATATATGAAGCCACCATATCAAATTTCTCCCAAAATTTTAAAATTAGTTAGCTCAATCTCGGAAAAAATTGGTCAAATAAATGCTAAGTTTTTGGATAAGCCATCTCCAAAGCTTAGAAAGGAAAACCGAATAAAAACAATCCATTCTTCCTTAAGCATAGAAGGTAACACCTTAACCGAGGAGCAAATTACTGCGCTACTCGAAAATAAAAGGGTAATAGGTCCTATCAAGGACGTTTCAGAAGTTCTTAACGCCATCAAGGTATATAACGATTTGTCTTCTCTAAATCCATATTCTCAAAAATCATTTTTAGAAGCTCACAAAACCTTAATGGAGGGATTAATCGCACAACCGGGTGTATACAGAACAAAAGGCGTGGGTATAGTTACGGGTGATAAAATTACTCATATGGCTCCTCCTTCTGGAAGAGTAATGTTCTTAATGAAAGATTTATTTGACTACTTAGAAGATTCGGACGAAATTGAATTGATTAAAAGCTGTGTTTTTCATTACGAAATGGAATTTATTCATCCCTTCGTTGATGGAAATGGGAGAATGGGAAGACTTTGGCAGTCACTAATTTTAATGCAATCTTTTCCTGTTTTTGAATTTATACCATTTGAAAGTATTATTAGTAACACACAAAATGATTACTATTCGGCTCTTTCAGAAAGTGATAAAAAAGGGATTTCCACACCATTTATTGAATACATGTTAAATGCAATTGATCAATCTCTATTTGACACATTAAATTTTAAAAGTCGAACTATGACTTCTGAAGATAGGATCACCTATTTTTCAGAGATTACAAATGATAAATTCACTCGCAAAGATTATATGTTTGTATTCAAGGATATTTCTTCAGCCACAGCTAGTCGGGATCTAAAACTCGGAGTTGATTTAGGAGTGTTTGAAAAGGATGGAGATAAAAAAAATACAATCTATAAACTGAAAATAAAACCATAACATTGGCTAAGATATCATAGTCAATGTTATGTGCAATGACCTGAAACACAAAAAAACTGTTATATTTAAAATTTAAAATAAACTTATGAAAAAACTACTATTAATAGTAGCACTTGCTCTTACTTCAACTATTTACAGTCAAGAAGTAGTTTCCACACAAGGAGATTCATACACAAATGCCAGTGGCAGCATAGACTTCACAATTGGGGAAATTGCAATCAATACAGTTTCCGATGGAACGAACGACCTTACGCAAGGTTTCCATCAAACCAATTGGAATTTTGTTGGTTTTGAGGATCATGAACCCAATTACGAAGTAACGATTTTCCCTAACCCAACACAAGAAGTATTAAACATTAAAACAAGTAAGTTCGATAATATAACTTACACGCTTTATGACGCACAAGGAAAGCTTGTATTGCAGAACATGCTTTTTGCCGAGCAAACACCAATTCATGTAAGTCAATTGGCTCCGGGGGCTTATTCACTCGAACTAATTTTCGAAGAAGGCAATAAAGGGTCGCGGAGCTTGTTGAAGCGGAAAACATTTAAACTTATTAAACACTCTAAATAATAAAGCGTGAATTGCTGGGCAATCATGCAAAACAATATATCATGAAAAAACAAATATTACTTGCGATTAGTGCATTAACGATAACACTAAGCTCTTTTGGTCAAGCACCAGAAGCATTCAAATACCAAGCAGTCGTTAGAAACGCTGGAGGCGTAATACTTACAAATCAAGCCGTTGGATACCAACTGACCATCTTGCAAGGTTCCCCTTCAGGAACAGCTGCGTATACAGAGACTTTCAGTCCAACAACCAGTGGTTATGGTTTAGTAAACCTAGAAATAGGAACAGGCACAACCACAGATGACTTTACAATTATCGACTGGGCAAATGGTCCATACTTTATGGAAACTGCTGTTGATATAACGGGAGGAACATCTTATGTGGTTATGGGAACAAGTCAGCTAATGAGTGTTCCTTATGCACTTTATGCAAAGACATCTGGAAGTTCTACTCCGGGACCAATTGGTCCTCAAGGCCCAGCAGGTAATGATGGCGTTGATGGAAACGATGGAGCAGATGGAATTGACGGAGCACCAGGAGCACAAGGTATCCCAGGAAATGACGGAGCGGTTGGAGCAACGGGTGCAACAGGAGCGCAAGGACCAATAGGAAATGATGGCGCAGTTGGTGCAACAGGTGCAACAGGAGCGCAAGGAATACCAGGAAATGACGGAGCGGTTGGAGCAACGGGTGCAACGGGTGCAACGGGTGCAACAGGATCTCAAGGTATCCCAGGAAATGACGGTGCAGTTGGTGCAACAGGCCCACAAGGACCAATAGGAAATGATGGCGCAGTTGGTGCAACAGGACCAATAGGACCAATAGGTATTGATGGCGCAGTTGGTCAAACAGGAGCAGCAGGTACTAACGGTACAAACGGAACTTCTGTAAACTGGTTAGGGACATCTGCTACAGCACCATTAACTCCAGCAATGAATGATGGTTATTACAACAGTACAGTTGGAATTTCATACATCTGGAATGGAGCTTGGAATATTATAGCGCAAGATGGAGCCTCTGCCGCAGGTTCTGGAAGCAACGCAAATACATTGCTCTACACTGTAGACGGATTTTAAACTATTTACTCAAGTAAAATTATTATGAAAAATATACTCTTAATACTCGCAATAGCATTTTCAAGTGCTTCTTTTGCACAAGGAAACTTACAGTTTAATCAAGTGAAATTGGTAGGCTCTGCAGCAGAAACTGTTCCAACTGGGAAAATATGGAAAATAGAAAGTGCTACCTACAGTCCACCCCCAACTTGGGTTTATAATGCAGCTGGCCTTGTAGTCAATGAAAATGCGATAATTCAAATAAACGGAAACAATCGAACAATCAGATCAATACGAGGTGAATATTATAATGGTTCTGCAGGGCAGCAATATTGGGAACAGACATTTCCCATTTGGCTACCAGCAGGCACAACATTGTCAGCTGGAGCATTGGTCTTTGAATTATCTATCATCGAATTCAATGTGGTCCCTTAAAAACGAACTATGAAAAACATATTCTTAATTCTGGCAATAGCGTTTTCAAGTGCTTCTTTTGCGCAAGGGAATTTACAGTTTAATCAAGTGCTTATACTTGATGCTACACCTGCAGGAAATGCTATTACGGTTCCTGCTGGAAAAGTATGGAAGATCGAAAGTGTGGCACTCAGTAGTAACAACGCATATTTTCAGATCAATTGGGTAGGTACAAGTTATTTTATTTTGAACAATTCATCACCTTATGCAAATCTACCTTTCTGGTTACCATCAAATGAAAGTGTTTCATTGGTGGGAAGTGCTAATGGCAAAGTGAGTATTATCGAATTTAACATTGTGCCTTAAAAACGAACTATGAAAAACATACTCTTAATTCTGGTAATAGCGTTTTCAAATGCTTCTTTTGCGCAAGGAAATTTACAGTTCAACCAAGTGCTCATGGTTGTAGATGTTAATCAGGCTGTTCCCGCTGGTAAAGTATGGAAAGTAGAATCGTATCATCAATATTTAGTAGGAATTTCTACGAATATGCCTACGACTGGCTGCGGAGATTTATCAAGACCAAGACCTTATTATGTAGATAATCTCTTATATCATCATATCAACCCCATTGGTAATGGCAATAGTAGTTTTGCTTCTGCTGCTACAAATGAATTCCCTTTATGGTTAAGTGCTGGTCAATTGATAAGAACATCATGCCCAGAAGATTTTCTCAGTATTATCGAATTTAATATTGTACCCTAAATGCTAAAATTTTGTACCGCCATATTTTGTTTGATTGGATTAAATGCTGCTGCCCAAGACTCTACCTTCTATAAAAGTGCGTATGGTGGTGGCTATTTAATTGTGCCTGAAAATGAAACATGGGAAATTGATAGAGCCTTTGTGAATGATGGCAGCGCTTACAGCATTCAAATCGCAAATTCTAATTTCGATTCTATTTATAACTCAGGGGATACTATTCAGTCCCCATATTACATTGCAGAAATGGAATTGCTTTCAAACAAAGAAATGGTTCAATATCAAATTTATTTTAAACAGAAATGAGATTTGTTGTTCTTGGTGAAAGTAATAACTTGGATTAACGCTTGTAACAAAACCCAAGCCACATTAAAACGATTGCTTGGCCTTGCCCGTAAACGTATAAAACAACAATCACATCATCATGAATATACACCAAACAGAAAACCAAATCGAAACCGTCACGAATTTCCAGGACTTAGTTTCTATTCCATTTCATGGTGAAGTGAACGCACTCTGTTGGAAGCGTGAGTTGCTTGGTGATTTTTCTGAGATTGTAAAAAAGATGGAGACGGCGGAAAACATCGTTGAACTCGATTTAAAACTGCTTCAAGAACTTGAATTAAGTGAGCAAGGAAATCTTGCCCGGAAAATTCTATTGAGCGACATGAAATTATTGAAGGAGCAAGGTGTATCTCCAGTTCTAAATGTCATTAAGAACTACGACAGAGATGATTTCTTCTTCCCGACAGATGTTTATTCGCATCACGTCGATCGCTCCCCTATTCCAACCAATACCTTTTTATGCACCTATTTTGGTGATGCGAGTGAAATTATTTCCAATTCACAAGTCATTCAAAAAGTACTCGTTCCTGAAATACGTGCAGAACTCAAAAAAATTCATGGTGGTCCAGATACCGATTTTGAATCATTTTTAACTGAATATTTCTTTGATTTACACTATCAAGCTTTGCCAGATGCACGCCCGATTAATCTTGGAATTGGTAACCTATGGCGATTGGCAGTTGATCACCCTGAGAGCAATGTTCAACCGTGTGTGCATCGTGCACCGAATGAAACTTCAGGACAAAGTAGGTTATTGTTGATCTGTTGAAAAACGATAGGATTCAATTAAGATCCACAACCAATACAATCAAAGTGGCTATCTGTTGGCTTTACACCCTTCAATTGCATATCAAGATTATGAATTTTATCTTTGATATCCATATCAGAGAACATATCTCCAGTCAATTGCGCGTTTAGTTCTGCAATTTGTTCTTCTAGACTTACTAAAGTTTCCATAGTGTTTTGTTTTTGGTTTAGAGTTACAAACTTGCATTATTTAAGTACTCCTTTTTTGGGTCCTTCAAATTTTCTATTCACAAAGTTATTCACGACTTGATAATAATAACTAGAACAATACTTTTAAATACTCGGCACCTTTTGGTATAAACAGATTATTATACTAATTTTAATTTATTATTAAGTTACTCTACTCTTACAAAATGAAAATACTTTTATTAGGACTACTAACTTTCGTCTTTTCTCGACAATCTCTTGGCCAATATTGCATGACAGGAGGTCCAACCTCAACAATCGACTCTAATTTAGAAGGGTTAACTCTTCTCGGAGAAGCTAGCAGTATCAATTATACGGGGTGTCCTGGGGTTATTGGTATTGAAGTCTATTCTCAAGAAACGGTGTTTTTAAATGCTGGTTCGAGCTATACTGCCAATGTACAATTCGGAACATGTGGAGGCAATTTTACAGGAGGTGGAGAAGCGTGGATTGATTTTAATAATGACAATATTTTTTCACCGGGAGAATCCATTGGCACTTGGACAGGCATTCCGCCTACAACAGTATCGAATTTTGGTTTTCTTGTTCCTAGTGGAGCAACAACTGGAATGACTAAAATGAGAGTCATCCAAGGTGAGAATTTAACAATTCCAATTAACCCATGCGCTAGCTTTACTTGGGGCTCGGCGACTGATTTCAATGTGTATATACAAAATGGTGTAGATTGCTCTAGTTATATTGGCGACGACTTTGATAGCCCACGTCCTGTTTCAGCATTTCCATTCAATGAAGTCCATAATAATTCTGTATGCTACACAAATCAGAATTTCGTATACAATTCACCGGACGTATTTTACAGAATTATTCCAACAGTTGGCATGACTAGTGTTGTGGTTTCGCTTTGTGGTTCAACCTTTGATACGTTTTTAACTGTTTTAGATAAAGACAAAAATGTTATCTCAATTAACGACGATAATCCAAATTGTGGCACTCAATCGGAACTAGAAGTTTCAACAATTGGCCAAGACACGCTTTATGCTATTGTTGAAGGATGGGGAACAAATTCAGGTGCCTACACGATTAATATCCAGCAAGGCACTTTAGATGTTAAATCTATTGAAAAATCAAGTTTTCACATCTACCCTAACCCAGCAAAGAATTATTTTACCATTTCAAATTATTATCAAGGACCTGTGAAAATTATTGATTTCAAAGGACAAACAGTACTAAATCAAACCATTAACTCCGGAGAAACCGTTGACATTGAATCAATTGAACCTGGAATGTATATCGTTTATCTCAAGGATGAGCATAATTATAAATTAAATAAACAATAATGGGAATTAAACTAATCCTTTACTGTCTTTTTTGTATCGCTCCGCTGTATGCTATTTCTGCGAATGATACTTGGATTCAACGTGCAAACTTCGGTTCAAATGGCCGTCATCGTGCCGCAGGATTTTCTATTGGAAACAAAGGTTATATTGGTATAGGTCATTACAATGGAGCAGGACCAAACATCGTTTTTAAAGATTGGTGGGAATTTGATCCAGCAACGAATTCTTGGTCTCAAAAGGCAGATTACAATGGTAACAATGGCAACGGTGATTATGGAGTTTCCACTTTTAGTACTCCAACCAAAGGCTACATCGCCGGCGGACAGCTTTCTGGTGGAAGTTTAAATGAGTACAATCCCGTCACTAACACTTGGTCTTTAACGTCTGCTCTTCCATTAAATACTTCCAACGTTCAAGGTTTTAGTATTGGAAACAAATTATACTTAATAACTGGAAATGCATTAAACGAATTTAACACTACAACTGGCGTTTGGACAGCCAAAAACCCAGCACCATTTACCTTAGGTGTATGGAACTCTACTTTTACAATTGACAACAAAGGTTACGTTAAAAGCGGTTATTCCTTTTGGGAATACAAACCGACTACGGATCAATGGACCATTCGGGCTGCCTTTCCAGGACTTGCCTCTGGCGGATCAGTAGGTTTTGCTCAACATAATCTAGGATTTATCGTCTCAGGTTACCAAGGAGGCTTGGCCAATGTAAACTCTGAAGTTTGGGAATTTAATCCTGGAACCAATTCTTGGATTCAGCGAGGTGACTTTTATGGAAGTAGTCGTCGTTTTTCTGTTAGTTTTTCAATTGGCGACAGATGCTACATGGGAACTGGAACAAATGGAACAAACTTTAATGATTTCTGGGAGTTTAATCGACTTTTAGATACTGAAGAGCTCACTGAATCTGTGAAAACGGTGGCGTATCCTAACCCCGCAATTGATAAAGTCACTATTAAGTCTGACAAGAATTTAAATGCACTTTTAGAAATTGTAAATCAAAATGGGAAAGTAGTAAAGTCAATTAATTTTATCGGAAACTCAGCTCAAGTAAACCGCGAAGACTATCCGTCTGGCGTTTACTATTTTCAAATTACGGAAAGCAATCAAATAATTGCTGCGGATAAATTTATTTTTCAATAATATGTCAAAATTATTAGGCTGCTTAATACTCCTTGTTTTGCCATTTATTGGCTCGACTCAAACGGAAAACTATTGGACTAAAAAATCTGATTTTACGGGTTTAAAAAGGGAGCGCGCTGTTGGATTTAGCATCGGTGATTTTGGGTATGTTGGAACAGGTGTAGATACCGCTGAAATCGTGCACAATGACTTATGGAAATATGATCCCCTTCTTGACACTTGGACACAAATGGCAAATTTACCAGGTTCTGTGCGCAGAAACGCTGTAGGATTCGCAATAAATGACATGGGATATATTGGAACAGGCATTGATTCTACAGAAGCACAAGTTCCTGGAGCAATTGTCTTAAATGATTTCTGGCAATACAATCCAATAACAAATTCATGGCTTCAAAAGGCTGATTTTCCTGGTATGGGAAACACTGGATTGTATTTCGCAACGGGGTTTAGTGTTGATGCAAAAGGATATATATGCGGTGGAAAAAATGGACCAAACAGCTATTCAAAAGAATTATGGGAATACAAGCCCGTAACAGATCAATGGGCGCGATTAGATGATTTTCCAGGAGGTCTTAGGTATCAATTATCAAGCTTCACAATTGGCTACAAGGCATACGTTGGACTAGGAACCGATCAAGATTTATACAATAATGATTTTTGGGAGTTTGATATTACTACGAATTCTTGGTCTCAAATTCAAGACTTACCTTCAAGTGAAAGATCAGCAGCAATGACCTTTACTATTGGACAACGAGGATTTGTTTGCATGGGAAATAACGGTGGTTTGTTACTTGATTTATGGGAATACAATCCCTATGATGACGAGTGGACACCACGGGCAGACTATGAAGGTTCTGCGCGAAAAGGTGGAGTCGCGTTCACTATCAACGGGAAAAGTTATGTTGGAATTGGTAAAGGTTATTCTGGAAAAAAAGCATCCTTTTATGAATACACACCTGCCTCAGTATTATCAATCGAAGAGCTGGTAGTTGATTTTAACATCTATCCTAATCCTTCAAGTGAAGTTATTTCAATACGAACAGCTTCCAGTAAAATAACTCATTTTGAAATACTAAACTTCTCTGGGAATCGAATCAAGGAAATTTATTCTAAAGATAAAATTGATATTTCAAATCTAACTAGTGGCAATTATATCCTAGTGGCATTTGACGACCAAAACAAAATCTTATCACAACAGAAATTTATAAAAATATAATATGAAACGTATTATTCTTCTTTGTTCATTTCTAGTTAGCACACTTGTTTTTGGGCAAAATTATTGGTTTCAAACTGACTCTATTAATGGTGCACCACGCTCGGTTGCCTCTAGTTTTGTCGTAAATGGTGATGGCTATGTCGTTGGAGGTTTAGATGAAAATGGATTCAGAAGACAAATGTATTCCTATTCAGACATCCAGGATGATTGGGACGATGAACTCGCAATTGGCGGTGACAATGGCAATGGTCTTGCGCGTGGATCTGCTTGTGCATTTAACATTGGTAATAAAGGATATGTTTGTTTAGGACAAGGAGATTCCCAAGCCTTTAAAAAGGATCTGTGGCAGTACGACCCAACCACAGATGTATGGACTCAAATGGCTGATTTCATAGGGTCCGCACGCAGACAAGCAGTGTCTTTCACAATAGATAATATTGCATATATCGGAACAGGAATTGATGCCATTGGTCTAAAAAAAGATATGTATAAGTACAATTCTGATGCAAATATATGGGCGCAATTAAACGATTTTGGAGGAACTGCAAGAAAAGAAGCTGTTGGATTTACAATTGGTGGCAATGGCTTCATTGGAACTGGTGATGATGGCGTTTTTAAAGCTGATTTTTGGCAGTATGATGTTTTCACCGATCTATGGACACAAAAAGCAAATCTTCCTTCCATAGGCAGAAAAGGAGCTACTGGTTGGGGACAATTTCCTTCAGGATTTATTTGTGCGGGAGAGGACATTAACTTTAACTATTCTAAACAACTTTGGGAATACAACTACTTTTCAGATTCATGGCAACAAAGAGCGGATTATCCTGGACCAGGCAGATCTAATCCAATATCTTTTGTCGTTAATGAAATCGCTTATGTCGGCTCAGGTTACAATGGACAATTTCAAGACGACATGTATGCTTATGTTCGAATATTGGGCGCAGAAGAATTAAAAGCCAATTCCGAATTTCTTGTTTTCCCGAACCCGGCAGATCAATTTGTAAGAATCAAAACCGACGCTGACGATTGCAGTTTTGAATTGTACAATATGGAAGGGAAAAAGGTGACTAATTCCATCACAATTAATAAAACAAATGAAGGATATAAATTGCTTCGAATCAATTTGAGCCCTGGTAACTACATCCTTAAGGTGACAGATAACAAACAAAAATCTTTTAACTCTTTTGACATTGCCTTTAACTAAACTGACTAAACTTATTCCTTTTGTTGTTCTTGCTTTTGTAAGTTGTAAAAACTCTGAAGAAAAATTAGAAACTGAAGAAAAAAAAACAGAGAACTCAGCCGTAATTGATAATGATAGCTATTCTTCGAAAATTACTTTTGATGAAAACACCGGTTGGGGTTATCAGATTTTTAAAGGAGCAAAACTTTTAATAAATCAAAATCACATCCCTGCCATTCAAGGCATGAAAGGGTTTTCATCCAAAGAAAAAGCCCAAAAAACGGTTGACTATATTATGGTGGAATTGAAAGATGGTATTTTCCCGCCAACAATCACTCCTGAAATACTAGATAGTTTAAACGTTCTTTAATAAATAATTTATTTTTTCCGTTCTTTGTAGAAAATAAAACAAGATTGATGCACAAAATAATTGAAGATTTAAATTGGAGATACGCAACAAAAAAATTCGACGCTTCAAAAAAAATCTCTTCATCCGACCTTGAAGTTATTAAGGAATCATTGCGTTTAACTCCTAGTTCTTATGGATTACAGCCGCTTCAATTTTTGATTGTTGAAAGCGTTGCAATACGGCAACAACTTATTCCCGCTTCATACGGACAGCAGCAAATTGCAGATGCTTCTCACCTAATCGTCATATGTGCTTATAGTGATTTGACGGATGACCATGTTGACGCTTACGTTGACAATGTTATTTCCACGCGCAACAGCGACCCAGAGGCTGTGAAAAATTACGGTGGTTTTATGAAAAAAACCTTTGCTGAAATGACGGATGCTAATAAATTAATTTGGGCGAGTAAACAAGCTTATATTGCTTTGGGTCAATTGCTTCATACATGCGCAAACCTTCGTTTAGATGCAACACCGATGGAAGGATTTATTCCTGAACGCTATTCCGAAATATTAGAATTAAACGCTAAGCACTTAACTCCAATTTTGGTTTGTCCAATTGGCTATCGTCATTCAGAAGATGGGACTCAGCATTTAAACAAAGTACGAAAAGGCCAAACTGAATTATTTAAAATCATAAAATAAAAAAAGTGCCATCCGTTAGAATGACACTTTCTTAATTAATTCAACTTCTATTTTTCTGATTCCTTAGCTTCAACTCCAACGCTGAACCAATCTACCCTGCGAGAGAAGTACATTGTAATAGCCAGGATCAAGAAAATCCCTAAACTACCAACGAGAAGCGCGTAATCTTGAATTTGGATAATCACAAATATAAATCCGTAAAGCACTGTCAAAATTGCTCCAGTCATTGCCGCTAATCCCCACGATTTTAAAATAGAACGGCAGTACAGGAATACCAATCCAATTGTCATCAGAGCAGCTAAAATATAGGCTAAATCGAAATACAATTGTTCACTGAATGAAAGCATCAACACATAAAACAACACCAATGCAAGACCAACTAGAATGTATTGAATTGGGTGAATTAAAATCTTATTCAGAATCTCCACAAAGAAGAATACCAAATAAGTCAACACTATAAACAACAAGGCATATTTGGCAACACGCATGGATTTCTGATAAACGTCAACAGGTAATTTTAAATTCACACCAAACTGAGATCCTGATACAGAGTGCTTTTCATCTGACCAGCTTTGCGGATAATTACGGTTCAAGTGAAGCACCTTCCAGTTTGCTGTAAATCCTTTGTCCGATACTTCTCGTTTGGACGGTAAAAATGATCCATCAAAACTAGGCTCCGTCCATTTAGATTCAAGGTTCACATTAGTTATTTTACCAATTGGTGTAAATATTAAGCGCTCACTTCCATTCAAAGATAAATCGAAGGAGAACTCCATTTTCTTCGGCATTTCAGTTAACGCAAAGCGGATATGCAACCCCGAATTCAAGATTTGAGTCGAAATTAACCCAGGATTAAACATTACCACTGAGTCTTTCATTTTAAAGTCCACTTGTTCTGTTATTCCTTTTAAATCAGAAATCCCAATGCTAACAAATGCTTTCTCTAGTTCGATGTTTTCAGCAGTGATTCCTTCATTTTCAAATGCATAACTGTCAAAAATTCCTTCAACTTTTAATTTAGAGCCGTAAACGACCACTTCAAAAATACCGCGCTGGCGCTTTTCTGGAGTAACTGTTCCATTGATGTTTAATGCTTCCGGAAGAACATGGTAATAGTGCTGTTCACGGATTTCCTTATACGTTCCGTCAGAATTTTTTACTTGTTTTGGAGTCCAATATGGAATTGTTAAAATTGGACCTGTAAACAGCTGGTCACCGGCATGCTTGGAGCTAACTTCATCGATAGCTTCGTCTTGACGCGACATGCGTTCTTGGATTAAATCCTGCACCATTACAGCAGGAATCAGAAGAATGAGAATCAATACGAGTATCATTCCCATTTTAAAAAATACATTCTCAAATAGAACTTTCATAGGATAATTGATTTTGGTTTACACCCAAACGTCGATAAATCTCCTATTCGTGTTTTCTTATGTCTTATTTAACTTCAATTAACAGATAGAATTATCTATTCCTTTAACAATCGAATTACTTCTGTAGAATTAAAATTCTGAAAGGATAAAAAATAAACACCGGATGGCTGATTCGAAAGATCTACCTTTAATTTTCCTTTTTCTGTCTGCTTCAGGTCAATTTCCATCCCTTCAGTTGAGTTAAGGTGAAAATTAATGTATTTCGAATCGAACGAAACCAAATAAATACCTGGTTCCAATGTCGAAATTTGTATGTCTTCCAACTCATTATCTTTTATCGAAAGGATATAAAATTCAACTTGTTGAGAATTTATATCTGTATCGCAAGGACTATCAGCTGTTAGTTGAACATTGTAAATTCCATTCGTACTATACGTATGTGATGGATTTTCGTCAGCTGAATTAAATCCATCACCAAAATCCCAAAAATAATTAGTTGCCTTAGTGCTTTCATTATTAAAATCAAAGCTTGGGTCAGTAAAGGAAAAAGTGAATTCTGCTTGTGTGTGCTCAGAAATCGGTCGTAAGTTGAAAAAATCCAAACTATCCAAAACAGTTAATGCAGCTGCACTTTGCAAATTTGCAGCATCAGCAGGACTTAACGTACTGATAAACGAGGAACCAACAGGAGTTTTTCTAAAAATGGACGCATAAAAAGTACAAGCTGCTAAATACGTTCCAGCAACACTCGGATGAGATTCGTCAGCGTTGTATAATTCAATGGTTGGATGATTTTCCCTTACGTATTTCCATGCACTTCCAACGGCTGAAACTGACCCTTGAACCGAATCGGCGATTCTTAAATAAGCAGAACGTAAACGGTCATTCATTCCATCAAAAGTGGATATTGGAGCCCATTGAGGGTCTCCATTTTTTCTTCCCCATGTCATATACATGATCACTTCCGTACAAAAGTTATTTGCGTAAACACTATCTGCCAATTGCATTGCATAAGGTATTGTTCCGCTGTTCACTTGTGCATCTGGAAACGATGGCTCTTGGCTTTGTGCTTGTAACACAACAAAATCCCACGTTTGACTGTTAATTTTAGTCCAAGTTGCAGTATTTTGAGTATGCCCCTGAAAAGTTGTTCCTCCAGGAGTTTGAGAATCATGTGTTACCTCATCACCTAAAGATGCAGCGATACTGCTAAGCATAGATGGTAAGTCATTGACATACGTATAACTATTTCCAATAAATAAAACTTTTGCTGATTCCTGAGAAAAGGAAACCGTTGAAATAAAGATTAGGCTAAGAAAAGAGATAATTTGATTTTTCATTTTTAAGTTGTTTTGATAGTAAGACCAATCCATTTTAAATAGGTTGCTCAGATCAATGATAAAATTATCGCTAAATTATTGGATTACTAAAGTCTTGAAAATAATACCGATTTTTACATACAATACCAACGATTCGAAATTCGTTACGTTATATAAATAAAACTTCATTTTTAAAGCTAATGCAATATCTTTCACTATTTCTGTTTTTATCTGCTGGTACTGGAATATTTGCCCAATATAATTTCGAATACAATCCTTCAGTTCCTGTCTCGGTTAATTCTACTCAGCTTGTAAATCCTTGGGCTGGAGGTCTCAATTATGCACAAATTGCAGACTTTGATTTTGATTTTGACGGAGATTTAGATCTCTACATATTTGATCGTAGCTCAAATAATATTCGCGTTTTTTTACAAGAAGGAACTGGAATCAATCGTCATTATGAATTTTTACACAATGCTGATCAATATTTTCCTGCAGATATTCGCTACCGATCTACCTTGGTTGATTTTGATAACGACGGGAGAAAAGATTTGTTTGCCTATGGAATTGGTGGATTAGCAGTCTATCGTAATGTTGGAAATGCAATTGATGGCTTACAATGGGAATTATTCGATGATTTACTTTACTCCCAATATCCAAACGGTTATTCCAATATATACGTAAGTTCATCTGATATCCCTGCAATTGTTGACGTTGATTTTGATGGAGATATGGATGTATTGACATTCCACATTAGTGGGCAACATGTAGAATACCACCAGAATCAATCTATGGAATTGTATGGCATTCCCGATTCTTTGAAATTTATACTTAAAAACGAATGCTGGGGTAAATTCTCCGAAGACATGAATAACAGCTCGGTTGTCTTGAACGACCCAAACTCACCGTGTGTCGGAGGAAACATTGCAAATCCATTGCGCCCAATTTACGAGGTTGCTGCCAAACACGCTGGGTCAACATTACTTGCCTTAGATTATGACAACTCAGGTGTGCTGGATTTGATTTTAGGTGATGTTTCCTACAACAATCTTACACTGTTAATTAACGGAGGGACATCGCCCAACTCGGACTCACCGATGATCAGTCAGGATAACAATTTCCCTTCAAACACGATACCCGTCGAAATGCAACTTTTCCCGGCGTCTTTTTATGTAGATGTTGACTTTGATGGCGTAAAGGACCTAATCGTTTGTCCAAATGCAAAAAACGTATCCGAAAATAAAACAAGTATCTTATTTTATAAAAACCTAGGCAGCAACAATAATCCAACATTTGTCTATTCCGAGAAAAACTTTCTGCAAAAAGACATGATTGAACATGGGATGGGTTCAATTCCAGTTTTTGTTGACCTGAATGAAGATGGATTAAGCGATTTGATTGTAGGAAACTTTTATCAATACAAAGAACCACAAGATAAACAAAGTGTACTCGCCTATTATCGAAATACAGGAACTTTAAATTCACCTGCATTCGCATTGATCGATGATAATTATTTAGATTTAAGTCTTGAAAATTATGGTTTAAGAAGTGTTCCAACTTTTGGCGATATCGACAACGACGGTGATCAAGATTTATTTATAGGTCGAGAAGATGGAACCCTTGTGCACTATCAAAACTTCTCTGCAGGTTCTGGAGCCATTTTCAACAATGGCATCATCAACTACAAAGACAATCTGAATCAAACAATTTCAGTGACTACATATTGTTTTCCTCAACTTTTCGACCTCAATAATGACGGTTTATTAGATTTAATTCTCGGAAAAAAAACAGGGGAATTAGTTTATTATAAAAACATTGGAACACCTTCAAATCCTTCTTTTCAATTAACCAATTCAAATCTCGGAAATATTGATGTTTCGACAGCAAATCCAGATGGTTACCCTGCTCCTCACTTCTTTCGTCAAAATGGTGAAACTCGATTATTTTTGGGTGATTTAACCGGTCGATGTAATTTCTATACCGGCATTGACGGAAATATTGATCCGACAGAGTCGTTTACACTGATTTCAGAAAATTACGCCAATATTAATACACAAGCTTACAGCTCATTTTGGGTAAATGACTTGAACAACGATGGGAACTTGGAATTTTATGTAGGACAGGATTTAGGTGGAATTTACCGATTTGAGCATGATCCGAACAGTTCCTCCTCGTTGGATGAGACAACGCTTGGCAAACAAGTAATTATCTACCCAAACCCAGCTTCGAACTCTTTTACTATTTCTTCTGAAAAGGAAATGATTCAATCCATTCACCTAAGTAATATTGAAGGGAAATTCATTCATTCTGAGGAAATAAACACTCTTAAAACAGTTGTTAACTCAAATGAATATCCAACTGGTATTTACTTCGTAAAAGTGCTATTAAAATCTGGAAATACCGTGATTAAGAAGATTGTAAAAAACTAGTTACAGCTTCATTATTCGCTCAAAGTAATTCGGAAAAGATGGCTTAGGCTCATTTTTGTATATCCCATAAAGTGTCGACCCGCTTCCTGTCATGCTTGCGTAAATTGCGCCTTCTTGATAGACGGATTCTTTAATTTTTTTCAATGCCGGATATTTTAAAAAAGCAGAAGTTTCAAAATCATTTTTCAGCTCATTTTTCCAAGATTCTATGGGCTGACACAAGATATCGCTTACCACCGTGGAATTTCTCGAAAGTCTAATATTTGAATACGCTTCTTGAGTTCCGATGTGTAATCCAGGATTTACAATCTTTAGAAATAATCCTTCTAGATCTAATGCAAATGAAGTTAAGATTTCGCCTCTACCACTCGCCAATTGAGGACCTTTCGTTGCGAAAAACGGACAATCACTTCCCAGTTGTGCGACTAATTTTTGAATTTCAGATGAAGTTAAGTTCAACTTAAAAAATTGATTCAGCCCAATCAACGTGTAGGTTGCATCTGATGAACCTCCGCCCAGCCCTGCTCCCATTGGAATGTGCTTTTGTAAATGCAAATGAACTGGATCAAGGTTGAATTTTGATTGTAGCAACTGATAAGCTTTGAAAACCAGGTTATTGGTTGAATCACCTACTATTGATAATCCAGTTTGCTCAAATACAAACGATTCAGAAGGTAATATCTCCAACACGTCATAAAAAGGTATAGCAACCATGCACGAATCAATCTCGTGGAAGTTGTCTTCTCTTTTATGAACAACGTTTAATCCTAAATTAATCTTTGCTGGTGGAAACAATATCATGAAACAAAGTTAGAAGAAGTAAACAATTTTCGTAACTTTCGACTCTCAAATTACAATTAGAATGGCAACATATTTAGACTTTGAAGAACCACTAAAGGAGTTGGAAGACCAAATTATTCAAACCCAAGAAATTGGAACGAATACAGAGGTTGACATGCAGGATAAGATTGATGAACTTGAAAAAAAGCTAAAATCTAAAACCAAAGAAATTTTTTCTGGCTTAACGCCTTGGCAACGTGTTCAATTATCACGTCATCCAGATAGACCTTACACATTGGCATATATCAATGCAATAACTGGCGGTCAGTTTCAAGAATTACATGGTGATCGCGGAGTGAAAGATGACAAAGCGATGGTTGGTGGATTTGGATTGTTAGATGGTGAAACAGTAATGTTCATAGGACAGCAGAAAGGAGTAAATACCAAAATGCGTCAATTCAGAAACTTCGGTATGCCTAATCCAGAAGGATATAGAAAAGCATTACGCTTAATGCGCTTAGCTGAAAAATTCAACAAGCCTATCGTTACTTTTATTGATACTCCAGGAGCATTTCCGGGATTAGAAGCAGAAGAAAGAGGTCAAGGTGAAGCAATTGCACGTAACATTTACGAAATGATGCGCTTGAAAGTTCCCGTAATTTGTGTCATCATTGGTGAAGGAGCTTCTGGTGGAGCATTAGGAATAGGTGTTGGTGATAAAGTAGTAATGATGGAAAATACATGGTATTCTGTTATCTCTCCTGAATCATGTTCTTCTATTCTTTGGAGGTCTTGGGATTTTAAAGAACAAGCTGCTGATGCGTTGAAATTGACCTCAACTGATATGAAAAGATTAGGTTTGGTTGATGATGTAATCAAAGAACCATCAAACGGGGCACACAGAAGTCACGAAGAAGCATTTAAATTAGTAAAGAAGTCAATTAGCGGATATTTGAAAGAATTAAAACCTATTGAACCTTCAAAACGAATCAATAATCGTATCGAAGCATTCTCTAAAAGAGGAGTTTGGAAATAACATTTATCGAAAATTTAGTCAATCAGTCCGTTCATTATTGAACGGACTTTTTTATTCACTATTAATTGAAATTTCCTCTCGAGTTATCGTTAATAAGAATAATTCAATTAGAAAGGATTGAAATATTATTGTGAACTACCTAATTGCAGGAATAAAGATTATATTTGCCCATTATAAGCGTTTTGTTATGTATATAAAACGCTTAATAATTTTGACTATTAATCGTTCAACTATGGCCAATTTTAGGTTTTTTCTTTCTTTCATCCTTCTATTTTTTGCATTCATAAGTTATGCTCAAATTGCACCGACTTTTGGAGGAACAATCTCGGACCAACTGACAAGTCGTGCGGTTGAAGAAATGGAATTAACTGTCGAGCATATTGAAACGCATAAAAAATATGTT
This sequence comes from uncultured Flavobacteriales bacterium, assembly GCA_963925035.1. Taxonomy (GTDB): domain Bacteria; phylum Bacteroidota; class Bacteroidia; order Flavobacteriales_D; family Crocinitomicaceae; genus UBA4466. The sequence goes on from CAWUSK010000033.1 coordinate 33,367, forward strand.
ACAGAAACCAATGATAAAGGAAAGTTCACATTTAAGAAATTACCTGTTGGGAATTATCAATTGGTTGTTACCGATAAAGAATACGCTAAAGCCCCTTTCAAATTTGAAGTAACAGAAACACATAAGCCGAATTTAGATTTCGAAGTAAGTTTAAAAGTGTCTTGGATGATGAATTGGGGTGATGCTTTTGGGAAAGAGCATTATTGGTCACACTTGATGAGTAAAATCATTTTAGGCTTTTATTTTGCGTGTTTGCTATTGGTTTTATTCTACAGTATTTTACAACTTTCATTGGCGATTGCCTACGTAAAGAATAAGCGAAAACAAAAAACAACACCTGACGTTAAGCCAGTTTACGATCCTGCAACTACTCCAAAAGTAACTGTTCAATTGCCTATGTATAATGAATTATATGTGGCCGATAGAATTATTGAACAAGCCGCACAATTCGATTATCCCTTAGATAAATTACAGATTCAAGTCTTGGACGATTCAACAGATGAAACGAAAGATGTTATTGCGAAAAAAGTTGCTGAAGTTGCTGCACGTGGGATCAATATTCAACATGTTCATAGAACTGATAGAACTGGATACAAAGCTGGTGCGTTGGACGATGCAATGGATAAAGTTGAAGGAGAATTTATTGCAATTTTTGATGCCGATTTCGTGCCAGACAGTGATTTCTTGATTCGTACAATGCCTTATTTCCAAGATGATAAGGTAGGAGTTGTTCAAACGCGTTGGGGACATATCAACAAAGATTACTCTCTATTGACTGAATTGCAAGCCTTTGGTTTGAATGGTCACTTTGCAATTGAGCAAGGAGGACGAAGTGCTTCAGGTCACTTTATTAATTTCAATGGAACCGGTGGAATTTGGAGAAAAGCGTGTATTGCAGATGCAGGTGGTTGGGAACATGATACATTAACTGAGGATTTAGATTTAAGTTACCGTGCTCAATTGAAAGGATGGCGTTTCCAATATTTGGAAGATGTTATTGCCCCAGCTGAGTTGCCAATAACAATGTCTGCCTTAAAAAGTCAACAACACAGATGGATGAAAGGTGGAGCTGAATGCTTTATTAAAATGCGTAAGCGCATGATTCGCACTAAAAACGTGAAATTAGCCGATCGCATTCACGGTCTATCTCACCTATTCAACTCTTCAGTGTTTATCTTTATTTTGATGATCTCATTGTTGAGTTTACCTATTTTGCACATCAAAGATAGTTTCTCTGATTTGAATTACGTGATTCAGTACGGAGTTGTTTTCTTAATCAGTACAATCTTCTTAATGTATTATTATTGGAACTCTTACCGCGATAGAACTGAAAATACAGTGAAGTCATTCTTTAAATTTTTAGTTCGTTTTTTTACCTTCCTAATGGTTTCTATGGGATTAGCACTTAACAATTCAGTTGCAGTTATAGAAGGATACCTTGGAATTAAAAGTTCATTTGTCAGAACACCTAAATTCAACATTAATGTTAAAAGTGAATTCAAAGGAAATAAATACGATAAGAAAAGCCTTTCAATAATTAATATTGGTGAAGGCATCTTATTCGCTACTTTTCTATTTACAGCAATTAACAGAGCAATTTATGGTGATTTAGGAATGGTTCCTTTTCACTTGATGTTGGCATTTGGTTATGGATTGGTATTCTTCCACTCCATAAAGGAATTGCGCACTCCAAACGGTCAATAGTTTCGAACCTGAGCGGTAATTGATCCTTTGCGGCAATCGGAAGCTTTAAGGTAATCGAGCTTGTCGAGATTAGATTATGGTACAGGATCATGTCCATGTCCTCCCCATGGATTACAACGAATAATGCGTTTCACTCCCAAGTAAATTCCAACGAATGGTCCTCGCTTGTTTATTGCCTCGATCATATAAGCTGAACACGTTGGTGTATAACGGCAAGATTGCGGAAAAATAGGACTGATTATCCACTGGTAGATTTTTACCAAAATGATGAAAGGAAAGCCAATAATTTTCTTGAATACGCCCATTTATCGTAAAAATATCTTTTTTTAACTATTTGTTGTGGATTGTTCGTTTAAAAGTGTAACGTTTGATACATTAATATCGTTAGTTTAGCATATCTCTCTCATTAAATTAACTGTTATGCAAAAATCGCTAAGTATTTTAAGTCTATTATTTTTCTCTTCACTTGGTTTTTCTCAACCATTTAACTCTTGGGACGAGGAGAAAATTGAAGTGAAAAAAGGAGATATTCAAAACACTATCTTAAGTGCAAATGGAATTATTTCAGAAGGATGGGCTGAGTTACCTCAACCTAAATTCTGGAAACAAATTATGACCCTTGCACCTGACTCTTGCTTGGTAAACATTGCTGAATCGAGAGTAATCGTTGCGAAAATGAGGTTAACAGATTGGAACGCACAGTCTGAACTTCAAAAAGACGCTTACAGAGACAGCATACGAACGATTTACAATTTGACAAGTGACGCGCGTATATTTGTTACTTCAGGAAAAAATGATTTTTATAAGTTTGATGTTGTTTACGGCAGCTTATCTGATGGTGTTGAAGCATTCGAGCGATACGATGTTGATCCTTGGTATGCACAGGCAATTTTATTGATCGAAAGTCCGGGACAATTGAAGAAATCAAAAGCAGGAGCTTATGGACCATTTCAATTGATGCCAGCTGTTGCACGAGCACAAGGTTTAACTGTTGACCGCTATTCTGATGAACGCGAAGACTTTGAAAGGAGCGCATACGGAGCATCTCGATTAATCTCTAGAGTATGCATCCCAGAGGCAAAACGAATCTTAGATGCACGTGGATTAAGCTACAAAGAAGATGATATCTGGTTCCGTTTGTTCGTATTGCATGTTTACCATGCCGGAGCAGGAAACGTTAGCGCAGTTGTAGATAAAATCGGGCCAAAAGATGGTAGCATGGAAGTCATCAAAGAGATGTGGCAAAATACAGCAGCTTCGTTTGGGAACAATTCACAAAACTACACACAATTAGCATTGGCTTCTCAATTGATTTTACACGATCTCGTGCATGCAAACAGCGATTATGTATTGAAATGCGGAAGTAATTAAGAAGTACGAAGTACGAATTTCATTGAAATAGAATTGACGCAATGACGGGTATTTTTCAAGGTGAATTGTTCTCCTTCGAAAACATGACCTAAATGTCCCTCACAGTTCGCGCAAACGATTTCTACGCGCCTTCCATCTGCATCGCGTATTCGTTTAACAGCGCCCTCGATTTCATCATCAAACGAAGGCCAACCACAAGAGGAATGGAACTTTGATTCAGAACGGTAAAGTGGCGCCTCACATTGTCTACAAACGTATTGTCCATTTTCAAAGTGATCCGTATACTCTCCACGAAAAGGAGCCTCAGTTCCTTTATTAAGTATAACTCGTTTTTCTTCGTCTGTAAGCTCGTTGCGTTTTTCCATTCTTAAATTACCATGTTATTGATTTCAGATTCCAGCTCTTTCACCATCACTTTCATGGCTTGTTTTAAGATGTTCTCCTTACCTTCTTTCGCTTTGACATAGATTCTTCCACCATCGTTGCTGTATTCAAACGTAATGTATTTTATTACTCGAATAACGTTCGCTTCACCTTCTAAATCGAAATCGTCAAAGTTTACTCCATCTAAATTAACAAAGGCGTTAATACCTGATTTTCCAAAGTTATCACATCCACCAGGAATTTTAATTCCTCCACTCTTCGAGGCATTTTCTGCACTGCTGTAGATCTTGAACCCATCTCCATCTACTTTCGATTCTGCCACATTTGGCACCATTCCAGCAGCCAATTCGCCTAAATCTCTTCCTTGTTTTTCTAAGCCCAAGAAAACATTAAATGCTGGAATCATTGATCCGTTAGCTCCTAAATCTCCGAGCATTACAATACCAAATTTTCCAGAAAATAATTTAGATAAATTGGACCCAGAAGTTGCCAAAACAAATTGTGCTGGTCCTCCTAGAGAACTCGCTAAATTATCAATTGTTTCAGGAGAATATTCATCCATTAACGCTTGCAATTTTTTCATGTCAATATTAACAGATAAACCCGCTCTCGCATTTCCTTTGCCTAACATAGCTAGGACAGGAGCACCCTTGTCATTATTGAAAAACATTTTTGATTTCAATTCATCTGAAAAATAGTTTTTGGTTTCAATGACTGCTGCACCATCTTCAAACTTAACAACTGTTTGTATGAACGAATCTTTCACCAACTCTTTCAAACTTTTTTGTTTGTCAGCACTTAATTTCCCCAACTCAGTATTCGATGTATTGTACAATGAGGCCACATTCATACCCAATACGAAATCACCTGTTTGAGCTAAAATATCGTCAGTTTTACCTCCAATTAATCCACTTTCAGCTTTTTTAAAAGTCGCTGTTATTAACTTTTCAGCATCAAATTCCTTGTTCTGAACTACAACAATTGCAATATTTTTTTTCACACCGATAGCAAAATCACCGTCTTCACTGTAGTTTAAATCTCCACTTTTATTGACATCAAACCCTCTAGTTGTTAACTCAGCAATGAACTTCTCATTATCCTTCAATGTAAGGAATGCATATGTGGCAGAAGGATTTCCATTTCCATCCAACGGACCTTCTATCGCATAATAAAGAGGAGTATTAAAATCAATTACTTTTTCCAGTGTAGAAAACTCAGTACCTAATAATTTCCCCAGTTTTGGAATGTTTTTATAATCCGCTTTGAACAATACATTTTTTAAATCTGCATTTCCAAACGCAATAATATGTTCGTTTTGCCCTAAAAATGATGAAATAGCATCTTTAGCAGTTCCAGAATTAGAGCTTCCACATGCAGTTAGGAAAACAGCAAGTAACGCTACCGATGTGATTTTTATAAGTGATTTAATGTTCATCATAATTGAGTTCAATTGTTAGTTCAAAATTAACGATAAAATTCATGCATATATTATGCCATTTCTTTTTTATTGAATCCATACATTTGCATTATGCATTCAGTTGAACCATATTACCATTGGAGGAACCTCTATATTGCTTCGGAAGACGAGAATTCACCATTTTATGGCCGTGAATACAGCGAGTTCGAATTTGAAAATAAGGTGTATAATTTCTTAATCCATCCACAATGGGATTCCATCGAATCCGAAACACTGTTCATCAAAATCATTTATGTTGATTATGATGAGTCGTATTGCATCATTGAGCTTATCGGTGAATGGAACGACACGATCGAAAATGACATCATGACCTTGAAGCGTGATATAATTGATGAGCTTATCAATTCAGGAATCACAAAATTCATTTTGATTGGTGAAAATGTTTTAAACTTTCATTCATCGGATGATTGCTATTATGAAGAATGGATTGATGACATTGAAGATGGATGGGTTGCAATGATCAACTTTCATGAGCATGTTACTTCCGAAATGAGTCAGGTTGGAATTGACCAATATTTGATTTTACAAGGTGAGATGGACATGATTGACTGGAGAACTTATTTACCTCATCAACTGTACAAGAAAGTTAAGAAAGTAGTTCAACATCGCATTGGATAGCGAAAAAAACTGTGCTGAAATTATCAACACAGTTTTTTTAGTCCTAATTATTTTTTATTATAAAATTGACTAGTCTGTATATTACCTCAAAGTAAATAGTTTAGATGTTGATCGTCATCTTTGAAGAAAAAAGTTGAGCTCACAAAACAAGGTAAGCATTACTCCAAACTGGATGATTGGACGCTTTACTTGAAACTAGTATAGGTTATTAATTACAGGTCAAAATCCAAGTTCTTCTGAATGTTTGGCGAAGTTGTTATTAAAGACACTAAAACGGATGAAATATTAGGCGTGTTGACTTTTGCGGCTAGCTTCCAGAACACTGGGAATGATACAACCATCAACGCCTATTTGATTCTTTGACCAAGGCGCGAATCTCAGTGCCCTTAGTATGGACACCAAAAGCATTTAGCAAGCGGTGAAACGCCACTTCTGTTTAGTGTTTGGCTTAAGTGGAAACAAAATGAAATTTCAAGTATTCTTTTGGGAGCAATACAGGAATGTGTGCTTTTTTTGCCCGTTCTGGTGGATTTAAAGATTACACCCATTTACATCCTCTTAGATTATCGTGTTAAAGGGTTTGGTTAGTTGTGCGGTTATAAAGTGACACACCAAATTGCTGAAATTGGATTGAACACAAAAAAGGAGAGCGAACACTAATGTTCGCTCTCCTTTGATTAAATACAGACCACACAGTTTAATTAAAACGATGCTTGATTATAAACAACTTACCAGTCACATCTGTCATTTTTATTAGATAGAGTGCAGGTTGAAGTTCCAGGTTATTAATTTGAAATGTACTTACTCCTTCGCCCAGATTCAATTGTCTGTTCGAAATTTCTTTACCTTCCATGCTTACGATAGTAAGCTGAACAATTCCCTTCATTTTAGATCCACCAAAGTCAATTGTGAAATTGTTTTTACTTGGATTAGGGAATGTTATTGGTGCTCCTTCAAGATCACTGCCACAATCAGAATATATTATGGAGTAGTATTCATAAGCACCATCTGTATCCACTTGCTTTAAGCGGTAGTAGTTCTTTTCGCGAGCAGCTCCTTCATGCAAAATAGCATAGTCTATTAAGCTTGTTGAGAACTGCGCCGCATCAACAACAGCTATAACTTTCCAATTAAAGGCGTCCACAGATGATTCAACCTCGAAATGCATACTGTTGTTTTCACTCGCTGTAGACCATTTAATAGCAACATCACTATCCATGCAACTCGACGAGAAATTAACTAGTTCAACCGGTAATGGTGTTATTGAAGGAAGCAAAATTATAGCTCCAGAACCTCCCGAGAAACTAGAGATGTTATTCCATTCCGAATAGTTAATCCCCGAAGCAGTAGAAGACACTGTAGCTGAATAATGAGTACCATCATAATCTGGTGCAGTGTAATTTGACGCCGTATTTTTGAACCAGTAGAACTGTTCTAATGGGTATTTGAAGTCATATCCACATGCAACGTAATTAGCCATCCAAGCATCTGCTGCATTTTCAATTGCTGTTTTTTCAGCTGGAGGATAATAGAAGCGAATTTTATAGGTGCCATTTTGTGTTCCACCGCCAAAATCAAGATTCCAACTTCTGCTCATCTCAAATCGTTCTTCATTTGGATTTTCATTATTTACACAACCTGGTGCTGTTCCAGGGCCTTCAGTTTCCTGGTAAAAAGCACTATTGTTGTTAATAGTTGCAATTGGAAAACCTAGAGCTGCGCCTGACAAGTCTCCTTCAACTGAGAAAATAATATTGTCTCCATTATAGAAATGGTTCCAACCATTATTATCAGTACAATAATTAGAGGCTGATGTTCCGTTTGCCGCATACACAAAATTCTTTGTGTTGATCGTTATTGCATCATCAGCTGAATTGTTACATAATCCTTCTCTGCGTACATAATATGTTGTAGTCGCAGTAGGTGCCACAACAACTGAACCTCCAGTTCCTAACAATGTACCTGTACCATTGGCACCAGAGTACCAATTTATCACAGCTCCTGCTCCAGATGTTCCACCTGCAGCGCTAAGAGTAATATCCGTATTCGGACAATACGTCCCTGGCATTAGTGTAATTGCAGGTGCAGTCACTACTACATTTAATGGTGTACCAGTAATCGTTAATGTATAAGGCGTTTCCCAGGTGGGATCGATATATATTGGATAATAATAGGTGCCTGCGGGCACATTATTCCAATATAGACGTATGTTTCCGTCTAAACAGGAAGTGAAATCCCAGGTCGCAGCTCCAGTAAAAGTAGCAAAAGAACAATCAGGGAAAATGTTGATATAGGCATTGTTGTGAACTGGAGTTGAACCACAAAAATCAATGGCAATATCCATTCCGCCGCACGGCACTGTGAAGGCAACCCAAACATCCTTTGCTGTACCTAAAGAAGGGGTTGAACCACACCCTGTTCCTGTGTGAATTTGGCTGTTGCTAACGCCCAGATCTAATATTGGTGCGTTGGCGCATAAATCATTCGAAGGTGTTGGACAAGCCGCAACACAGCTCAAATTAATTGAAAAAGCATTGTTTGAATTATAACCATGCACCAATATGTAGTAATTTTGTCCAACTACTGAGGTCCAACTATAAGAAGCAGAAAGACCTGTACATGCTGGACCGCTATCATCAACTCCGCCCACACACGTAAGTGTAGAACAATTTGTACCGCTGAATACAGACATTTTACTATCCCAAGCGGTTCCGCATAATGATGCTGTCAT
>CAWUSK010000034.1:0-36891 GCA_963925035.1 uncultured Flavobacteriales bacterium
CTGCATTACCAATTTTCCCTGTGCATCATACAGTGTGTAGGTCACATTCTCGAACGTGCTTGTTCTGATATTCAATACATCTTCTGTTGGGTTGGGGTAAATAATGGCTTCGTAGTTGGGAGCAAAATCCTCCACGCCTAAAAAGTTCCAGTTCGTTTGATGGAAACCTTGCGTAAGGTCGTTGGTTCCATCGGTTCCTGTGGCTATAATTACTTCGCCTAGGGTAAAGTCTATGCTTCCACTTCCATTGGAGTATGAATCTCCTTGAATGGATACGACTTCCTGTGCTGAGACACTACCCGTAGCTAAAAGCGAAAATAGCACGAGTGTGTGTTTTTTCATATTTAACATATTTAGGCCCACAAAATATTGATTATTAATAAATTTTCCAAATTCTGTATGTGTGTATGTGTGTGGAAAAAGAAGAAGGATGGTTATAACAATCGCTAAAAACCATACGGGTTTATGGCTTCGGGTAATAATTTAAAAGTGAAAAAACATTATTATCTTCGTTAAACGAATTTGGTTAAATGAGCCGTACGGTTCCTAGCCTGAGCCGTTAATCCAACAGCCAATAAATCAAGTCGAGCTGAGCTGCAATAATTTGTAAAAGTGAGATCGTTGAACCTATCACCATTATTATTCAATTCTTTTTTGTCAGTAGTTTTTGCTTAATAGCGAATGGCAAAAGTAGTATACAAACAATGTTTCCATAAACAACCATAATCATTCCCATTGCCGAAAAAAAGTATAATACTGGAAACCCAATGCTTTTGGGATCATTCAAGGAAGGAATTGGAAAATGACCAAGTTTAAGCCAGCATAAAATTGTAAACAATTACAGAATAGATATCCAAATAAGTGGTATAACCGCAATCCCATGTATAATTACTTTTCCAATTTTTATATTCATAGGACAATTTATTGTTCAAGAACTTGCGTCAATAATGAATATTGTTTTAACTGCCTGTTTAAGGAGGCGGAATCTCCACTTCGATGTATCAATTCATTAGTTAAAACTCAGCTAAAGAGATTAAACCATTCAACTTCAATGCTTTGAAGTAATCGTACCGCAGCGCAAGTCAATTTATTACAATCTACCACTCATCTTCTGTTTTGTCCCATTCGTTCTGCTCCTTTATCATCTTTTTCCAATTGTAGGAACCATCGTCGGTATCGTCTAAGATATCTTTGTACTCACCTAAAGAAAGGTCGTAACGGTCAATTTCATCACCTGTGTACTTTTCAATCGCTTTCAATAATTCATTCTCGCTTTCACTGCAAAACGAAATAGCTTGTCCTCTGTTCTTTCCTCTTCCTGTTCTTCCGCATCGGTGAACGTAGTTTTCAGGATTGTCTGGAATGTCATAATTCACTACACAATCAACGTCTGGAATATCAATTCCGCGACAAGCAACATCCGTTGTAATCAATATCTTGTTTTCGCCGCTTCTAAAGCGATCTAAAATAGCAAACCTGTCTTGCTGCTCTAAACCACCATGAAGTGCTTCAGACGAAATCTGAACGCGTTCCATGGCAGACACAACTCTTTCTACACGAACTTTAGTTCGAACAAAAATAACCATCTTCATTTCCAAGTTTTCCTTGATGATATTCTCTAAGAAAAAACGTTTATCATCCATTTCGACTTCTAAAATGGAATGGGAAATTGTTTTTGCTACCGGATTCTTTGGTGAAATTTGAATTCGTATTGCGTTTCGCACAACATCGTATGCTAAAGATTTAATTTTCTTTGAAATTGTCGCTGAAAAGAAAAGTGTTTGACGTTTTTGCGGAATGTGTTTCATGACATCCGTAATGTCTTTTGTAAACCCTAAGTCCAACATTAAATCTGCCTCGTCCAATACCAAAAATTGAATCCCAGTAATGTCAATTGCACCTTGAGATATCAAATCGAACATTCTACCTGGCGTTGTTACCAAAATATCAATTCCGTTGTTCAGTGTTCTAATCTGTTGCTCTTGCTCTACTCCACCAAAAAGTCCAAACGTTTTAACGTTTGTGTTTTTCCCTAACTCTTGGTACACTTTTGAAATTTGTTTTGCCAACTCACGTGTTGGAACCATTACCAAGCAACGAATTCCAGACTTCTTGTACTTCAACTTATTGCGGTGGATTTTATCTAAAGTAGGAATTGCAAATGCCGCAGTTTTACCTGTTCCAGTTTGAGCGATTGCCATAACATCTTCTCCATCTAAAATATGTTGAATTGCTTTGAACTGAATGTCCGTAGGTTTATTAAACCCTAGTACAGTCAACTGTTCTTTTATTTCTTTCGAGATGTTATAGTCTGAAAATTTCATAGCATTAGATTTACACAAAAAACCGCCTACCAAAGGCAGACGGTTCAATAAATAATATTTAGATTAATCTTAATCTTCTTTTTCTTCTGGCATCAAAATTCTACCACAGTGCTCACAAACGATTACTTTTCGTTTTGCACGAATATCTAATTGACGTTGTGGTGGAATTTTATTGTAACATCCTCCACAAGAATCACGCTCAACACGAACAACAGCTAAACCATTGATTGCACTTTCTCTTAGACGAGTATAAGCAACAGCCAAACGAGATTCTAATTTACCTAAAGCGGTAGTAGATTTCTTTGTTAACTTTTCTTCTTGCGATTGTGTTTCAGCAATAATTTCATCTAACTCAGCTTTTTTATTCGCTAAATCAGTTCCTCTAAATTCTCTGCGTTCTTTAGCTTCATCCAAAATTTCTTTCTTGTGAGCAATCTTCGCTTTTCCTTCTTTCGTGCGTTTCTCGTTCAATTGAATTTCCAATTCTTGGAATTCAATTTCTTTAGAAATCGAATCGAATTCTCTATTGTTACGAACGTTATTTTGTTGCGTTTTGTATTTTACAATAGCTGCTTCAGCATCCTTAGTACTGTTTTTTCTATCAGAAATATCAGTATCTAACTCTTTTATCTCGTCTTGCATTTTTGAAATACGAAGATTCAATCCTTCAACCTCATCTTCCAAATCTTGCACTTCCAAAGGCAACTCCCCTCTTACAGTTTTAATTCTATCAATCTCAGAATCAATCAATTGTAATTCAAATAAACTTTCTAATTTGTCTGAAGTTGATCCTTCGTTTTTAGTTGCCGCTTTTGCCATTCTAAAAATATTTTATTGGGTTTGTATTTTCCTTCGTTAATTGAACCGCAAATTTAGTGAATTTTTTTGTCAAAATACGCTCTAATCGATGAGAAGTATATTGTTCGCTTTCAAAATGTCCGATATCTGCGATAACAATCTGTTTATCAGCATCAAAAAACTCGTGGTATTTAAAATCTCCAGTAATGAATATATCTGCTTTTTTACTTTTTGCATTTTCAAGTAGAAAACTTCCTGAACCACCGCAAAATGCAACGGTTTTAATCTTCTTACCCAATAGCTCTGTATGTCGAATCACACCACAATTGAACGTTGATTTCAATTGCGTTAAGAATGTAAACTCGTCCATTTCATCCTCCAATTCTCCAATCATTCCTGACCCTTCAAATTGATTTTTATTTTTGAGAACGTAAACATCATGTGCCACTTCTTCATACGGATGTGCTTCCATCATTGCCGAAAGAACTGCTCCAATGACGTACTGAGAGCAAAGTACTTCTACCCTAACCTCAGTTACATTTGATAATTCTCCCGGCTTTCCTTCAAATGGTCTTGCATTCTCACTAGGTTTAAACGTTCCTGTTCCTTCTGTTTGAAAACTACATTCAGAATATTCACCAATATCTCCAGCTCCAACTGCAAACATTGCCTTTAAAACTTTTTCTTTATTGGCTTGCGGGACAAAAAACGAAATTTTAGAAAGTACATTCAATTTTGGTGCTAATATTTTTCGGTTCATTAATTTCAATCGGTCCGCAATTTCATCGTTCACTCCAAACCTGTAATTGTCAAAATTGGTGTGAATAGCATAAATAGCAATGTCATTTTTAATTGCTTTTATGACCGTTCGTTCAATATAATTGGAATTATTTAGCTTCTTTAGACCTTGAAAAATAATCGGGTGATGTGCAATAATCAATTCACATCCAGATTCAATCGCCTCATCAACAGTTGATTCAATGCAATCTAAACTGATCAATGCCTTTGTAACTTCTTTAGAAAATTCACCAACAATTAAACCGGAATTATCGTACGACTCCTGGCTGGAAATTGGCGCCAAAGATTCTAAATAATCTGTAATTTCTTTAATTTTCATTTCAATTAATTATAAGCGCACAACTATTCCTGCGTTAATTCCTAATGCTCGTGCATAGTGCTTATAGGCATCTTGCTTAGAATTACTAGAATTCAATTGAATACGGTATTCTGGGACAATTTGCAAAGACCATCGGTCACCAAGCTCAAACTGCACTCCTGCAGAAATGGTTGCGCTAATCGCAAAGGAATTAAATCCTGTTGTTGTTTTAAATGTCTCAGAATCCTCAAATCCCTCTGAGGTTTTCCAACTTCTATCTTGCTTGTAACGGACAAACATCTGTGGAGTTATTCCTACTCCTCCAAGAAATATGATTGATTTTCCATACGTGTAATAAATCCTAATAGGAATCGCTAAATATGAATATTCAGTTACGTACGAATAAGCTGTATCAACTCCTTCAAAATTGTATTTTTCAGAATTTCTAATGAACGCAATTCCACCTTCAAACGCAATGTTTTTATGGATTTGATTTCTAAACCCTAATCCAAACGACCATTTATTTCCAGCTTCTTCATTCCCACGCTCTCCTAATGAATCGCCAAATAATCCTTCATTCACAATTAACTTTCGTGGAGTGAACGACCAGTTGATGTTAAAATAAAGTGATGTAGCACTCAATGAATCCTTATCTCTCAACTCTTTTGCCTTTTTCACTTTTTCAACTTTTTCTTCTTTCGCTGTGCTTTCCCTAGACATTTCGATTTGCGAAATAGCACTAAAACCATTCATTAAAAGGATAAAACAAACTAAATTCCTCCACATCTTTAAACGCATAATTTCATTCATAATATTTCCTCTAATTTATTTATCAAAAGTATAAATTACAAGTTGACTAGTTCAAATTAATTAAAGAAATCCAAAAAGCGGTGAATAATTTATACTTTTGAATCAAATGAAACGAATTTTGGCCTTTATCCCGGAACATGTCTCAACGTTACTAAAACGTATGCTGATATCTGTTTTATTGCTCTATATCACACGCTTAATATTTTTCGGATTCAATTTTAGTGCCTTTCCACGCTTAGAATTCTTCGATTTTTTCGTTGCACTTTGGTTTGATATGATTACCGTGGCGCTGTTTTATGTGCCGTATTACATCCTATTTCTTCTCCCTTTTCCAATTCGAGGCTATAAAATTCACCGTGCATTCTTCAAAATTTTATTCCACGGTACAAACACTATTTTAATTTTACCAAACTTATTGGACATTGAATACTTCAAATACACAAGTAAACGCTCGACTTTTGACCTGTTCTCGGTTTTAGGCGCAGGAAATGACTTTGCGCAACTTGTGACATCCTTCCTAAAAGATTCATGGATGGTTTTGATTATCTTGATTTTACTTCTCATTTTATCAGAATTCCTATACAGAAAAACGCAGCGTTCTTTTCAGACGTTCAGCACTATAAAAAAAGGATTTTACAAGATGAATTTCATTTCCATGGTTGTGGTAATTGCACTTCTAGTGCTAACTGCTCGTGGTGGATTGGGCTTACGTCCAACTGGAATTATTGAAGCTTCCAAGTATTCAAAAGGAGAAAATACTGCCTTTGTGCTTCCTACGCCTTTTACAATGATTAAAACAATGGATCAAAGCAGTTTGGTATTGGTCGAATATTTTAAAGAAGACGAAGTAGGCAAATATTTTAATCCAATTAAGACAAGTAACCCTCAAAACATACTTCCTGACAAAACCAATGTCATGGTGATTTTACTTGAAAGTTTCGGGAAAGAATTTGTTGGCGCATACAACAATGGAAAAGGTTATACTCCTTTCTTAGATTCATTAATTGAAGTCTCGTTATCGTTTAACAATGGCTTCGCGAACGGAAAGAAATCAATAGAAGCGGTTCCTGCAATTCTAGCTTCTATGCCAACTTTAATGGACAGTCCTTACATCTCTTCACCTTACGGAGACAACGCAATCAACAGTTTGCCAAGTATTTTAGGGAAGTTTGGATATGAATCAGCATTCTATCACGGTGCAACAAACGGCTCCATGCGATTTGATGCTTTTACTGCATTGACTGGATTCGACCACTACTTCGGACGATTCGAATACAACAACGACGAACATTTTGATCAAACCTGGGGGATTTTAGACGAATACTTCAATCCGTGGACTGCAAAAAAGGCAACTGAATTACACGAGCCGTTCTTTGGAACATTGTTCACCATTTCTTCCCATCATCCATACTTCATTCCGAAGCACATGAAAAACAAGGTAAAGAAAGGTCCGCAGCCTATCTGCGCATCTATTAGTTATGGTGATTATGCCTTGCAAAAGTTTTTCCAAGAAGCGAAGAAACAACCGTGGTATGAAAATACGCTTTTTGTAATACTTGCAGACCATACACCTGCGACTACAACTGCACTTTACAACACGCGAACTCAGATGTACCGCATTCCAATTTTATTTTATCATCCAAGTGGTAAAATAAAAGCACAAAAAAGCAATGAAATCTTCCAACAACTCGATATTTTACCGACAATTATCGACCTAGTAAACGTTGAAACTAAATATTATGCATACGGTAATTCTTACTACGATAAGTCTGAAAAAGAGGCAATTACTTACATTGAAGGAAGCTATTATTACTTCAAAAACAACTTTATGACCACCTTCACGAACGAAAGGGCACGAAATTTGTATGATTTCACAACTATGAGCACGGAAGTTTCTGACTCTTTGGCTGGCCATAAGAAGGAAGTTAAAGCGAACGAAAAAAGGTTAAAGGCCTTGATTCAGCAGTACAACCGTGATTTGATTATGAATCAAACTACAGTAAATGAAAAAGAAAATTCGCTTCATCATAAACCCAATATCGGGCTTAGGGAATAAAGGAAATATTCCCCAGTTGATAGCTGACCATTTGGATCTTAGCGTTTACGAATACGATATTGTTGAAACGGAATACCGTAAACATGCGAAAATAATTGCTCAAGATGCCGCTAAAACCGGTTACGATATTGTTTGTGCTGTAGGTGGCGATGGTTCTGTTCATGAAGTTGGAACGGCATTGATTGGTACACAAACCAAACTTGCAATTCTTCCTGTAGGATCTGGAAACGGACTTGCACGACATATGAAAATTCCTTTAACCGTAAAAGAAGCGATCGAATGCATCAACAAAAACAATTCCATTGAAATGGATACTGTTTTGGTGAACGATAAGTCATTTTTAGGCGTTGGTGGCTACGGTTTCGACGCTGTGATTGCTAAAAAATTCGATACCCATACAAAACGAGGATTAAGAGGATATATCTATTTAATTGCTCGAGAATTTTTTAAATACAATCCAATAAACGTTTCCATAGACTTAGATGGGAAAATTAAAACTCTACCTGTTGTGCTCTGTACTGTAGCAAATGCGTCTCAATTTGGTAACGGCTTTACCATTTCTCCTAAATCAGATGTAACGGACGGAAAAATTGAATTGTGCTTACTTAAACCTTTTTCTATTTGGTCCGCTCCTTCTATTATTTATCGTTTCTTCAGAAAGAAAAGTGATAAATCGCGTTTTTCAGAAATTATTCAATTTAAGAATGCTAAAATCAAACTTTCGAAAAAAATCGCCCATTACGATGGTGAACCTTTTGAAGTACTTGATGAATTAAATGTGAGCGTTGTGCCAAAAAGTTTAAACATATTAGTGGGATAAAACTACACCCCATGCAATTCATCGAACCCAAATTAGAAATCATCGTTTCAAAACTTGAACGTTTAAAAGAAACGGACAAACCTTTGTGGGGAAGCATGTCCGCTCAACGCATGGTTGAACATCTTTCTGACAGCATAAGGCTCGCGTTTGGAGATCATTCAATTTCTTTACAAATTCCAGAAGATAAGGTGAAATGGGCGCAAGACTTCTTAAGAACTGACGTACCATTACCGAAAAACTTCGAAGCTGTTTTTGCGAAACCTAAAACGCCTTTTCGAAATAATAATATTCAAAGTGCTATTTCTGACTTCAAAAGTGATTGGCGCAATTTCGAAAGCCACTTTGCTATGCAACCAGAAACAAAAACGCTTCACCCCTATTTTGGTGAACTGGATTTTGAATTATGGAAAACAATGCATTCTAAACATATCACGCACCATTTAGAGCAATTTGGAGTGGTAGTCTAAAATAATTCCTGACAAATAACCAAATCAAGAATACAATTCAAAAAACATTATGAATAAAGAGCTTCTTAAGTTTTTTAACTTACATAAGTGTATGATTTAAAAAAAAAACATACCGCCTCAAGAAATTTGATTTTATTTAATTAAGTTTAAAAATCAAAATCAAGTTCTTATTCTTAAATCATCTCCATGAAAAACATTCTCCAAATTCTTGTTTTTATTTTATTTCCATCAAGTTTATTCGCTCAAGAAGCACCAAATCTCTACCAAGAAGAAAAATGTGCAACAGATTTTTTACATAAAAAACTACTTCTTAACGACTCTGTATATCGCTCTAATTTCAATAAAGCACAAGATTTAATAGCTAAAGGAAATATTCCAACTCCAAAAGCTCCTATTTTAAAAATACCTGTTGTTTTTCATGTTTTACATTTAGGTGAAGCAATAGGTACTGGAACAAATATTTCACAAGAACAAATACACAGTGCACTCAAAAGTTTAAACGATGCTTACAGAGGAGCATCACCTTACAATAGCAGTGGCGTTGATATGGAAATTGAGTTCTGCCTAGCATCACAAGATCCATCTGGAAATCCCACAACAGGTATTAACAGAGTCAATGCATCAGGAACAAGTGACTATGCAAGCAACGGGCTTACGACAAGTGGAACTAATAATGAAGTCACGATAAAAGCGCTGAGTAAATGGTCAAATATCAATTACTATAATATCTGGATAGTCACTGAAATTGACGGAAATAATGCTGGAGGAGGAACTCAAGGATTTGCATATTTCCCAGGAGCAGGATCGTCTGTAGACGGCACCGTAATAATGCACAACTCATTAGGATATGACCCAACAGGCACAAGATGTTTTAATGTAAAAAGCTACACTAGTTCTAGCATAACACTAATTCATGAATTAGGTCATGGCTTAGGTCTATACCACACGTTTGAAGGTGATGGCGGTGGAGCTGCTTGTCCTGCAAATGCAGATTGTACGGCAAACGGAGATAGAGTTTGTGACACGCCGCCCCACGAAAGATCTAGCGGGTGTCCTACAGGAACAAATAATTTATGTGGGACACTTAGAGACAATCACATCCATAATTTTATGGACTATTCTGACGACATTTGTCAAACTGAATTTACTGCTGGTCAAAAGACAAGAGCAAGAGGTTTTTTATCGGGTAGTAGACCTGGATTATTAACTTCAGCTGGGTGCACCCCAGTAGCTACTCCAATAAGTGACTTCACAGCAAAATGCGGATCTACTTCTGGTTGTACAGGTTCAATTATTCAGTTTTATGATCTCTCTGTTTATGATCCAACAAGTTGGAGCTGGTCTTTCCCAGGCGGCACACCAAGTACGTCAACAGCTCAGAATCCCATAATCACCTATTCAACTGCTGGGACTTACATAGTATCTCTTCAATCAACAAACCTTTCTGGTACTGGAACAACAAAGACTGTTTCAGGCTTTGTTACTATATATGATACCCCAACTGCGGCGTGTATTCCTGGTATTCAAAATACAGGTTTTTATGGGTATTCTTTTTCCAATGTAACCTTTGGAGACATCAATAATACAACAGCGGCTTCTACAAATGGATACAATGATTTTTCTTGCTCACAAACTACAACACTCGTCGAAGGAGACACCTATACACTATCTATTACAATAGGTAACAGCGGCTCGCAAAGTGGATTCTACAATTGTTATATTGATTACAATGATGACGGCGTATTTGCAGCGGGAGAAAGTGTTCTTAGTGGAAGTACAGTAGCAGGGAGTGGTTATCAAACATTTACCCAAGCTGTAACAATTCCGCTTACTGCTTTAGAGAACGATCTTTTAAGAATGCGTGTTATCAATGATCAGTTCAACCTTTCTGGACCTTGTGACAATTTATTTACTGGTGAAGCTGAAGATTATGGGATTTACATTTCCCCTATATTACCAATAGAATTAGTGAATTTTACAGCCCAATCTATAAACGATAGATTTGTACAATTAAATTGGCAAACAGTTTCAGAAAGAAACAACGATTACTTTACCATTGAACGTTCGATGAATGGAACAGAATGGAGAAAAGTTTCTGTAATTAAAGGCGCAGGAAATTCAACATCTCTATTGAATTACATATCGAATGATAATATTCCATTTTATGGAATTTCATACTATAGATTGAAGCAAACTGATTACGATGGGAAAACTTCCTATTCTCAGGTAAAAAGCGTTAATTTAAAATCGGTTGATAATTTGTCAGTAAACATATATCCAAATCCTGCCCTCTATAAAATAACGATAAACGCAAGCTCTGATGAATTAGAAGAAGTTTCTATTTATAATACACTTGGACAAAATGTAACACCCAATACTAGTGTAACAGCTGAAAACGAGTCTGAAATTGTAGTTGATTTATCAAACTTAAATTCAGGATTTTACTATGTCAAAACAAAAAATACGACTAGTAAAATATGCAAGCAATAATCAGTGAAAATGATGTTTCACGTAAAGTAAAAGTTAAAAATTAAGTCATCTTTCATGCCTAAGATATTTTTATATCCGATTATTCCTGCAATAATACTAGGAACCCTCAACTGGATTTACTGGAAACGCAGAGGATATACATCCAAAGTTCAACTCATTTTGGGAATTGGGATCATTTACGCCGGAATTTATATGTTATTAAAACGAATTCTTTGATTGAATTGTTAAATTTGAATTCGTAAATTACCCTATGAATTCAATCAAATATCATATTGATGCGGTGAAAAAAACTTTCCAAGAGTTGTTTAAAGGTAATTACTTGATTTTCTTCATTCCCGGAGCAGTTCTAACCGTCATTTATTTGTTATTCAGTTACCACACAAGTCTCGTTGCAGAAACCTTTCTTTTGGATGCCGACAATTCTTGGACAGGCTGGGCGAAAGGAATTCATAACTCAGGTGTCGAAAGTATTTTTGATTTCTTTGGCTTCATGGTTGATCAAATCTATATTTTTGCGACAATTACACTCTTATCGCCATTTAACACTGTGCTTTCAGAGCGTTTAGACACTCAGTTAACGGGGACAAAATACAATTCTTCCATCGCACGCTTTATCAACGACATTATTCGAATGGTGTTCATAGTGATTATTGCCGTGACATTGGAAATTTCCTTTTTGGTGTTTTACTACATCATTTCACTTATTTTTGGACTTGCAGTAATTGATGGATTTATGTTCTTTGTAATTGCTGCGTTTTTCTATGGAATGGCGTTTTACGACTTTGCATTGGAACGCGATCAAGCTGGCGTTTTTGGAACATTGGGATTCGCGTTTTCCAAACCTATTTTCATGATTCTTACTGGATCAATCTTTTTAATTATCTATTCAATTCCACTAATTGGAGTTCCAATTTCTCCCGTAATTACTGTGATGGTTTCAACGATTGTCTATCTTTATATAACGAAGAAAATTCCGAAACAAACTGAATTGAAAACAACCGAAAATAATGAGTAATTTTTTTAAGCCATTTAACGCTGTATCGAAAGCAGAATGGGAGGCACAGCTGATTGCCGACCTCAAAGGAAAAGACCCTTCTGTTTTAAAAACAAAAGATGCCCTTGAGGAAATTGAATTCTCAAGTTACGCGCACCAAGAAGACATTACTTCTACTCCAGAAACAGCTGGTAACTTTCCTTATACACGAGGAATGAACGCGACTAACAATGAATGGAAGAACAGTGCCCGGATTATTATGAACGATGATAAAACAGCCAATAAAGATGCTTTGGAAGCATTGAACTTAGGTGCTGATATGCTCATCTTCCAACAATCCAATTCCTCCATAAACTGGAACAGCGTATTAAAAGAAATTAAACTGGAGTTCATAGAAACGCACTTTTCTGTTTTTTCAATGGATGCTTTTGAACAACTTTATGCCATTCAGAGTAAGAATTCATTCCAAATGGATATTCAATTTGACTTCTTAGCAGTTGAAAACGATGAAATCAACATTGAGAAAATCGCACCGTACTATTCAACAAAACAAGCGAGATTTTGTGAAGTAAATGGATTTGCAGTGCAACAAGCTGGAGCGACAACCTGGCAAGAGATTGCATTTTGTCTAAGCACAGGACATGAGTACATTTCAAAATTAATGACTGCAGGATTTTCAATTGATCAAGCCGCAGCGTGCATCAATTTTACCATCGGAGTTGGAGCGAATTACTTTTACGAAATCGCGAAGATTAGAAGTTTAAAACGTTTATGGTCTAAAGTGATAAGCGCATACGAACCGCAACACGCTTGCTCATATAATTGTAACATTAATGCGCAAATCGGACATTCGAATAAATCAATTTTAGATCCACACACCAATTTATTGCGCCAAACTACTGAAGCGATGTCTGCAGTAACTAGCGGTGTACATTCAATGACCATTCTTCCCCACGACATGTATTCGTCAGACGGAACAAGTGTTTTAGCACAACGTATGGCAATCAATATTTCTACAATTCTACAGGAAGAATCCTATTTAGCGAAAGTTATTGACCCGCTTGGTGGAAGTTATTCTATCGAGCTATTGACCAACCAAGTTGCAGAGAAATCTTGGGGATTATTTCAAGAATTGGATGAAAAAGGTGGAATAATTAACAAAGCAACAAGAGAAGGTTTATTTCAAGCAATTAGATCTAAGAGCGCGCAACGCATTGAAGCATTTACAAGTGGTAAAACGGTAGGAGTTGGAATAAATAAGTTCAAACCTATAACAGAAGCAAACGTTACATGGAAACTTCCAGAGAATTATCTTGGACTTCCAATCTTGCTATTAGAAAACGAATTAACATCACAATCGGTATGAAAAGAGTAAGTTTTAAAGATATACCGTATGAATCAATTGTCGATACAAAGCCAATTGAAACAAAAGTGATACATACGAATGCGGATAAAATCGAATTGAAAAACACCTATTCCGCAAAGGACATTGCATCTACCAATCACATTGGGTTCGTTTCTGGAATTGCACCTTATTTGAGAGGGCCTTACAGTTCAATGCATGCCATTCGACCTTGGACAGTGCGGCAATACGCAGGATTTTCTACTGCTGAAGAATCGAATGCATTTTACAGAAGAAATTTAGCTGCCGGACAAAAAGGATTGTCTGTTGCATTTGATTTAGCAACACACAGAGGATACGATTCAGATCATCCTCGTGTTGAAGGAGATGTTGGGAAAGCTGGTGTTGCCATTGATTCTATTTTGGACATGAAAGTATTGTTTGATCAAATTCCATTGGACCAAATGTCTGTTTCAATGACGATGAACGGCGCTGTACTTCCAATCATGGCATTTTATATTGTCGCAGCGGAAGAACAAGGCGTGAGTCAAAAAGACCTTTCTGGAACGATTCAAAACGATATTCTTAAGGAATTCATGGTGCGAAATACCTACATCTACCCACCTCTGCCGTCGATGCGTATCATTTCTGATATTTTCGCTTATACAGCTGAAAATATGCCGCGCTTTAATTCGATTTCAATTTCGGGTTACCACATGCAAGAAGCCGGTGCCACTACGTCAATCGAATTAGCGTACACACTTGCAGACGGATTAGAATACCTGCGCGCTGGAACAAAAGCAGGAATGGATATTGATGAATTTGCTCCACGCCTTAGTTTCTTTTGGGCAATTGGAATGGATCATTTTTCTGAAGTAGCGAAAATGAGAGCTGGACGAATTATTTGGGCTAAAATGGTGCAAGAATTCAATCCGAAAAACAATAAGTCACTTGCGCTTAGAACGCATTGCCAAACTTCAGGATGGAGTTTAACAGAGCAAGACCCATACAACAACGTTGCGCGCACTTGCATTGAAGCGCTTGCTGCAGCGCTTGGTGGAACACAATCATTGCATACAAATGCGCTGGACGAGGCGATTGCTTTACCAACGGACTTCTCTGCTCGAATTGCTCGAAACACACAAATTTTCTTGCAAGAAGAAACTGGAATCACACAACATGTTGATCCGCTAGGAGGAAGTTATTTTGTAGAGAAATTGACAGAAGAACTGGTCGGTAAAGCGTGGGAATTGATTTGTGAAGTCGAAGAATTAGGTGGAATGGCGAAAGCGATTGAAACTGGATTACCGAAAATGCGCATCGAAGAAGCGGCAGCTCGCAAACAAGCACGAATCGACTCAAACAAAGATATTATCGTTGGCGTAAATCGCTACGAATTAAAAGTACAGGATGAAATTGACATTTTGGATGTTGACAACGAGAAAGTTCGCAGTTCACAAATCGATCGGTTAAACCAACTCAAAGCCAACCGTAACCAAGAAAGCGTTACTGCTCTGTTGAATGAATTAACAAAAGCTGCAAAATCTGGTGAAGGTAATTTACTAGAAATTGCTGTTCGTTGTGCGAGAGAAAGAGCTTCTTTAGGAGAGATTTCAACGGCATTAGAAAAATCATACGGAAGGTATCAAGCGACAATTCGTTCCATTAACGGCGTTTATTCATCAGAATCTATGGGAGACAATGATTTCAATACAGCGAAAGAAATGGCTGATAAATTCAGCAAGTTAGAAGGTAGACGCCCTCGAATTATGGTTGCAAAAATGGGCCAAGACGGACACGACCGTGGCGCTAAAGTTATTGCAACATCCTTTGCCGATATAGGATTTGATGTAGATATTGGACCACTTTTTCAAACACCAGAAGAAGCGGCAAAACAAGCCGTTGAAAATGATGTTCATATTCTGGGAGTTTCTTCACTGGCCGCTGGACATAAAACACTTATCCCAAAAGTAATTGAGGAACTTAAAAAATTGGGAAGAGCGGATATTATGGTCATTGCAGGAGGAGTTATTCCTCAGCAGGACTATGACTTCTTGTACGAAGCAGGAGTGTTTGGGGTATTTGGACCAGGAACAAAAATTTCAAAAGCTGCACAAGATATTCTTGGCCTATTAATAAAAAGCTATGAATGAGGCAGGAATAAAAAAAAATCATAACTTTGAGATATACGTGCCAAAATTAACGGCATAGTATTTGGATTAATCATTGAAATAAATTATTTAAGATGAAAAATGTACTTACTCTATTTTGTTTATTATTTGTAGCACAAATCGCTTTTTCTCAAGCTCCAAAATACGATGATTTAAAAATCCTTTATGCAGATGCTAACTATGAGAAGTTAGCAAAAGTAGCATCAGGTTATACTGAAAACGATAAGACTAAAAAGGATGTGCTTCCATATATCTGGTTAGCGAGAGGACTTTACAAAGTTTCTCTTTCAGGTACGGATAATGAAGATTTCAAAAATGCATACAAAGACGCAATTAGTGCTTTAGGTAAAGGGATTAAATACGACCTGAAAGAAACAGATGGTGCTATTATTTCTGAGCACAGTGAATTTATTGAATTGTTCCAAAAAAGTTTATTCGAAATTATTGATAATGAGCTTACTTCTGGAAGCGCTCAGAAGGCTTACGGTTGGGCTGTTCGTTACAACAAAATAACTCAAAATGAATCAGGTATTAAATACGTAATGGGTGTTTGTAAATACAAAGCAGAAGACAAAACAACTGCACGCTCTTTATGGCAAGAAGCTGATGAAATTTTAAAAACTGTTGAAAGTATTCAAACTTGGAGTGAAGCAGATAAAAGTATGTTGAAAATTGGAATTCTTCGCTCTGCTGCTGCCTTAAATGAAAGCAGACAACAAGATAAAGCACGTGAATTATTAAACAAAGTCGCGCAGTGGTTTGAAAACGATGACGACTGGAAAGCGCGTTACGATGAAATCATCAACTAA
This sequence comes from uncultured Flavobacteriales bacterium, assembly GCA_963925035.1. Classification (GTDB taxonomy): domain Bacteria; phylum Bacteroidota; class Bacteroidia; order Flavobacteriales_D; family Crocinitomicaceae; genus UBA4466. The sequence continues at coordinate 16,178 of CAWUSK010000034.1, forward strand.
TCGCTTTCAATAAACTATTATAAAGACCTTCAATTGAAGTTTTTTTTTTATATCAACAATTCCTTTTTTAAAACAATTCTAAGTCGTCCATTTTTCAAAGAAGTATTCTCGTAATTTTACTTCATGAGAAAAGTGCATCCATATTTGAAAAACAAGTTTACCATCACCTTAATCGTGTTTGTCTCTTACTCTCTATTTCTTGATGAAAATGACTTGTTTACGATGGTTTCTAACTCCTCTAAATTAAGTCAACTTGAAGTCAAAAAGACTGAATTGAATCTTGAATTGAAAACCACAACAGGGATTCTAAAAAAGTTAAAGTCTAAAAGCGAAGTTGAGCGTTATGCGCGCGAAAAGAAATACTTCAAAAAAGACGATGAAGATCTTTTTGTGATTTACGTTAAATCTAACGAGGATTAATCTTCAACTGCTTTTTGTTGCTTGAAAAATTGTCCCCGGTAATAATCAATTACCCAAACATTACTGAAATAAAACTGTGCAATTTGTTCATAGGAATAGCCTTTTGAGGCCATATTCATCGCGCCTTCTTGACACAAGCCAACACCATGACCAAAACCACGTCCAATTATTACAACTTCTTCTCCCACCAAGCTTGTGCTAAAATAAGTTGATTTCAAATTGAACTTTATACGTAAATCTCTCAATGGAATTCCCAAGGAAGGATGAATATAAAAAGCCCTTCTATCTTCCTGAACAAAAGTATAACACAACTCACTCTTTCCAATAGGAAGTTTATTCAAGCCAAATTCCTTGTTCATATAATTATCCCACGCAATTCTACTGACGCGTTTTTCCCAAGTCGCTTGTTTTGTATGAATACAAAAGGTATCTCGAAAGGATTCTAAATACGGAACCGATGTGTTCCAAACATACGAAGCATCGCAAGTTTGTCCACCACAATTCGCAGAAAAATAACTGGTAATCAAGTTGTTTCGCTCGTCAACCAATACCACTCCCGTTGTTGCTTTAACAGCTGTTTTGATTGAAGGCGTATGGCGTAACATGCTGTGATACGCTTGGCAATGAACTCCATCACACAATTGAAATCCTTCTTTTTCGTGACGTTTAATGTTTTTCAATGCGTAAGTTCTACTCATCAAAGCTTGCACTTTGTAATATTCGATGTGACGTCCTCCTCCACCTTCGGACTCAATGACTCCTCCTAAATAATTATCCATGTCCACCAAGTTAATCAAGGTCAATTGATTCGATGCGAGATCTACCTCAAGTCCATCTTGATAATAACGACTTTTAAAACTCGGTTGAATGGAATTAAATTGAATCACCGAATTCTCCGTGGTTGGAATAATTTTAATTTTAGTGGCTAGTATTAAATCTTCCCCATTTTTAAGTAATTGGACACGGCCATTATAATAATTCAACTGAACTTTGTCTCCTTCTATCAATCGAACGATATAGGAAGTGTCTGCATAGACATCGTAAACGCCTCTATCAACCGTTAAACTAATTTTAGACACTTTGTGCTGTCGCAATATGCCAATGCGCATTTCCTGCCCATAAAGGACATAAGACAAAAATATCAGGAAAATGGTAATACATTTATTCACAGTGTAAAATTAAAGGACAAATAGATGTCTTTTAAACAACTATGAAATAGTTTTTAACAAGGATTGTGCAACTTTTTTACTTGCGCCTACTCCACCTAGCATTTCTTCCAAGATATCATAAGAATTTTCCATTGATTTTCGGTATCCAGCATCATTCATCAATAAATCAATTTCTTTGCGAATAAGCATTGGATTGCAATCTTTTTGAATCAACTCCTTCACTACTTCCTTGCCCATGATTAGGTTAACCAAAGAAATATAATCGACTTTTATCAGTTTTTTCGCAATGCGGTAAGAAATTTCAGCGCCTTTATAACAAACTACTTCTGGAACTTTAAAAAGCGCTGTTTCCAATGTTGCAGTTCCTGAAGTTACAACAGCTAAATCAGAATTTGCAAGAATAGAATATGTTTCTCCATAAATGATATGAGCTTCCTTTGTGATACTTTCATAAAAGCTTGCTTCTAGATTAGGAGCTCCTGCAACAACAATTTGGTGCGTATCAATTCCTTTCAATGCTTCCAACATAATTGGCAATTTCTTTGAAATCTCTTGCTTTCGACTACCCGGTAAAACAGCGATAATAGGTCTGTCGTCCAGCTTGTATTTCGACCTTAACTCAGAAGAAGTATTGTCGTTTTTATATTTTGAAATTTCATCAATCAGTGGATTTCCAACGTATTCAACAACACAATTGTGCTTTGCATAGAAATCCTTTTCAAAAGGTAGAATCACAAACATATGATCCACTACTCTTTTAATTTTATGCACTCGCGATTCCTTCCATGCCCAAATTGATGGTGAAATGTAATAATAAACCTTAATCCCTTTCGATTTTGCCCATTCTGCAATACGCAAATTAAATCCTGGATAATCGACCAAAACGATTGCATCCGGTTGATAAGCTTCAATGTCTTTTTTGCAAAAGGAGATATTCTTAAGTATCGTTCCAAGATTTGCTAATACCTCAATAAACCCCATAAAAGCGAGCTCTTTGATGTGTTTAGCTAAACCATCTGGTTGAATTGCCTTCATGCGATCTCCACCCCAAAAACGAAACTGAATATTCGGATTCTCCTCTAGCAATGCATTCATCATGTTACTCCCATGTAAATCTCCAGAAGCTTCACCAGCTAAAACATACAATTTCAATGGTTTCATCTTAGAAAAATTTAATGTAAATAATATACGGTGCGAAGAGTAACGATCCAAGAATAACTCCCATTGCAACGTTGAAGCGTTCTTTATTCAGGAAAATATAGAACCAAACCAAGTTAGCAATGATCGAAATTGTCATTATTTGTATGCGATAAGGACCATTCAATTGGAATTTGTTCCATAAAGATTCAAAGTAATAATTTTGAGAAAGTGCGATTATAAAAAGCACAAGTGGAATAAACACCAACGGAGTAACAACTCCGATCAAAAGTCCTTTTGTGTGGTCCATCGACCATTTTCTTAAATTCATAAATTCCAGTTTTCTAATTCTTTTAATGCTTTGTATGAAGTCATATCAAATTGAGTCGGAACTATCGTCGCGTATCCCTTTTCAATCCAATATAAATCTGTATCGTTTGATTTTTCGTGGTCTAAAAAGTGGCCTGTCAACCAAAAATACGGTTTACCAAATTGATCCAATCGTTTGTCAAAGCTATCTTCCCAAAATGCATTCGCTTGGTGACAAACTTTCATTCCTTTGAACTCTTGAGATGAAACATCAGGAATATTCACGTTTAAACAAACACCATCGGGCATTCCATTATTCAATACTTTTGCAACGACTTGTTTTACCACTTTTTGAGCTACTGAAAAATCGGCATCACTGCCAAAATTACACAAGGAAAATCCAATGGAAGGAATATTTTCCATTGCTCCTTCTACCGCAGCTGACATTGTACCTGAATAAAGCACATTTGTCGATGTATTTGCACCGTGATTAATGCCAGAAACAATTAAATCTGGTTTCCCTTTCATCACTTCAAAAATACCCAATTTAACGCAGTCAACTGGTGTACCAGAACAAGAAAAAGCTGTGGCATCTTCAAATAAATCAACATGACTTAATCGAAGTGGATTGTTAATCGTTATAGCATGTCCCATTCCCGATTGAGGCGAATCAGGAGCAACAATATAAATTTCACCAAATTCTTTTACAGCATTAAAAAGTGAACGAATACCTTTCGCCGAAATACCATCGTCATTTGTGACTAAAATAATTGGTTTTTTGTTACTCATTAAATCTTTAATTACTTATGTCGCGAAAGTAACGAAAGTTATCCTAATATTTCTATTAAAACCACCTCTATTCCGATAGAATTCACTAATTTTGACAACAATAATAGCACAATTATTCATTGATCACCAAGCGAATGACAACGAAAGAATTATTTGATATTGTAACAGGACTTACGCAAGAAAACATTAAAGAAATCAATAAAGCGGTCAAAAAACTAAGTCCGAATCAATTGAATTGGATTCCAAACCCAGGAGTTTGGAGTGTTGCTCATGTATTAGCGCATCTCAATGAATACGGAAACTATTACCATCCTACGATTACAAAAAGATTAGAAGTTACCCGCTTCACAACCAATACAAAAGAAGCTTTTATCAGTTCACCATTGGGCCGTTCTGCATGGAAATCTATGAAATTAGGAAAGGCAAATAATGTAAAACGTAAGTTTAACGCACCAAAAGAATACGATCCAGTGCTTCATCCTTCTATTGTAAAAGGAAATAATTTTGAGACGTTTATTGGACAACAAAACGAATTTTTAGCAATCATTGAAAAGTCAAAAGTAGTTAATATACGACGCGTTAAAGTTCCAATTTCTATCTCAAAAATCATACGATTGAGATTAGGTGATGCCCTTTTATTTATCACTTACCACAATCAACGACACGTGCAGCAAATTATCAATTTAACGTCAAGCGTGAATTTTCCGAAAAATTAAGTATGGAAAGAAAAGCATGCTGTACTGTTAGCATTTCACCAGTTCGGGCCGAATCAAGTGATTCCGCTGAAATCGTTACGCAACTCATGTTCGGTGAATTAATCAGGGTGATTGAAGTAAAAGAGCCTTGGTGCAAAATTGTAACAGAAACAGACGCATACGAAGGATATATTGACATCAAACACATTGAATTTTTAAGTGACAAAGAAGCTAGAAGATGGTCTGACGGCTTACATTATGTCGCGGAAAGAGAAATAGCAATCACAACAGACACGGGACGCATGTTTATTTGTCGTGGTGCGTTTATTCCAGAAAACGAATCTGCATTTTCGATAGGGAAAAATGATTACTCAATTTCCACCGTACAAAAGAATCCATTTTCTAACATAGTAGAATTAGCGAATGATTATCTCAACACGCCGTATTTGTGGGGAGGAAAATCTCCCTTTGGTATCGACTGCTCGGGTCTTACACAAACTGTTTATCGCATTTTTGAATACAACTTACCTCGTGATGCGTCGGATCAATTCGAACACGGAACAGAAATTCAATTCGATCATGCAGAAGCTGGTGATTTGGCTTTTTTTGAGAACAAAACTGGAAAAATTACGCATGTTGGAATATTAGACGGAGAAGGTAAAATAATACATGCCTCGGGACATGTGCGTTCTGACAGCTTCACGACAGAAGGAATAGTTCATTCTAAATCAGGTGAATTAACCCATAAACTAACTAAAATAAAACGACTATAAACACATTCAAATCTCAAATTTTAATGATATTTGTAGAAACTACCATGAAATGAAAATATTAATAACAGGAGGAGCGGGATTTATTGGAAGTAATTTAACAAAACGCCTCGTAGATGATGGACATCAGTTGGTTGTGCTGGATTCTCTCTTACGCGGTAATAAGCTTGAAAAGGAGACTTTTGAAAAAATCGAATTCGTTAAAGGTGATGTACGTGATTTAGAACTTGTTACCTCTGCTTCAAAAGGGTGCGATATCATATTTCATTTTGCAGCAGTTCTTGGTGTTGACATTGTTGCCGACAATCCAGTTGAAACAATGGATGTTGAAGTTATTGGCGCAAGAAACGTTGTTTTCGCTGCGGAGATGAACAACATTAAGAAAATAATGTACGCCTCAACAAGCGGGATTTACGGCCATTCAGCAATTGAAAATGCTTTAACAGAAGAGGTTTTGGTTGATCCAAGAACTTCGTATGCAATGGCAAAACGATACAATGAAATTTACTTAGCTTCTCACCACGAGGAGAAAGGAATCAATGTTATTTCCCTGCGTTTTTTCAACGTTTACGGGTGGAATCAAGATACGCGAATGGTAATTCCTTTGTTTTTTGAACAAGCTTCGAACAACAGTAAGATTACCGTTTTTGGAAATGGAAAACAAACACGCGACTTCACATACATTGATGATACGATCGAAGCTTGCGTTCGATTAATGGATATTAATGGATGTCACATTGTTAATATCGCCAATGAAGCAGAATGGTGCATTGATGACGTAGCTGAACAAATCAAAGAAATCACGAAATCCAATTCTGAAATAACTTTTCTAGAAGCTCCAAAAAAACGCTACGACTATGAGGTTGAACGTCGTGTTGGAAGTTCAAAAAAATTAATGGAACTCACTAATTACAAGCCTAATACTACACTTAACGAAGGTTTAAAAAAAATATACGAACGCAATTATTAAAAGCAAATGGTGAAAGACAGTGCTATTTTTGATCTAATTGACCAAGAAAGAAACAGACAAATCAACGGAATTGAATTAATCGCTTCGGAAAATTTTGTAAGTGATGAAGTAATGGAGGCGATGGGTAGTGTTTTAACGAACAAATACGCTGAAGGTCTTCCAGGCAAACGTTATTATGGTGGTTGTGAAGTAGTTGATAAAGTTGAAAATATTGCAATCGAACGTTTGTGCAAGCTTTTTGGAGCAGAATGGGCAAATGTTCAACCACATTCTGGTTCACAGGCAAATGCAGCTGTATTTCTAGCATGCTTAAATCCAGGAGATAAAATTTTAGGATTTGATTTATCACATGGAGGCCATTTAACACACGGTTCCTCGGTTAACTTTTCAGGTAGAATATATGAACCACATTTTTACGGTGTTAGCAAAGAAACTGGTCTAGTCGATTATGACATGATGGAAGAAGTTGCGAAACGTGAAAAACCAAAAATGATTATTTGCGGGGCTTCTGCTTATAGCAGAGATTGGGACTACGTGCGCATTCGTAAAATTGCAGATGAGGTTGGGGCATTAATACTTGCTGATATCTCTCATCCTGCGGGAATGATTGTTACTGGAATGCTAAACAGTCCAATGGAGCATTGTCACATTGTAACGACAACTACTCACAAGACCCTTCGAGGACCTCGTGGTGGAGTAATTATGATGGGGAAAAACTTTGATAATCCATTTGGTTTAAAATGGGTAAATGGCAACCCTAAATCAATGGCAGCATTGCTTGACGCAGCAGTATTCCCAGGAACGCAAGGTGGTCCATTAGAACATGTAATTGCTGCAAAAGCGGTTGCATTTGGTGAAGCACTTCGTCCTGAGTTTAAAACTTACATGGAACAAGTCAAATTAAATGCTGTAACCTTAGCAGATGAATTTGTAAAACGAGGATATCAAATCATTTCTGGTGGCACAGAAAACCATTCGATGCTAATTGATTTACGTTCGAAAGGAGTTACCGGAAAAGATGCTGAAAACTCTTTAGTACTGGCTGATATAACAGTAAACAAAAACATGGTTCCGTTTGATACTGAATCTCCGTTTGTGACTTCAGGAATTCGAATTGGTACCCCAGCAATAACTACACGTGGGCTGAAAGAAACTGACATGGCGAAAGTTGCTGAACTTGCCGATAGAATTATTACGAACATTGGAAACGATGAAGTAATTCAAGAAGTTCGTGAAGAAGTAAAAGTACTTATGGCGCACAGACCTCTATTTGCTTGGTAATTAGGTAGCCGATTGCTTTCGAATCACTTTCCAGAAGAGCTTTGGGAAAAAGCGTTTAAGCGTTACGGCTTTAGTTTCCTTGTTTCCAATTAGTACTTCTTTCTTCTTTTTCTCAACCGCTTTCAATAAAATGGTAACACATTCCTCAGCAGACATTCCTGTTTCTTGGTTGTGATCCATTTCACCGTGCTTTTCACCAGAGGATTTGAGTGCGTTTAAAGAAATTGCTGTACTTATCTTCCCTGGACAGGCAATTGTAACGTTGATTCCGTATTGTTCTTCTTCTAATCTCAAGCTCTCATAAAAACCGTGCAAAGCATGCTTAGACGCACTGTAAGCGCTTCGTAAGAAAAAACCAAACTTCCCTGCAATACTTGAAATTACAACGATGTGACCACTCCCCTGCTTTTCCATAAATGGAAGTACAGCTTTTGTAAGAGCAACATTCCCGAAATAATTGATTTCCATTATGCGGCGATCAACTTCCATTGGAGTCTCGCGCGCATTAGAGCGTTGTGATAATCCTCCGTTGTTAAAAAGAAAATCGATTTGACCATAATGGTCGATTACTTTTTCTGCTAATAGTTGAAATGAAGTGTTTTGTTCTAAATCCAACGGAATAACCAGGTGTGATACAGAATTAGACAAGGTCTTTTGAATTTCGACAAGCTTATCTTCGTTGCGAGAAGAAAGTACAACTTTAGCTCCTTTGTTCGCTAATTGTCGTGCCATTTCTATCCCAATTCCCGAAGAAGCACCAGTAATCCAAACTACTTTATTTGCAAACATAATTATCGTATTGATTCTACAAGTCAAAACTAAAAAAAATCCCATCAACCGAAGGAAGATGGGATTAATAATATATTGTAAACCGCTTATTTATAAATCAGAAGGAAGTGCTACAGTTTTATACCCCTTTTTCTTTGCTTTTAAAGCATCGATAAAAACGATTTTAAATTTCTCGTTATCTGTGTTTTCAATCATTTCAGAAATTCCATTCACGATGATTGGTGCCATTTTTTTAGAATTGTAGAATTTCTTTTCCATCAATTCGTATGTACTATCATCGTATTGAAGGAAAATTGAAACGATTACTCCGTTCTCGACACGTGCTTTTCCAGCTATACAATAAGAACCACCTTCTTCAATGAAACTGATAATTACATTTCTATGCATATCGTCTGCAATAGCATTTGCTCCACGCTCATCAAAAGCTTTTTGAAGTTTAATGAAACAATCATCCTGAGAAAATCCGGAAAATCCAATCAATGTAATAATTAAGGCTAGTATATTTCTTTTCATAATTTGTATTGTTTTGAGCAAAGCTCGGTTCCAAATATAGCAAGTTTGATTTAATTTTTATGCCCTGCCATTTAATTTATTTATTTTTGACGAAATGTTAATTCGATGAGTGAAAAACAAATAGCAGACCATTTTTCAGAAGCAAGCCAAATTTTACTAAAATTTAACACTTCTGAAAACATACAAAAAATCGCGAAAGCAGGAGCTTTTATGGTTTCTTCGCTTAAATCGGGAGGAAAAATAATCAGCTGTGGAAATGGTGGTTCAATGTGCGATGCGATGCATTTTGCAGAAGAGCTCACTGGAAGGTACCGAGAAAATCGTCCTTCAATTGCCGCACTTTCCATTTCTGACCCAAGTCACATTACATGTGTTGGCAATGATTATGGATTTGATTTCATATTTTCTCGCTATTTAGAAGGCGTTGGAAACGAAAATGATGTTTTACTTGCAATTTCAACTTCCGGAAATTCAAAAAATGTCTTAAACGCAATTAAAGTTGCGAAAGAAAAAAAGATGCTAGTTATTGGCCTCACTGGGAAATCTGGTGGTGAAATGGCGAATCTCTGTGATGTGGAAATTAGAGCGCCTCATTCAGAATTTGCAGATCGTGCGCAAGAAATTCATATAAAAGTCATTCATTCGTTAATTGATTTTATTGAAAATAATATTATTTAATCAATTGTTAGAACTTGAATTCACTACCTTTGCATCGAAAAATTTAGAATAATTATGGGAACTATTGCAGAACAATTTGAGTCTGGTGCTAAAAAGGCAAGTAAAGGACATTTCAATAACTTAATCATGCTTGCTCGTGTTGACGGAAAAATTGACATTGAAGAGAAAGGATTATTGGGGAGAATCGCAAGTCGTTTATCATTGACTGACGATCAAGTTCAGGAGATTTTAGATCACCCAGAAAATTATCCAATGATTCCACCTTCTAATAAAGAAGAACGTTTCGAGCGTTTCATTCAATTCGTTCAAATGATGTTGGTTGACGGACATGTTGTTCCTTCTGAAGAAAAATTAATTGGAAAATATGGAATTGCTTTAGGATTTGTTGAAAGCGAAATTCCTGTTCACGAAGCAAAAATTGTAAAACATTTAAACGAAGGATTGACTAGACACGAAGTATTAGACCTTTTCATCTAAAAAAACATATTGATTTGAGGGCCGTTCAACTTTTTGAGCGGCTTTTCCTTTGTAAATAAGTTGTTGAAAACTCCTCAGTTTAACCCCCACCTTGCCCTCTTTTATCCAAACTAATTCTTTAATTTTGTTGCTTACCTGAATTTGTATGATTCAAGAAGAATTACTTTTAAACGTTAAAAATATTTTCTCAGCATATCTTGAGCAAAATGGGCATCGAAAGACACCTGAGCGCTTTGCTATACTCTCTGAAATCTACAATTACGTAGGTCATTTTGACATTGAGACGCTTTATGTTGAAATGAAAAATCAAAATTACCGAGTATCTCGCGCAACATTGTACAACACCATTGAATTACTTTTGGCGTGTAGCTTAGTTCGGAAACATCAATTCGGTAAGAACATTGCTCAGTTTGAGAAATCACATGGTTCAAAGCAACACGATCATATCCTACTGACCGATAGCGGTCAATTGATTGAATTCTGTGATCCTCGTATTCAAAATATAAAATCGACACTAGAAGAATTGTTCGACATTGAAATTCAGCACCATTCGCTTTATTTCTATGGTGTTAAGAAATCAGCTATAAAAGATTAATTTGAATTTATCATTCGACATATCGTTCGTGGAGAATATTGTTGTGTATACCTTGAAAGGGAAAATAACGACAGATATTGATTTTCAAGAATTGGAGAAATCTGTTTTTGAAAACATCAGTAAAAACCACTGCAAAGTTGTGTTTGATCTCCAAGATTTAACGCACACTAACTCTTCCGGAATTGGATTGTTCATGAAAGCTTTGACAAAAACGCGTATCATGAATGGTGATTTAGTCTTAATGCATATAAACGGAAATGTGGAGAAAATCTTCATTATTTCTAAACTGAATGAAATATATACCATTTGCGAAAATCAAATGGAAGCTATCAATTATTTTAAATCAAAAAAATGAAAGTAGACGTACTATTAGGTTTACAGTGGGGAGACGAAGGAAAAGGTAAGATTGTTGACGTTCTTACTCCAGAATACGACATTATTGCTCGTTTTCAGGGTGGACCAAATGCTGGTCACACATTAGAATTTGAAGGAATTAAGCATGTTCTTCACACAATCCCTTCTGGAATTTTTAGAGAAGGTGTAATGAATCTAGTTGGTAACGGTGTTGTAATCGATCCTGTGATTTTTCAAGCAGAATTGGAAAAACTTAAACCATTCAACTTTGATTACAAAGCGCGGTTAGTAATTTCTAAAAAAGCACACTTAATTCTTCCAACTCACCGTTTATTGGATGCTGCTTCTGAAGCTGCGAAAGGGAAAGATAAAATTGGCTCTACACTGAAAGGAATCGGTCCAACATACATGGACAAAACTGGACGTAACGGATTGAGAGTTGGCGATTTATTCTCTCCTAAGTTCATGGAGAAATACAATGCTTTGGTTGAAAAACACAAAACAATTTTAGATCATTATCCAGATTTTGAATACGATATTTCTGAATACGAAACACCGTGGATGCAAGCGATAGAAGTGTTGAAGGAATTGAAAGCAGTAGATAGCGAGCAATACATCAATGATGCAATTAAAGCTGGAAAGAAAATTTTAGCTGAAGGTGCGCAAGGAACAATGCTAGACATTGATTTTGGAACGTATCCTTTTGTAACTTCTTCAAATACTGTAACTGCTGGAACCTGCACAGGACTTGGTGTTGCTCCAACAAAAATCGGAAACGTAATCGGAATTTTCAAAGCATATTGTACACGTGTTGGTAGCGGACCATTCCCTACTGAATTAGAAGATGAAGTTGGTGAACGTATTCGTAAAGAAGGTTTTGAATTTGGTGCAACAACTGGACGTCCAAGAAGATGTGGGTGGATTGATTTGCCTCAAATGAAGTATGCTATTATGATCAATGGAGTTTCTGAACTTTCGATGATGAAAGCTGACGTTCTTGATAAATTTGATACTATTCGCTTGTGCACACACTATATGATTGACGGTGAACGTTACGATTATTTCCCATACGACGTAAATGACGTGGAAGTAATCCCAGTTTACAAAGATTTTAAAGGATGGAATTGTGATACAACAAAATTAAGTTCGTACAATGACGCTCCGAAAGAATTGAAAGATTACGTGGAGTATTTGGAACGAAATTTGGAAGTGCCAATCACCGTTGTTTCGGTTGGTCCGGATAGAAAACAAACATTAAACAATAAAGTGCTCGCTTGAAATTAAATTTCAACATACTAAAAAGTGCGCTCATCTTAAGCGCACTTTTTTTGATTAAAACGACTGGTTTTTCTCAAAAGGATATGCTCGAACTATTGCCTGGTTCAGAGTCACTTCAGTATGATGCAAAAACTGGAATTCACCGCCTTTTAGGAAATGTGAATTTCATTTATCAGGGCAATAAAATGTACTGTGACTCAGCACACTACTTTCAAAGAAGTAAAAGTGTTAGAGCTTATGGACATGTGCATATCAACAAAAGAGATACGTTAAATTTATTCTGTGATTCGCTTTTTTACGATGGAAGAACAGATAAAGCAACACTTTGGGGAAATGTGCGCGTACGGGACAATGAATATAAGTTAACAACTGATACACTTCATTACAACTCAAAAAGCGGTCAAGCCTATTACTTGAATCACGGAAAAGTAGTAAGTATCGTGTCTAAAGAAGAATTGACAAGTAAAATTGGCTACTTCCACCCTAACACCAAAAATTTCTTTTTCAGCAACAATGTGGTGTATAAAGGAACGGACTTAACAATGACTACGGATACTTTGAAATATACATACAGTCAGCGTAAAACCTATTTTTACGGACCGACACAAATTAACACAAAAGATGCTGTGATTTTATGTGAATCGGGCTGGTACCAGACAGAAACAGGACAAGCTGAACTACAAAAAAACGCTTCCATTTCAAAAGGAAAGGATTACATTTCTGGAGATTTACTCATCTACGATCCTATAAAAACAGAATACATCGGAAAAGGCAATGTTTATTACCGCGATACTACGGAAAAAGTATCCTTCAAAGGAGATTACGGCTTTATGTCTGATACGCTCAAATATTCATTTCTTACTGGACATGCTTTAGCGATTAAAGAACTAAAGGACGATACGGTTTACGTGCATGCAGATACATTGTACAATTACAAATTGGATACAATATCAATAGTAAAAGCATATAACGGTGCTAAAATCTATGCTGCCAAGTTTCAAGGAATGGCAGATAGCATCGTTTACAGTTCTGAAAAGGAATTGATTGAAATGTATCACGATCCAATTGTTTGGATTAAAAATGGCGAATTAAAAGGCGATTATATCGATGTACATATTTCAGATACAATCATTCATCAAGTGAACATTACCAAAAACGCCACGATATTAATGGAAGTAAAAATTGACACCTTTTACAATCAAATTGGAGGGAAAAACATAATTGCTGATTTTAAAGACAATGATATTTTTCGAGCCACCGTCAATGGAAATGCAACAACGATATTCTTTCCAGAGGAGGAAATAAAAACGGATTCAACATTTACGAAAAAACGGATCGGTATGAATCGTTTGTATGCAAGTGACTTGAGAATCGACATCGATAGCAGCGAAATCACTGGAATCACTTACATTGAAAAACCAGATGGTGTTTTTTACCCGTTGGATGATTTGAAAAAAGAAGAATTATTCGTGCAAGGATTTAAATGGATGGATGCACTTCGACCAAAATCGCTTGAAGCAATATTTGAAGATTAATTCCCGTCAACCTCATTGGTTCTTCTCAAAACTCTCTGTACTCCTTCCACCTGTTCGAACTTGTGCATCAACTGCTCTAGATGTTCTGTATCATAAACCATTACTGTAAGGTTTCCTTCAAAAATACCATCGTCTGTTTCAAATGAAATGGATTTCATATTCACGTTTTGTTGATTAGAAATGATCTCTGTCAATCGGTTTACAATTCCCATTCGATCAATCCCATGAACAGTAATCTTTGCCACATTCTCTTTTAAATCAGAATTCTTCCACGTCGCCTTGATACAACGGTATGCCATTTTCGACATTAAATGCTCGGCATTTGGACAGGTGTAACGGTGAATTTTAATTCCTTCACTTATCGTAACAAAGCCAAACACCTTATCTCCAGGTAAAGGATCGCAGCACGAAGCCATTGTATAATCGATGTTTTTAAAATCGTCACCAATCAATAACGTTTCATTTTTCCCTTTAATTTTAGAAAAAATGTCTTCCGGCTTTTTAGTCTTCTTGATAACTTTTTTCTCAATTACAAGAATTCCATTTTTATTCTCTAATTCACGCAATTTTGTGAGATCAATTTTACTTTTTGCTATTCGGTAGTATAATTCTATTGCTCCCGGCATTTTGTAAAACTTTTCTAGAACAGTTATATTCTCTGAAGTAAAACGAATATTGTGTTGTTTGAATTTACGTTCTAAAATTTCCCTTCCATCTTGAGCAATACTATTTCGCTCTTCGTTTAGTGAAGACTTGATTTTTTGTTTTGCACGCGCAGTAACTACAAATCTCGTCCATTCTTCATTTGGTTTCTGCTTTGAAGACGTAATGATTTCAACTTGATCTCCACTGATCAATTGGTAACTTAAAGGAACCAATCGGTTATTTACTTTCGCACCAATACATTTATCACCAATATCTGTATGGATATCATAAGCAAAATCCAAAATTGTCGCACCAGTAGGTAAAACTCGCAAGTCACCCTTTGGTGTGAAAATGTAAATCTCATCACTGAACAAATTCAATTTGAACTCGTTGATAAAATCCATAGCGTCTGCATCTGGATTCTCCATTAAGTCACGGATTTCAGAAATCCATCTGTCGAATTTAGATTCAGAATTATTCGATTCTTTGTAACGGTAATGCGCAGCTAGCCCTTTTTCCGCAATCTCATCCATTCTTTCCGAACGAATTTGAACTTCCACCCATTTTCCAGTTGGCGACATTACGGTTGTATGCAAAGATTCATATCCATTCGCACGAGGCGTTGAAATCCAATCTCGCAAACGATCAGGACTAGGTTGGTAGAAATCTGTAACAATACTATAAACACGCCAAGCATCAGGTTTTTCTAATTCTACTGGTGTTTCAAGAATAATTCGAATGGCAAAAATATCGTACACCTCATCGAATGGAATTTCCTTCGATTTCATTTTTTTCCAAATGGAAGAAATTGATTTAGTACGCGCTTTTATTTGAAAAACATAACCTTCGTGCAACAAAGCATCCTTAATCGGCTGCATGAATTTTCGAATGAATCGATTTCTGACATCTTTCGTCGATTTCAGCTTTTTATCAATATCGTTGTATATTTCTGGCTCAGTATAACGAAAAGCCAAATCTTCCAATTCACTTTTTACAGAGTACAATCCTAGTCTATGTGCCAATGGGGCATACAAAAACTTCGTTTCTGAAGCTATTTTAATCTGCTTGTCATGGCGCATACTCGAAAGTGTACGCATATTATGTAAACGATCCGCTAGTTTTATTAATACAACACGAATGTCATCTGAAATCGTTAGCACCATTTTACGAAAATTCTCCGCTTGAATAGACGCTGACTCGTCAAAAACTTCAGGTATTTTCGTTAAACCATCAATGATCAATCGCACTTTTGGTCCAAACAAATCTTCCACGTCATCTAAAGTGATGTGCGTATCCTCTACAGTATCGTGCATTAAAGCACAAACGATTGCTGTAGTTCCCAATCCCATTTCTTCTGCACAAATTCGCGCTACTGCAATAGGATGGTAAATGTAGGGCTCTCCAGATTTACGACGCATTTCTTTGTGTGCATCAACTGCCACATCAAATGCCTTACGAATCATTTGAGTATCTTCCTTACTACGATTTTTGTGTGTACGCAGTAATCCTCGGAAAGCACTTAAAATGTCCTTTCTTTCTTGTTCAAGGTCGATATTCAAATTTTCTTCGCTCATTATTTTGCCGGTAAAACTTTGGCAGCAACTTCACCAAATCCAATTCTTACACCATCTTTCTCAGAAAAACCTCTTAGAATCACAGTATCGTTGTCATTGATGAATTTTCGTTCTGTTCCATCGCTCATTTTAAAAGGCTTAGTTCCTTTCCAAGAAATTTCCAACATCGAACCAAACTGTCCTTCCTTCGGTCCAGAAATTGTACCGGAACCATAGCAATCTCCTAAACGAATGTTACACCCGTTGATTGAATGATGCGCCAATTGCTGATTCATATTCCAATACATGTATTGATAATTCGAATTAGCCACCACATTTTCATCACCGTTCTCAGGCTGAATGATTACTTCCAAATTGATGTTTATATGCTTATCTCCGCTGTACTCTAAATAAGGCAATACTTTAGGGTCCTGAATTGGTCCAGCAACTCTAAAAGGCTCTAGGGCATCTAATGTTACTACCCAACATGAAATGTGTGAAGCGAAATTCTTCCCTAAGAAAGGTCCAAGCGGCACATATTCCCAACCTTGAATGTCACGCGCACTCCAATCGTTTAACAAAACCATTCCAAAAATGAAATTGTCTGCTTCTGCCGTCGTAATGCTATCTCCTAGTGGCTTTCCTTCGTATGTAATAAAAGCTGTCTCTAATTCAAAATCGAGTAACTTACTTTCACCAAAAACTGGAAAATCAGCTGTTGGTGGCTTCATTTGACCTTTAGGTCGATGGAAATTCACACCTGAAGGAACAATAGAGCTCGATCTTCCGTGGTAACCCACTGGAATATGTTTCCAATTTGGTAGTAATGCATTGTTTGGATCTCTAAATAAACAACCGACATTAAAAGCGTGCTGCTCACTTGAATAGAAATCTGTATAATCTCCTATTTGAATCGGCATTAACATTTCAACTTGATCCAATTCAATCAACACCTGTTCAACATGGTGTTGATTTTTCTGTAAATCATTGTGCGCAGTTGATAATAATTTTGAAATACGATTTCTTAACAATCGCGTTCCCTCTTTACCTGCTTTCATCATTGGATTAAGCGAATCCGTATCAAAATCTTCGATTGAAAAAGGAACATTTGCCAAATAACCTAGCACGTAAAGCGATTTTAAATCGATTGCAAAATCTCCAATTCTACATGCAACTCGTGGCTTACCTCCTTGAACTGTGATAATTCCAAATGGCAGATTTTGAATTGGAAAATCAGAATTAACAGGTACTTCTACCCATGATTTCAATGCTGGATTATTTGCTTCAATATTCATTTTTTATTCCTTTTTATCTATGATTAAATATAAAAATAATTTCGTTATACGTTGAATCTGAAATGCATAACATCTCCATCTTCAACAATATATTCCTTTCCTTCTACTTTAAATTTTCCTGCTTCTTTCACTGCGTTTTCACTACCAAGTGTTGTGAAATCTTCGTACTTCATTACTTCTGCACGAATAAATCCTTTTTCGAAATCGGTGTGAATAACTCCTGCAGCTTGAGGCGCAGTCATTCCTTTCGTGATTGTCCATGCGCGAACCTCTTTTACTCCCGCTGTGAAATATGTTTCCAATCTCAATAAAGCATAAGCCGAACGAATCAAGCGATTAACACCTGGCTCTTCCAAACCAAGTTCATCCAAGAACATCTGACGTTCTTCGTAAGATTCTAATTCAGTAATATCTGATTCTATTTTCGCTCCAATCACTAAAACTTCTGCATTTTCTGAAGCAACTGACGCTTTCAAAGCATCAACATATTCATTACCCGTTTTTACAGACGCTTCGTCAACGTTACATAAATAAAGCACAGGTTTGTAGGTGATCAATTGAAATTTAGAAACAATCGCCGCTTCCTTTTCATCAAAGTCAAGTGCACGAACAGACTTTCCTTCTTCCAAAGACGCCTTAATTCTAACCGCAAGTTCATTTTCCTTTACGATGTCTTTATCACCTGACTTAAGTACTCGAGCCAACGACGCAAGTCGTTTCTCTATACTCTCTAAATCCTTCAATTGAAGTTCAATATCAATTACTTCTTTATCTCTTACTGGATTCACAGAACCGTCAACGTGTATCACATTTCCATCTGCAAAGCAACGTACAACGTGAATAATAGCATCTGTTTCTCTGATATTTGCTAAAAATTGATTTCCCAATCCTTCTCCTTTAGAAGCACCTTTTACCAATCCAGCGATATCAACAAT
Organism: uncultured Flavobacteriales bacterium; assembly: GCA_963925035.1. Classification (GTDB taxonomy): domain Bacteria; phylum Bacteroidota; class Bacteroidia; order Flavobacteriales_D; family Crocinitomicaceae; genus UBA4466. The sequence continues at coordinate 34,365 of CAWUSK010000034.1, forward strand.
TTCCATTGTTGTTGGCATTACTCTTTCTGGATTCACTATAGACTCTAACTTCTCTAAACGAGGGTCTGGAACTGAAATGGTTCCAACGTTTGGTTCTATCGTGCAAAAAGGATAATTCGCCGACTGTGCCTTTGCATTTGAAAGACAATTAAATAAGGTTGATTTTCCCACATTTGGTAAACCAACAATTCCGCATTTTAACGCCATTAATTTGAATTTTCAACAAAGATAATTGAAAGATGGAAAGCAAAAAGTTTTTCATTCGATTCATATCATTAAATATTAACATTAAATTTATTCCTTAATACTTATCTATGCGTTTAATCATTTTCTCCATTTTGTATGTTTTGAGTCCGTCTGCTTTTACCCAAAGCGATTCCGTATTCATGCGCTCTATCTACAACGAAGCACTTTCTAACGGTCACGCTTACGAAGATTTAAGAAGTCTTTGTAAAGACATTGGAGCGCGCTTGACAGGTTCCGCTGAAGCTGAAATGGCAATTGAATGGGGAAAACTAAAAATGGAATCTTATGGATTTGATCAAGTTTATTTACAAGAAATTCAAGTTCCACACTGGGAAAGAGGCACAAAAGAGTCTGGATGGATTAAAGAAAAGAATGGAACACTTTCCAAAGTAAATTTATTGGCCTTAGGAGGATCTATTGGCACAAATGGTTCAATGCAAGGCGAAATCATTGTTTTCAACAGCCTAGACGAACTAAAATCATCTAACAAAGATAAAGTCAATGGTAAAATTGTTTTCATCAACGAACCGATGAATGAACAACATATTAATACTTTTAAAGCATATGGTGGTTGTTATCCAATTCGCGGTTACGGCGCTGTCGAAGCTTCAAGACTCGGTGCAAAAGCAGTAATTATTCGCTCGTTAGGACTTCCGCTCGATGAGCACCCACATACAGGGACAATGAATTATGACGATGGAATCACAAAAATTCCAGCCGCTGCGATTTCGACACAAGATGCAGAAAAGCTAGGGCTTATGGCAAAAGGCGAAACTGTTCAATTTGTGCTTGAAATGGATTGCAGAGATTATCCTGATGTTACTTCTTACAACGTGATTGGCGAATTATCAGGGAAAACAAATCCGAATAGCATTATAACGTTTGGTGGACATCTAGATTCTTGGGACACAGGAGAAGGTGCGCACGACGATGGTGCTGGAATTGTACATTGCTTAGAAGCTCTTCGCATTTTAAAAACATTGAATTACAAACCGAACAATACGTTGCGTGTGGTCTTTTTTATAAACGAAGAAAATGGAAATAAAGGTGGAATCACTTATGCTGATTGGGCTAAATCACGGACAAACGAGAAGCATATCGCAGCATTAGAAAGTGATCGCGGTGGTTTCTCTCCTCGTGGTTTTCATTGCGATGGATCAGACCAACAACTTAAATTAATGCAATCCTTTGCAAAAGACTTTAAACCATATGAATTAAGTGTCTTTGAGAAAGGTTATGGCGGAGTTGACATTGGACCACTCAAAAAAGCGTTTCCGGAAATTGTACTTTTTGGATTCGTTCCAGATTCACAGCGTTACTTTGACTTTCACCATGCACCTAGCGATGTGTTTGAAAATGTAAATAAGCGTGAATTGGAATTAGGAGCAGCTGCAATTAGTAGCTTTCTCTATTTGTTGGATCAAAAAATCTAAATGAAAATTCAATTTTCGGCTATTTAGTTCATACAAACACTGCATTTGTTGATAATTTTTGTGTTTTACCTTCCTAAGTCGACCAAATTACATTAATTTTGCCCAAAATTGGGCGTTGGTAGGCACGTCTCAATTTAAACTGATAACAATCAAAAACAAACATTTATGGCTCAAGACATATTTGATAAAATCAAAAAAAACAGAGGACCGTTAGGTCAATATTCTAAAGGAGTTCACGGTTACTTTACTTTTCCAAAGTTGGAAGGGGAAATCGGTAACAAAATGATCTTCCGTGGAAAAGAATGTTTAGTATGGTCAGTAAATAACTATTTAGGATTAGCAAATCATCCTGAAGTGCGTAAAGCAGATGCTGACGCGGCTGCAGAATGGGGATTAGCGTATCCAATGGGCTCTCGAATGATGACTGGTCAGACTAGCATGCACGAGGCTTTAGAAAACGAAATTTCTCAATTCATGGAGAAAGAAGACACGATTCTTTTGAACTTCGGTTACCAAGGAACGGTTTCTGCTATTGACTCTATGGTTGACAGAAATGATATTATTGTTTACGACAGTGAATCTCATGCGTGTATTTTGGATGGTATGCGTTTGCATGCTGGTAAACGTTTTGTTTTCCAACACAACGACATGGAGAGCTTTGACAAACAAATGGGAAGAGCGACTAAATTAGCTGATGCTCAGAATGGTGGTATCATGGTAATTACGGAAGGTGTTTTCGGAATGGCTGGCGACCAAGGTAAATTGAAAGAAATCGTTGAATTCCGTAAATCTGGTAAATACAATTTCCGTTTGTTCGTTGATGACGCGCACGGATTTGGAACATTGGG
>CAWUSK010000035.1:0-66499 GCA_963925035.1 uncultured Flavobacteriales bacterium
GGACGCCAATCAACGATGAGATTCACATGATTGAAGAAATCTTGTTTGATTTTGCGTCGTTCAACCATATAATCCGCGAAACCTAGTTTTTGCTCATTTTTCATACATAAAGATAGAAAAATTGAGGAAATTATGCGTAAACTTCAATATAACTAGCTAACAATCAGATTGTTAATAACTGACTTGCCTTGCAACGGTCTTTTTTATTTCATTTACTTTGGTCGTAAGGGGTAAAAGTTGTATTTTTCCTCAGAAATCATTAAATTACAATAATGCTAAACTACACTATCCTCTTAACTCTGTTGATGTTTTCAGCTGCTTCAGCTTTCTCGCAAACCAAAATTTGTAATACCCAACCTTCTTATGAAGTGCAATTAACAACAACCATAGAAAGCTCCCAAATAACAACTAGTTCTGATTTTAATGGGACGTTTCAAATTCAAATACCTCATTCGAGTACAGCTAAGTTACGTTTGACAGCATCCTTCATCGAATACATTGAGTCGAAAAGAGAAAAAAATAACGAAGTTATTTTGGAATTAGCTGAAGGAAGATTCGTTCTGATCCCGTCTCAAACGACCATTGAATCATCCGAATTCACACCATTTGAAAGCCTATTTGTTACGAAATTGTAGCTTTAAATCGGCTTAAAAAAACCTAAGAGTATTAATTTTAGACTACTTACAATGAATATTATAACCACCCTACTTTTAACATTGTTAACGCTTGCTCCATTTGTCTCTGTCGCTCAACCAGCGAACGATGATTGTACAGGAGCTATATCTGTCACACCAAATGGATCCTGCATTTCGGGAACGAATGTTGCTGCCAATGATTCATGGACGAATCTGATTGGTTGTCAGGGTGGTGCTGGAGGACCAGGCGGAGTGCATGAGGACGTTTGGTACTCTTTCGTTGCAACTGGAAGTGCCTTCACGACAACCGTTACATCAACGGGAATTGGAGGAACGATTGAACTAACACTAATGGAGCCAGGTCCAGGAGGATGTGTTGATTTCTTTACTGAACTCGCTTCTAATTGTGGGGCGTCACCCGTTACAATGGCAACAACGGGGTTAGTGATTGGAAATACCTATTACATAATCGTGTCAAGCCAAACAACTGGAACTCCCGGAACGTTCGATATTTGTACAACAACGTTCGCTCCGCCTGCGGGATGTGTTGATAATGAAAGTTGTGCAACTGCTGCAACTGTAGTCTTGAATGCATCGGGTTCTCCGGGTGCAGCGTCTTGTGTTGTTGATTGTAATACGGGAGCTTCTCCAGGACTTAATTTCGTTGGCACTGTCTGTATAGACATGCTCGGACCTACTGTTTGGTATACGTTTACAACGGATGCGGGCGCAACGACACTTGATATTACGTTAACTAGTGGAGATTTTAGTACTCCCGAATTCACTTTATGGACAAACTCATGTGACCCTTGGACAAGTATTAATGGTGGATGTATTGAAGGTACTGGTGGGTCTGCATCAGGAACAGGTATAATTGTATCTCCCAATACAACCTATATTCTTGCGGTTTCTGACGTAGGAGGCGGAGAAGGTAATTTTAACCTATGTATCAATCAAAACCTTGATAATAGTCTATGTAATACTGGTGGAACGATTACGGAGGCAAGTTCTTCTGATCCCGCAACTCCGGTTGGTGGGCCATACTCGCCAGGTGAAGTTGTAAACTATTGTTATGTAATAGATCCCTGGTTAAAAGAGAATTGTAACTGGCTTCAAGGTATTGTTCCAACCTTCGGATCATGTTGGGATCCATCATCCTTTGGTGCAAATGGAATCCCTGCGAATATAACAACCAACTTGGCGATTGCTGGGAATGAAACAGGTTCTTGGGCATGGTACACAGCGGGTGCAATAACCTATAATAATATTGTCGGTTCACTGCCTCCTTTAACTCCATTGCCGGCTGGCTGGTTTTTCCAATGTAATTCTTGCGGGTTATCTAATCCTAATCCGAACCTTAGTTGGGGCGATGGTGGCGCTGCTGGCGCTCCATTTAATGATTGCGATCCATTAGGTAATGGGTATACATGGACCATTTGTTTTGATTTAATTGCAGGGCCGACGGGGAATTGTGGAACTGGAGATACGGATTGTTCTGTAACATTTAAAACCTACGCCGATGGTGAAATAGGGGGCTATAATAATACGGGTTGTACTGGCGATGTTGCGGATGTATTCCCAGCATCATTCCTATGCTGTCCATTATTTACTGCGCATCCTGATGCTACAGTGTGTGATAGTTATACACTTCCCGCAATTACTGGAAGCGGACTTTTAGGTAGTCAAATGTATTACGATGGACCTCTTGGAACTGGAACATTATATGTCGCGGGCGATGTAATCAATTATGCTGATTACCCAGGTTATCCAGTGACTATTTATATCTATGATCTTGGTAGTTGTGCAGCTGAGGTTTCTTTCCAATTGACAATTGGTGAAACGCCAGTGGTAACATTTACAGCACTCACAGATCTTTGTATTGATGCAGGGGTTCAGGCTGGTAACGGTGGAGGTGCTCCAGCTGGAGGTGTCTACAGTGGTGCGGGTGTTACGGATGATGGAAACGGATCAACGTATTCTTTTGATCCAGCGGCAGGCGGAGTAGGAGTGCACATTATTACTTATACAGTTACTACAGCGGAAGGATGTACTGCCTTCGCAACGGATAATGTTGAAGTCTTCGCACTTCCAGTTCTTACCTTCACAGCACCAGCCGATTTGTGCGTTGGTGCAGGAGTTCAATCTGGATTAGGGGGAGCGACACCAACGGGTGGAGTGTATAGCGGACCAGGAGTTACGGATGACGGAAACGGATCTACTTATAGTTTTGATCCAGCGGCAGCAGGAGTCGGCGTTCATATTGTTACTTATTCATTGACAGATGTAAATGGATGTAGTAACACGATTACGGATAATGTTGAAGTATTTGTATTACCAGTACTCACATTCACGGCACCAGCAGACTTGTGTCTTGATGCAGGAGTTCAAGCTGGATTAGGTGGAGCAACACCTTCAGGTGGCATCTACAGCGGGCCTGGTGTTACGGATAATGGTAATGGCTTGACCTACAGTTTTGATCCAGCTGCGGCAGGTGTCGGAGTGCATATTCTGACCTATACCTATTCGGATGCTAATGGTTGTTCTCAATCAATAACAGACAATGTAGAAGTATTTGGAGTACCTACTTTCAATACAGGTGCGTTCACAAATCCTAATGCTTGTAATGGAATAGATGGAACAATTAACCTAGTTGGAATGCTAGCTAGCACCTCTTATTCCTTGAGCTACATCGACGGAGCAGCATTGGTCGGACCATTTGCCATCACTGCGGGTGCATCTGGAGAATATTTAATTACCGGCTTAGGTGCGGGTTCATATTCTGACTTTACTATTTCTGATGCAAACTGCAGCACTACAGTCCCTGGACCAATTGTATTAAGTAACCCAAATGCACCAATCATTGATGCATTTACACCAGTTGTTCAATGTGGAGGAACATATATGCTACCTCCTATTACTGGTGCTTCAATGATGAATCCACAATATTATGATTTGCCTGGTGGACCAGCCGGTGGAGGAACAATCATTCCTGTTGGTACGGTTATTTCCGTTACAACCACCTTGTTCATGTATGATGAAAACGGCCCATGTAGCGATGAAAAACCAGTCTTTATAACGATTAATCCACTGCCAACAGTAACATCTGTGAATGGTGGAGGAGTTTATTGTGCTGGAGATGCTGTTGCAGCCATTACAGTAAGTGTCACTGGAACACCAAACTGGACTATTGATTACACTCTCGATGGTGTGCCAGCTTCTGTATCTGGTTCTTCAAGCCCAATCACATTGGGAAATACTCCTGGTGTATATGCTATAACAAACATAACGGATGCAAACTGTACGAACACAGCATCAGGCAACCAAACAATTACTATTAATCCAACTAATACGGTGACAACAGCCTCATTGAACCCACAGATATGTCTTGGCGATGCAATCCCAGATGTCACATTCACGACAACAGGTGCGACAGGGATTGGAGCGCCTTCTGGTTTGCCGGGTGGAGTAACAGCACTTTGGTCAGGAAATACAATTACAGTGAGTGGAACTCCTGCATCGTCTGGAACATTTAACTATTCAATACCATTAACAGGTGGTTGTGGAGCCGTTAATGCAACAGGGACTATTACTGTTTATGATACACCTGTATTAGATCCATTAGGACCAATTACGCAATGTGGTTCTTATTCATTGCCAGATATAACAGGAACAAATTTAAATAGCCCAGTTTACTGGACAGGTACTGCACAAAGTGGTACTCAAGTAGCTGTTGGGACTTCTATCACTGCATCAACAACATTGTACATGTTTGATGGAGCTTCAGGATGTTCTGATGAGGAATTAGTAGCGATTACTATCAATCCATTACCAACAGTTACTTCAATTACTGGAGGTGGAACATATTGCCAAGATGATGTTGTAGCGTCAATCATGGTAAATGTTACGGGATCAGCAAATTGGACATTAGGTTATACTTTAAATGGTTCAGTGCAATCTTCAACTGGAAATGTCGCTAGTCCAATTAATTTAGGAACAACAGCAGGAGTTTATGTTGTGACTTCAGTAACGGATGCCAATTGTACAAATTCAGCAAGTGGAACTCAAACAATCACAATCAATGCAATACCTGCAGCACCGACAGCAGGTACGGATGCTACTTACTGTTCAACTGTAGACAAACCAAATATGACAGCTTCAGGTTCATCGGGAACTATTACTTGGCATACAGATGCAGGTTTAACGACTGTGTTTGGGAATGGTACATCAATTGCGCCATCAAATAATGAGGGAACAACAATATATTATGTAACAGAAACAGTGAGTGGTTGTGAGGGTCCTCCATCAATGGTGATTATTACGATTGAACAATGTACCATTACAATCCCAACAGCCTTTACACCTGATAACGATGGCATAAATGATACATGGCAAATACTAGATTTGGATGAAACCTATCCGAATGCAGAGGTTCGTGTTTATAACCGATGGGGTAATTTGATTTTTGAACATAAAGCTTCAGCGACAAAACCATACAATGCAAATGCATGGGATGGAATGTACAACGGAGATGAGTTACCTGTGGCTTCTTACTACTTCATTGTTGATTTCCATGATACACTAGATACTGAATCAGCGAAGGGAAATGTTTCAATCATAAAGAATTAATTGAATAGAATCATGAAAAAAATAATTGGAATTTTTGTATTGATGTGTGGGACATTCGCATACGGACAGCAACTACCACAATACAGTCAGTACATACGAAATCAATACATGATTAATCCAGCAGCAGCAGGAGTGTATGATTTTGTAGATATTACGCTTGCCGGAAGACTACAATGGTTAGGTTTTGAAAATGCTCCAAAAACGAGTTATTTGTCAGTTACATCGCCTGTTTCACGCACGATTAAACCAAAATACAATCCGTCTTTACGTATCAGTAATGGACCTGTTCGCAATCCAGAAATCAAGACAGGTAAGTTTAAACACGCAGTAGGCGGTCAGGTAATTATTGACCAATACGGAGCTTTTCGAAAGTTGTATTTTGGAGGAACTTATGCCATTCATATTCCTGTATCTAAAAATTACAACTTGTCATTCGGAACGAGATTAGGTCTGTCAAACAACACGTTTATTAAAGATAGAGCGATGCCGTTGACACCAGAGTTAGATAACACGTATCAAGCATATACAGCAGGTGGCTTAAATCGTTACATGATGGATTTAGGTTTAGGGATATATTTTTATTCGAAAAATATGTTTGTTGGTGTAGCCGCTGATGATGTAACAAGGGATTTAGTATCGTTCGGCAATGGAACACCGAACTTTAATACACAAATACATTATACTGCAACTGCTGGTTGGAAGATTCCACTTAATGATAATATATCATTAACACCGGCAGTATTGGCTAAGTATATGTCTCCAGCACCTTTGTCAATAGAAGGAACACTTCAAGTTGAATATAAGGAATGGCTTTGGGCAGGAGTTTCTTACCGTCATAAAGATGCTGTAGTTGGAATGGTTGGATTGAATATCAATAAAATGTTTAAGTTCGGATATTCATATGACTTTAACATTTCACGCTTTAGAAGCTATAGCGCAGGAGGACATGAGTTGGTATTAGGAATAATGTTAGGAAGATAGAAGTAATGAGAAATACAATTTCACTAAGTGTAGCTATGGTTGCTGCAGTGTTTAGCGCAAGTGCTCAGTTTTGGAGTACAAGTGAGCCAACAAAATTAAAAGGTTCTATTAATAGTGGTTCAGAGGAGTCTGTACCTGTATTTTCAAAAGACAGTTCAATTCTATATTTTGTTCGCACCTTCGATGATGCAAATAAAGGAGGAGAACAGGATCAGGACATCTGGTTTTCAAAGCGAAGTGCTAGCAACACCTATGATGAAAGTGAACGTTTAACAGCGCTTAACAATAAGTACAATAACGCCATCTTCGGATTAAATAAAGCTGGAACAACAATGTATTTATTCAATGCATATGAAGGTAAGAAAGATCAGATGAAAGGGATTGCAAAATCAACTTATTCTAATGGAAAGTGGAGTACACCAGAAAAATTGAATGTTCAAGGACTCGATATTGATGGCGAGCATTATGGTTTTCATATGAGTGAGGATGAATCAACGTTAATTGTTTCATACATGGGTCCAGGATCATTAGGAGAAGAGGATTTATATGTGAGCACAAAAAATGGAGACGGTTCTTATTCAACACCGTTACATATGGGGGCTGCAATAAACAGTTCAGGGTTTGAGATTTCACCGTTTTTAACTTCACAAAAGGATACATTGTTCTTTTCAAGTAATGGATATGGTGGTCAAGGAGACGCTGATATTTTTTATTCAGTGCGTCAAGGAAGTATGACAGAGTGGACAAAGCCAGAGAACTTAGGAGTGAAAATTAACTCACCAAAATTTGATGCCTACTTTATTTATTCAGGAAATCAAGCCTTTTGGTCAAGTAATAGAGACAGTGAATTGAGTGATATTTGGATGTTAACTATTCCGCCGGTTCCACCAGTATCTGTTATTTGTTCATCGATAAATGCTAGTAAGTTTAGAATGAAAGACGGAAAAATTGATGCAACTGTTAGTGGAGGTATAGCGCCTTATACTTACAAGTGGTCAAATGGTGAGGTAACAGAAGATATCGCTTCGTTGCCTGTTGGAGAGTATAGCTTAACAATTACAGATGCTTTAGGTCAAACAAGTGAAACAAGTTGTGCTATTACACAACCAGCAGCGCAGCAAGACATTGCAATGAAACACATGTTTGGATATAATGCGAACAAGTTAACGGTTGAAGAAGGAGAGTTAAACTCGTTTTTATCTACAGTTGAAGGCTGGCTGACATCACAAGGGCGCGAGAGTGTAACTGTTGTGATAAATTCATCTGCATCAACAGTGCGCACAAGAACTTTTGGTACCAATGATAAATTAGCGAAATCAAGAGCTGAAGAGATCAAGCAAGTAATTTTGTCTTATTATAAAGACAAAGGACTTCAAGATCGTGTGAAGGTGGAGATTGAAAGCGCTAAAGTTCAAGGTCCAGAATACACAGGAGACTTTGAGAATCAAGACAAGTATGGACCGTTCCAATACATTGAATTGAAAACGAAATAAGATCAATTGATGATCAAAAAAAGCCAACTTATTTTAGAGTTGGCTTTTTTTGCTTCGTGCAGGAGTATATGGACATTAACTTTACTCAAATTTTAATTGAAGACAATTCTTATTTCATCCCAACTGTACTGGTGGACTTTTTTTTTGTGATTTAACATAAAAAACATGATACTATCAACAACGGATAACATTCCAAACAAACAAGTAACAGAAGTTTTAGGCATTTCAAGAGGAAGTACCGTTCGTGCTAGAAACATCGGGCGTGATTTCATGGCTGGAATAAAAAATCTTGTGGGTGGCGAAATTGAGGAGTACACAAAATTACAGGCTCAATCACGTGAAGAAGCAATCGAAAGAATGATTCAAGATGCAGAAAAATTGGGGGCGGATGCTATCGTAAATGTACGCTTTGCAACCAGTGTAATTATGCAGGGAGCTTCTGAGATTTTAGCTTACGGAACAGCAGTAAAATTAAGTTAACATGGTTGCCGGACTGACCATGATTGCCATTCAGGCGTGTGTTTTTGTAGCTATACTTGGCGCATTGATTTATGTCATTTTAAAGCGTAAAGAAGCCAAAAAGAAGGAAACGTTTGAGGATAGAGATAATTAAATTATATGAATTTATGGCTGCATTTACTCAACGATTGAACCTGCGCTAGTCTATCTCTAAAAACACCTTTAAAATCTTGTCAAACTTTTTTCTTTTTGCCATACTTGGCATGTGTGCACCGTTTTTAATAATTTCCAATCGTGCATTTTCACCAATGTGTTCTTGCAACAATACTCCAGTTCTGACAGGAACAACAGGGTCATTACTTCCCCAGATTAACAATACGGGCATCTTCAGTTTGTAATCGTGTGATGTGTATTCTTCCACACTCGCAAGTAGGGTAGTAATGAGCCTCCGCTTATCTTCTAGGTTCTTCCCGTATAGATCTTCGTAGAATTCAGTTAACCAACTATCTGGAACAATTGATTTTTTCAAAGTAGCAAGGTACATCAGTTTCTTCAGCCCTTTTGGCCCACTGGGAGCGAACAATTCTTCAACCGATTCGACCTCAAACGTGTTTTTAACAGCGATAATATCAGAAGTTTGGATGTATTTAACCGGCGCATCGAAGACAATTACCTTGTCAATATTCTTCTGATTTTGAATCGCCAGTTCCATAGTAATTAATCCACCGTAAGACACACCGCAAACTGTATATTTATTAATTCCGAGGTAATTCATTAAATTATTAACCAATGCCACTTGATCACTTATTTCATAACCCGGGTTTCCGGGACGTGTATTTCCAAAATACAAGAGGTTCGGCATTATAACCCTATAATTTAATGAGAGGTATTCTAACTGCTTAAACCATTGGTATTTGGTAGAGGCTCCGAAACCATGAATAAGCAATAAAACAGGTTTATCCATACTCTCATTATCCCAATATTCAATAGAGTCATTTGCGATAACTCCCTTAAAACATTTGAGCGAGGCACTATCCATTTTTTTACTGATGTGTTTTTCAGCTATTTTGTAAATGTTGCACGAAATAAATGAAAATATAAGTAGGATGGCTATAAGTACATTTGATAATTTGCGCTTAATCATGATTAAAGATATTAAAATCATAAAACATTCAATCTCAAAAAAAATCCTGCTTCAATTGAAACAGGATTTTAGTCTATTTTGAGATTCAAGTCTTACAACCCAAATGCTACTTTTACTTTATCGACGTAGTCTAATTTCTCCCAAGTAAACAATTCTACTTCTTTAGTAACAACTGTTTTGTCTGGAGCTGTAAACGTCTTTGTAACCACTTCATTTTTTCTTCCCATGTGTCCGTAAGCAGCAGTTTCAGAATAAATAGGGTTTCTCAATTTCAAACGTTGTTCAATGAAGTAAGGGCGCATGTCAAAAATCTCAGAGATTTTCTTCGCCATTTCTCCATCTGTCATGTTTACTTTAGAAGTTCTGTAAGTATCGATGAATAATCCACAAGGTTCTGCTACACCAATTGCATAAGAAACTTGAACTAAAACTTCATCACACAATCCAGCTGCAACCATGTTCTTCGCAATATGACGTGTAGCATATGCTGCAGAACGGTCTACTTTTGATGGATCTTTTCCAGAAAAAGCACCACCACCGTGAGCTCCTTTTCCTCCGTAAGTATCAACAATAATTTTTCTTCCTGTCAATCCTGTATCTCCGTGAGGCCCTCCAATTACGAAGATTCCAGTTGGATTGATATGGTATTTAATGTTATCCGTGAACAAAACTTGCAAATTCGCAGGTAATTTTGCTTTCACGCGTGGAATAACAAGGTTAATGATATCAGATTTGATTTTCGCTAACATTTCGGCTTCCGTAGAGAAATCATCGTGTTGTGTCGAAACAACAATACTGTCAATTCTTTGTGGAACGTTGTCGTCAGAATATTCAATTGTAACTTGCGATTTGGCATCTGGACGTAAATAAGCGATTACTTCTGGCTCATTTCTGCGAATTTCAGAAAGTTCTTGCAAGATTTTATGTGCTAAATCCAATGCCAACGGCATGTAATTTTCAGTTTCTTTTGTTGCATAACCAAACATCATACCTTGGTCACCAGCTCCTTGCTCTTCAGGATTTTTACGATCAACTCCTTGGTTAATATCTGAAGATTGCTCGTGAATAGCAGATAAAATACCACAAGAGTTTGCATCAAACATGTATTCTGACTTTGTGTAACCAATTTTACGAATTGTTTCTCTCGCAATTGATTGAACATCAAGATAAGTATTTGTATTTACCTCTCCAGCTAGCACGACTTGTCCAGTAGTAACCAATGTTTCACATGCCACCTTTGATGTTGGGTCAAAAGCCATGAAGTTATCAATTAACGCGTCTGAAATTTGATCAGCAACTTTATCTGGGTGTCCTTCCGAAACGGATTCGGATGTAAACAAATATGACATATGTACTTCTTTAAGTTTTAGAAAGAACGAAAGTAGTAAAATTAATTGTATTGATTAATCTCTGCGGCGTTATCAGTTTTGCTTTTTTTGTGAAATTGGCTATCGTTGTGGAATATAACCTTTTTCATTTTCAGCGATTTTAAAAATCCACGTGTAATATCCAATAAAATGGGAGCTGTAAAACCCTTTGGACGAGTAGTTTGCAGTTGGAATGTACACGCGATGATCATTCAATAATCCGGCAACTTTGGTTTGTGGCGCAACGCCGTCCAATAAACAAGGTGATTTGTATCTTTCTGAATTAAAATTCTCACCGTATTGCCACACCTCATTCCATTCTTTCATGTCAATAGATCCAGCGGTAGCATTTTCCGGCGCGATGATGTACAAACCTCCAAAATTAATCTTCCCTCTTAATTGTTCAATGATTCCAAGGGCGTATGCATAACCCATGCTGTGCGCGACAATGTATAATGTATCGTTGGAAGAATTATTTGGCAGTTCATTGAAGATTTGATGCAAATTTCGACCTGCAATTTTACCGTTTTTTTCTCTTTCATGAAAGCCTTCCTTATTGGGCTTAAGGTTGAACAAATCCACTGTTTTTTTGTCGGAATCGAACCACAAAGTTTTCCAACTACTTACAGCCGTTTCTTTGCAAACATGATGGTTCTTATTTTTACACCGTTCAGGATATATTGATGCAAGCGAACTGAACTTGACTAAACTTAGATGATTGGAAGTGGAAACAGAAAAATGACCATCTGCATAATAGGATTCTGTGGGATTGATTCTGTTTTTGAAAAGATCATCCATTTTATTCCATGGATTCCAATAATCGTAACGGTCGAAGGTGTATATTTTGTTGCTCGAATTTGGGAATTCTAATCCGTTTTTCTGAATGTCCTTGAAATTTTCTTCAAACGTATGACTCGTTGAAGTTGGACGATAGCCGTTCACGAATATTAGAATGCGTTTAACTGGATTTTTAAGTTTTAACTTTTCTGTTATGTCAACACCAAGATGATTGAAAACACGCTGACCAATGGGTTCGCCGCGCTCTGAATAGTAGTTAAATACCATATAATGACTTTGGGCTTTTTCGTTGTAATCCAACGAATCTACCGTCAATAATTCAGTGTCATTTACAAATTTGCAATCTGTCCCTCCTTCACCGTCTTGTGTGAGTGAAAAGTAAAGTACACACTTGAGTTTTTTTAAATACCAATTATCACCTTTTTTCACAACAACTTCAGATCCGAGCTTGTTTTCTTCCAATTTTGAAATAACGTTATTGTTACGGATTTCCCTTTTGGCTCTCTCCTGTGACATTCCAGCCAAATCTTTTAACAAACCATCATTGACTTCAAACATTGAATAACCTTGGTTGATTGCCGAAACAAGTAAAAAGTAAACGACAATAAAAAGACCGAAATTGATGATTCTTAGAGAAAATCGAATTATTCGCCTGCGCGCAAACCCTGTTCTCCATCGAGCAATCAGTTTTCTGCGAAGAACGATCGAAAGAAAAAAGAAAACACCAAAACTAAGGAGGTGAAGCACTGAAACTAGTTGACCTAAAACACTAAATACCGTGTAATAGAAAAAATTATCGATTGCTAAATAAACGGAGTATTGATTTTTCTTGAACGGCCGATTGATTGAATTTAAGAGATTGGTTGAACTGAAAATAATATTTCCTTGTTGATCTTCTTTCCAAAAGTAAAAGGCGATTATACCGTTATTGGTTTGTACATCTTCATAATCATCAAAATAGGAATAAGTGTTGCATCCAGAACGAATAGATTCCCATTGATTTTCGGTCAAAATTGTCCCGAAATTACTGTCCATTAAATTAGAGGTTGTTCCTTCTACTGGGCCGTCTTCTTTCCAAAAAGCATCCAGAGAACCAACGCCATAACCCAATTGTTGCGCGATCGTATAATACATTTTCGTTACATCGGTTTCTTTGATAAAACCTAAAGATTTGTTTCGCACCATATAGCCAACAATTAATTCATCCACAAATTCATCTACAACGAATAGGTAATTGGATTTTTTATCTGCGTTTGGATTCTGCCGAAAATAGTCGTCACGAATGGCGGTCATTTGATCTGTGTAGCGATCGTGTGCTTTGCTTGGATTACTGAATGTCTTGAATTCAATGTCTTTGGATGAAAACTTAGGTTGAATGGTAATATCGAATTTCAATCCAGCCTGCTTGTAAATGGAGTTCAAGTATTTCGTTAAACTATCTCGATTTACCAATGTTTTAGTCAATGGAACGATGATAATGTTTTCTTTCTTTGGAGAATAAACCTGTACGTTTAACTTGCCGACTTGTTGCTCAAAATAAAAAACGTCTAGCGCATAGTGCTTCTTACTTTTCGGAAGAAGCAATGAAATGGTATCATTCCATAGAGTTGTTGAATCTATGGTAATAGTTCGTTCTCCAATTTTGAATTGAAGCTCCTGCCGGTCAACTGATTTTTTAGCATGAATAACGCATCGAACACGACCTGTTGCTTTGTATTCAACAGACATAAATGAGACAATGTATGGAGGAGAATTTTCGAATTCAATTTTCTCGTAATTTCCTTCAAGCTCGGGAATATTCCCTTTATCAAATCCAAAAGATTGTTCGTGAGTGGCAAAAAACTCAACAAACACATTATTTTTTACTTGTCCCAAAGATTGAAACGAAAGCAAATAAGCACAGAAAAACAGAAGGAAATGTGTAATTCGATTCACGTGTATGCGTTTATTGTTGCAAAGTTAAAACCATTGTAATAATTACGAACGGATTTAAAAGAATAAAACGGCGCAAAGTGCCGTTTTATTCTTAAATCTTATTTATTTCATTCCGCCAGGTTTGCAACATGCAGGCAGTTTTTCAACTGATTTTGGGTTTGCTTTTAAATCGTCTGCGTCGTAACCAGTTTCAGAAATAATAGTTTTGATTTCTTTTAGACTAATCTTGTTAGGATTGAAGTGAACAGTTATTTTTTTATCGACCATGTTCAATTCGGCAAACTTTACTCCTTTGGTATAATTGAGTACGCCCTCCAGTCGGTTTTTACACGACCCGCATTCTGCCGATGTTTGAATTATTGCTTCTCCTGTTGATGCTTCTTGAGCATAAATTGTTCCTGCGAATGAAAGTGCAAGAAATAATATAAATTGTTTCATAATTTCTATTTTTAATTGTGTTAACTAGTTATCAAAAACCGTGCTTGAATTATTCATCACGTTCTTTTTCTTTTATTTTTCTTCTTTTTGTGCAATTGAGAAACGAACCCCGGCATATATATTGACACCAATAATTGGAGCCCAAACTCGAGTTGCATTGAACGTGGGACTAAATGGATTCTCTGCGTCGATAATTGGATTTTTCTGAGTGTAATTTGTTAAGTTTTCACCTCCAATGTAGAAGTCCCAACGCTTGTAAACGTGTGTGATTTGTGCATTTAACATCGGATAAGTATTACTCTTGTTATCATTTGTAATTGTTCCATCAGGCAACATTACCTCAGGAAGTCTGGATTCTCCAAAAACAGAAGCCGTTACGTCAAACTCCCAACGTTTATTTCTTGTTTTGTATCCCACATTTACAAAACCACGGTGATTTGGAACCATTACTTTTTGACGCAATTCTCCACCATAATTCGCTTGCACATCTAAGTATTTATAAGCGATTCTTACGTCAATTTGATCGATAGGAGAGAAAGCTAATTCTCCTTGTAAACTATGCGAGAATGATTTCCCAGACAAATTTTTGAATTCAATAGCGTTAAAATATTCATCTCGATCAACGATCATTTGGTTTTCAAAATGTGTGTAATAATAATCGACCGTCATCGATGCTTTATTTCCAAAGATTTTAAATTCTTGCATTAAACTACCACCGATGTTCCATGAAATTTCAGGAGTTACTGATGAAGGTGCAACCCACGCTTGAGAAGTCGCTAACAGCGAAATGTTATCAATCATATAATTAGGAACCCTCCATCCACGACCTACTGTAAATCGCACATCTGTTCTTTCTGTCAAAATGTATTTCAGATGTAATCGTGGAGCAAATTGAAAATTGTACAAATTGTGGTAATCTCCTCTTGCACCAATAACCGCTGACAAACGATTTCCAGTATAACTGTATTCTCCAAATACACCAGGAACAATTTCCTCTCTGTCGTCGTTCAGCGAATCCATTTGTTGTTTAAAATTAACGTAAACACCACTGATTCCTAATTTGAATTTATGATCAGTAGTTTTAATAATTCCGTCGTAAATTGCATTGATGTATCCGCGTTTTTCTTCACCTTTAAAGCTTCTCAAGCCAAATTTCGCGTCCAAAGTTTGGTACTTAACATTGTACACAATTCCAATTGAATGTCCCGGTTTCTTCATGAAAAAACCTGTTTTTGCAAACAAATCAATGTGTTTTGAATCAATGTTTACGCCGTAATATCCAGCTGTATCGCTTCGTAAGGAACTTACTTGGCCTCCGTTTTTATTATCTAAATAGGTGTTGAAACCAATTTGAGCTTCCATCTTTTTTCCTTGATAATGGTAACGATTCATAAGGGCGAAATTATATCCCATAGGCACATCACGGAAACCATCCTTATTCCGATCCATTTCTCCTTGTTGCGTTGATCCATGAACTAGAATTCCCGTCGACCATTTTTTTCCAAGTTTAAATCCAGAATTCAAATTCAGTTCAAATCGGCCCATGATATTTCCATAAGCATTGAGGTAGAATCTTTCCATGTTTTGAGGTTTTTTGACTTCCATGTTAACTAATCCAGCCATTGACTCATAACCATTTATAACAGTTCCTGTTCCTTTGGTGATTTGTATGGATGAAATCCAAGTTCCTGGCATCGAATTTAAACCAAAGGCACTTTCTAATCCACGTAAATATGGAATGTTCTCCATTTGAAGTTGCGTGTAAATTCCTGCTAGTCCCATCATTTGAATTTGTTTGGCTCCTGATACGGCATCGGTAATGTTTACATCGACAGACGCGTTGGTTTCAAAGGATTCTGAGAGGTTACAGCATGCAGCTTTACGTAATTCTCCTTCTCCAATTTCCTCGACAAGTAATGTTTTTAATCGTGAAATTGAGTGTGATCCTTTTTTGTAGGATGCAACTACTTCTGGTAAGATTTGCTCCGAATAAAGGATGACCTCAAACGAAATAAAACGGTCTTTTTTGTCGACAATAATGGTGTCTGAATAATATCCCATTGCCGAAAAGACCAAAGTGTCAGGTAATTCTTTTGGTAATATAATTTCAAACTTTCCATCTTCGTCGGTAATTACACCGCGATTGTCATTGAGAAGCTTGACGCGAGCACCATAAAGTGCTGTTTTTGATAAGTTCGAGGAGCCGTAAACGATTCCTTTTACTTGAGCATTGAGGGTGTTTATTAGAAACACGCAGACAAATGCGATGAATATTTTTTTCATAAATATTTATTTAATATGTGATTAATCAATTCTAAAAAGAAGAGATTACATCATATTAAAAACACTTGATATTGAATGAGAATGTCTTTCCCAAGCCTTTTTGGTGGAGGATTGACGTATTTGGAGGTGTAATAATCTTGTTGAATATCGTTATGAACGAAAACAAAATTGGTTGGGATGATAATCGCACTAGTCGGCGGAATGGATATAGAAGGATCGTTGTAAAAATCAAGGTTGATTTTGAAGAACTCAGTCTGGTCGTTGCAACAATCTTTTTTATTTTCTTCTTGTTCGACAGCACAGCAACTTTTGGCATGTTTTACCGCTTCATGCTGACTTTCACAATGATCATAAGCGGTTTGAACAAAGTAAGAAGTCCAAACACCATTTTCTTGACAAATGTGCTTGAATACGTTTACACCAACATTGCCTACAAAGAGTAAGAGCAATCCTGAAATAATGAATATGGACTTTAATTGTTTCACGTTTACAAATATAAACCATTTGAATGAGAATATAAATTCAATATTGGGTGCATTCTTGGATTGATTGTTTTAATTTTGTTAAAAATTCGAAATTATGAAGATCCCAGTTACAGTTTACGCAGAAATGACTCCAAATCCATCTACGATGAAGTTTGTAGTAAACAAACACCTGCTTGGAACTGGTGATTCTGCTGAATTTCAAACGAAGGCATCTGCAAAAGGATTCTCTCCTTTGGCTGAAGAGTTGTTCAACTTACCTTTTGTAAAGGCTGTATTTATTGCGTCTAATTTTGTTACCGTAACTAAAACAGATAATTTGGCCTGGGACTTCATTACAATGGAGTTGCGTGAATTCATTCGTGAGTTCTTATCTGACGGTAAAGAGGTATTGATTCAAATGCCGGCAAAAAATGCGCCTACAGAAAGCAAAGACGATAAACCGGTAAAAGTATTTACAGCGTCAGAATACGATGATGCCATCTGTGATTTATTGGATGAATATGTTCGACCAGCGGTTGAAAACGATGGAGGAGCAATTGATTTTAGAGGTTACGAAAATGGAGTAGTTACTGTTGTTTTGAAAGGTTCTTGTTCAGGATGTCCATCAAGCACGGCAACTCTTAAAGGTGGAATTGAAAGTTTATTGATGCAACATCTTCCTGAAGTGAAAGAAGTAGTTGCTGAAAATGGTTGATTTCACCAATTTTTAATGCGCCTTTCTGAATAATTTACCTCACTGTATACAAGACGTTATAATAAGAAGATGCTTAAGATTGCTTTTGGAATGACGCTAATTTTCTTTTTTTCAATTTAGACTGAGATGAATTTATTAGAAATTTTAATACTTGAAACTGCAATAGCTATTATATTATTCTTTCTTATTAGAATAATATTCATTTTAGCAATAGACAGAACAGTTAAAAAGAAGTTTTTGCAAAAAACCAGAGGGAAAATCATCAAAAAAGTTTTTCAAATTGTACTTGCAACCATTACTTTAATCTTTATTCTGTCAGTTTGGGGAATAGATCAATCTGAATTATTCATGTTTATGACTTCTGTGCTTGCCGTAGTTGGAATTGCATTGTTTGCGCAGTGGTCGCATTTGTCAAATATTACTTCAGGAATAATTATATTTTTTAATCATTCAGTTAAATTAGATGATACTGTTGTTATCCTCGAAAAGGACTATGAAATAGAAGGAAGAATAAGCGATATTGGACTCTTTTTTGTTAAGCTGAAAACAGCAGAAGATGAAGAAATCTTATTGCCAAATAACCTTTTTCTACAAAAAATGATAAAGAAAAGGAACGTTTAACACTGTATAGATTGTAATATTAGTTCTCTTGCCTTGCAGAAATTAATAGAATCACGAACGAAATCACAACAAATCATGTCTTCAGAAAAACCGCAAAAAGAAAAAACAAGACTCCATCCTCGAAACAAAAATCTAGAACGATATGATTTAGATGCATTGGTTATTTCTACTCCTGAATTAAAGGATTATGTCGTTCCCAATAAATCAGGACAAGCCTCTGTCGACTTTTCGAAACCACTTGCAGTTAAACTTCTGAATAAAGCGCTACTTAACCATTATTACGGCATTAAGAACTGGGAATTTCCAGATGAGAATTTATGTCCACCAATTCCCGGGAGAGCAGATTACATACATTATATTGCAGATTTATTAAGTGAAAGTAATTTTGGTAACATCCCAACAGGGGATAAAATCACCTGTCTTGATATAGGCGTTGGAGCGAGTTGCATTTATCCAATTATTGGTGTTACAGAATATGACTGGAAGTTTATCGGTTCCGATATTAACATGGATTCCATTGCCTCGTCACAGGGTATTATCGGTGTAAATAATTCTTTAAAAGAGAATATTGAATGCCGAATCCAGAAGAAATCAAGGAATATTTTTCACGGTATCATTGGAAAAGAAGAAAAAATTGAAGCCGTTATCTGTAATCCTCCTTTTCATTCTTCAGCGGAAGACGCCCAAAAGGGGACGTTTAGGAAAAACAAAAATTTAACTGGTAAAAGTGCAAAAAAATCGGAAGTCGACTTGGCAGGAATTAGTGATGAACTTATCTGTGATGGGGGAGAGTATCAATTTATTGAGACCATGGTGCGAGAAAGTGAAGAGTTCTCTAAAAACTGTTTTTGGTTCTCTACTTTAGTTTCTAAACAGTCGAATCTTAAAGGCATTTCTAAACTGTTAGACCATACCAGAGCGTATGACGTTAAAACAATTCCTATGGGAACAGGAAACAAATCTAGCCGAATTGTAGCTTGGACATTTCTTTCCAAAGAAGAACGAAAAGAATGGAGAGAAACTAGATGGGCATCAAATAATAAATAAGCAGCAACATAGATTAATACGAAGTCAATTTTACAAAGTAAATTGGGAAGCTGAACCTGTTTGTTTCGGTAGCTGAGCTTGTATTTCGACAAGCTCAGCTACCGGCTCGATTATAGCCAACTAAACATTCCTTCCAAGTCATCTTTTTTCACCCATTGCCCCATTTTCTCTAAAAGGTTTACTTTTAGGGCTTCTATAGTATAAGCATCTTTGATTTTCCCAGCGTATGTCAATTTCGCGATTGGAGGTGCCATTGCTTTTACTTCTTTAGCAAAGTAAATCAAACTTCCTTCTTCATTCACAAGACCTAGTATTGTACCTGGAAGACCGCTAAATCCTTCTGGCCCCAGAGAAGGAACAATATCAGCGCAATACCAAGCGTAAATTCGCGTTGTATCGTTCATTTCCCACATCGCTTTGTGGCATAAGTAACCAGCAATTTCACGCTTGCTACCCATAATTTTCCATTTTCTAACGGATAAAGTGTCTTGAACAACAGTCTCAGTTCCCCACATGTCTAAAATTGCAGTTTTTTGGTTCTTGGCAGTATTGTTATAGATTTTATTATGCGTTGTCAAAAACTTCATAAAACCTTGTTCTGGTTCACCACTTTCGATGGGTGTAAAAGCAGAAAGTGTATCGTTAAAATAAAGCTCAAATTGCTCTACTTTAGGTTTGGTGCCTTCTTTAATGAAACGAGCAACTCTTTCATTTCCCTTGTACAATTTCTCCAAATTTGTTCTACGTTCGTATACAATTCTTCCTGATGTAATTTGAGCATACGTACTTGCACTTATTAAGATCAGTGCGCAAGTGATTATAAGTTGTTTAATGCCAGCCATTTTGATCTTCTTCTTTAGTTTTGTTATTGTTGAAACGATACGTCAATTTCAATAAGAAATAACGTGAAATAATTGTTGTTCTATAATCGGTGATAATATTTCCGTTCACTTGTCGAGATGCACTGATATTTTGATTGAAAATATCGTTTCCTTGAATCGCTAGAACCAAATTCCCTGTTTTTAAGAATGATTTACTGACTTCAGCATTCAAAATGAAGTACTCAATGTTGTAGAATCCTTCTCCTTTTTGTGCGTTTTTGTTATACGTTCCGTCTACACCAATTTTAAATCCATGTGGCAATCTCCAAACAACTTCTGCGCCATACGCTTGATTCGTATAAGGATTGCTTGAAGCTGCACTTAATGAACTTTGAGGGTTGTTATAAGTATAACTAGAGTTTAGTGTTACCTCCAATGAATCCCATCTAAAATCAAGATCTAACTGACCTGTTATTGCAAAATTATCAGTTGTATTTTTTTCTGTGTTGATGTAACTGATAAAACGATTGAATGAAGTATTCAAGTTTGGGTTTAATGTAATTATTTGTTTGTAAAGGGGCAATCCAGCACCTGCAAAAACAACTGCATACATCGTACCGTCTGTATTCACTGTTTGAGAAACTGCACGACCGAAATTGTCATAGACTGTAGAGTTCGTAAATCCATCTTCAGTTAAGTTTAAAAGTCCTCCAGCATAAACATACCTTCCAGTCATTGCTTGCCACGTATTAAAGTTAACACGGATATTATGCGCATAATTTGGAGTTAAGTCTGGATTACCAATGGCAATTCTGTTTGGATTAGAGTTGTCCGGAACAGGCTGTAAGTCGTTAATAGATGGTTGACTAGAGCTTGTACTGTAATCAATTGAAAAACGTTTACTTACACTTGGTTTGTATTCGTATCGGAAAGTAGGTAAGACATTGTTAAAGTTTTGAGGAGTTTGAACTCCTGTAATTAAGTTATCATTGTCTATGTCAATGTTTCTCACTTTTGCTCCACCTTGAATAGTGTGTTTGTTCGTTTGAAATATCAATTCAATTCCACCTCTGTGTTGCTGGCGAGTACTTTCAAAACTATTCGATAGATCTGTTCGGAAACTATTATACTCATTGTTATTGAAGTCGTATGTTTCCTTGCTTTGTTTACTAATACCGAATTCGTATAAGTATTGGAATTCAAGTTTTAATATTTTTGCAATTGGCTCAATATAAGTAACAGTTGCGTAATGATTTTGAGAACTATTGTTGTTGTCCTTGCGTTGATCAACGATAGAATCATAAAGCGGAACAAATATACGTGTTGTTGTATTTAAGTTTCCATCCGTTTTATTATCTGAGAAATCTACATCGTATCGGACTTCTAATTCACGTTTTTTCTTTTTGAATTTACGATTGATTCGTGCCATTCCACTAAGTCCAAGTCCTTCAGATTTATTGTTATTCCCAACTGATGTTTGCAATGATTGAACATCATTTCCATTGATGAAAGTGGTTAAATCTGCATTGTCATCTTTGGCAATATCATAACTGAAAGATGGTTTAATTTCAAGTGTAGTTAATGAATCTAGATGTGCTTTAAAACTGAAATTTACATTGTGCGACTCATTTCGCGAAAAATTTCGTGTAGAATCATCTGTAAAATAAGTAGTGTCAGTTAAGTAGTACTGAGACCTACTTGCAGAAATAGCGTCTAATTGTGTGTTGTAATAGGAATAATTGAAACCAATTTTAGCGCCTTTATTTTTACCAATTTTATCAGTGAAATATGCTCCAGCCTTGAACGTTTGAGGAATACCGCTTGTATTGCTCGCGTTGTCTTCCCATGGCATTGAATTGGCCCCTTTTTCATTTCCTAAACCAAACTTATTCAAATCTCCACGACCAAAACTAGATCTAGGTGTATTTGTAGCCAATGCAAATACGGAAACTTTTTGTGATCCGTCAAAACGGCTTAATAGCATCTCTCCTTCATAGAAAGGATTGGTTCCAATTTTATTATTGATTGGTGTAAGTGCAAAATCAGATGCACCAGAAACCCGTCCGAAATATCCTTTTTTAGCACTGTCTTTTAATCGTAAATCGAGGACCT
The DNA here is from genome assembly GCA_963925035.1 of uncultured Flavobacteriales bacterium. Lineage (GTDB taxonomy): Bacteria > Bacteroidota > Bacteroidia > Flavobacteriales_D > Crocinitomicaceae > UBA4466. The sequence goes on from CAWUSK010000035.1 coordinate 21,940, forward strand.
TTATTTTATCATCACTGCCCCCAATTCCTTGGTCATTTTCTTTTTCGTAAAGTTCAACAGTCTTAATTCCGTCAGCAGCTAAATTCTTTGTTGCAATAGTTGGGTCTGAACCAAAAAACTCATCACCATCTACAAGAACTTGATCAATGGCCTGACCTTGTGATGTGATTTTTCCTTCTTTGTCGACACTAAGTCCTGGTAATTTCTTTAATAAATCTTCTACTACAGCACCTTCATGGACTTTAAATGAATCAGCGACATATACTAAGGTATCTCCACGGTAATAAATAGGATTTTTATTCGCGTAAATAATGACTTCCTCAAGCTCTTGAGACTTTGCAGCCATTGCAATACTTGGAATGTCAATTGTTTTATTTGCGTCATGACCAAACATGTAATATGTTTTGTCGTCAAGACCTGGATATTCAATGGTTAACGAAAATGTGTCAATTGGAAATCCTTTCAATACGAAACTACCATCTGCTTTCGTTCTGTCGAAACCTAGTAGAAGTGAATCTTTTATTCTCACTGCTGTGACCATGACGTTTCGTAAAGGTTTAACACCAGTTGTATCGTATACAAATCCACTTACTTTCATCTCTTGAGAATTGGCAAACGGAGCCACGCAAAAAACAAGTAATAAAAGTATAAAAGGTAAAAATTTTCTCATAATTAGACTGTCTAAAGTTTTGACTTTAATCCACGCAAATCTAAGGGTAAATGGTTTACCGTTTTCTTTTTTTATGTTAAAAGGTAGAATCAGTGTGTTAAAGGTAATAAACCTTAACTAACGGATGTGAGCAGAATTCAACATTTGATAGACAAACCCTTGCGAGTCGTCTAAAGTTTGAAATTCTACAGTCAGCGGAGCTCCAATCATTTTAGCTTCGTTTAACTGTAATTTTTTGATGGTTGAGGTCATCATTTGAACCACCAAAGACGATGAATATCCTTTGTTGTCGTTTTCTCCAACAATCATATATAAATAAGGATCTTCTTTAACGAATCCACGGAAAGTTGTCACGTATTCGCCTGTTTGATTGATGACGTTAATGGCTCTTTGAATGCTGCAATCGTGATTTTCGACAATTGAAAATGATTCATAGTCTAACTCATCTTCGAAGTACGCAGTTTTCATTTTTGTTACAATTGGCTTATCTTTTTTGTCATAATAACTGATGCGTTCAGAAAATGAAAGCGAATCCTTTGAGGCGTATTCAAACAATTCTCGCGAAGCAAATTTTTTTTTGTTTTCTAGGTAAAACACATTCGAACAAACACTTTGTGTGGCTGAATTTGTATAGCGTTCTACCATTTTTACAACTGCGTTGTTGGAGTCGATAAAAAGTTCAACATCTACAGATGCTCCATCAGCACGAGAATAAAACAAACTATTTCCTTTTTGGAAGTTTTGGTTCGCATCAATTGCAGCCATTTTTTCTTCAAAGGCAATTTCGTTCTTATTTGGAACATACTCTTTATTTAACTCAGTCGTTGGATCTGTTGAGTTAGCTGTTTCGTTACCACATGATTGTAAAAATGCGAGACCAATAAAAGTAAGACTGATGATTAGAATTGTTCTTTTGCTCATAAGACAGTTTATTTTACAGTGTAATTCCCTTTATTACAAAAGTAACAAGATTTCAAGGCTTGAAATCTAATTTTATCAGAATTATCTTTATTTTCCTTTGTAATTGTAGAAAGTTAGCGTATCTTTGCATCGCTGTTAGCAATAACAGAACACATCGCGGGGTGGAGCAGTTGGTAGCTCGTCGGGCTCATAACCCGAAGGTCATAGGTTCGAGTCCTGTCCCCGCTACTAAAAAAAGGTTGTCTTCAGACAGCCTTTTTGCATTTTAATAAACACGCATAAATGACATTCTTACAACTTGGACTTCCTGAAGAATTAGTCGTAGTAATTGAGAAAGAAGGATATGAACGCCCATATCCAATTCAGTTAGAGACAATTCCTGCAATTATTGCAGGAAAGGATTTATTGGGAATTGCAAAAACGGGCTCTGGAAAAACGGCGAGTTTTGTATTGCCAATCTTGACAAATATCAGAAAACGAAAAACGCTAAAGAACCGACATGTAAATGTTTTAGTGGTTGTTCCTACGCGTGAATTGGCAATTCAAATTGAAACTGTGTTTAAACTTTTTTCTCGTTCTCTACCAGAAAAAATTAAAACACTTGCCGTTTACGGAGGCGTTTCCATTAATCCTCAAATGATCGCGTTACAGAACGTCAATGTTTTGATTGCTACACCAGGTCGTTTAATTGAGTTGTTGGAATCTAAATCTGTGCATTTGGACCAAGTTGAAACATTGTTATTGGATGAAGCAGACAAGTTGCTGAATTTAGGATTCAAGAAGGAAATGGATTCAATTATTCGTTGCCTTCCTACAAAACGTCAAAATTTACTTTTTTCCGCTACGTTGAATGAGGAAGTTGATAATATTAGTCAGCTTATTTTGAATGAGCCAATAGTTATTAAGATAGGTGTTGAAGAAAATGATATTGATGCGATTATTCAAATAGCCTTTGCCGTTGAGGAGGCTAAAAAAGGGCCATTATTGAGGTATTTGATTACAGAAAAAGATTGGAAACAAGTGCTTGTTTTCACATCGTCTGTTTACAAGGCGGATAACGTTGCAGATAAATTGCGAAAGAACGGGATTGAAGCAACAGCGATTCACAGTAAGAAAAGTCAATTGGCTCGTAATATGGCTTTAGAGAAATTCAAGTCTGGTGAATTGAAAGTTCTTGTTGCAACGGACCTTTTATCTCGAGGAATTGATATTATAGAACTGCCAGTTGTGATCAATTATGAATTGCCACGTTCACCCAAAGATTACGTTCACCGAATTGGTAGAACAGGTCGTGCGGATAAGTCTGGAGAAGCAATTTCTCTAATTAGTCCGGATGAAGAACACCACTTTAAAGTGATTCAGAAAAAAATGAAAAAGGTGGTAGAAACCCTGTCTATTGAAGGTCTTATTTAAATTTCCATCATTCGAATAGAAGGAATCTTATTTCTTCTTATTGCCTTGAGCTCCTGGTCGTTTTCTAATCGCTGTATGGTTCTCAGTAAACTCATCCATATCAATAATACCATCGTTGATTTTGTCTATTGCGTCAAATGTAATTGGGCTTGGAGGAGCTTGTTTCCCGGAGCTGGCGCTGCATCTGATTTATCCGAAGATCTTACTTCTCCTTCTGCTGATGCCTTTTTTGGAGCAGGTGGCTGTGGCGGAGCATTTTCAAAATTCAGTTTTATCAATTTTTCCGTCCTTGTTTTTATCCATGTGTGAATAATCTTGCTCTGCGGTTTGAGTAAAACTAAAGGAGAAGGAAGAAATTCCAATAAGTATCAATGTTATTTTTAAGGTGTTCATAGTGTAGATTTTCACTAAATATAAAGCAAATAATTGAAAAATAAAAAGGCACAAAAAAAGCCGTTAGAAATCTAACGGCTTTAGTATTGAAAAGAACTACGAGAGTTCGTTTTTTTATTTCTTAGCGCAACAAGGTTTTGTACATCCTTTTTTACATCCTTTTTCTGCAGATTCAGAACACTTTTTAGAAGATGAACATTGTTTACCAATGAACTTTCCATCCGCATCATAATTTGCAAGACAAGCTGCTTTTTCTTCTACTGAACAACCTTTAGAATCGCACATTGCTGCACATTCTTCTTTTGTCATTTCAGAACATTTTGACATGTCGCATTTTGAATCACTTTTACAAGTTGACATATCTCCAGTACATGCTTTCTTAGAAGAACATTCTGTTTGTGCTCCAAATGCGTTTGCATCAGAACTTTGGTGACCATTGCTCAATATTGGAGCGATTACCAATCCAATCAAACAAGTCAATTTAATTAAGATGTTCATTGAAGGACCAGAAGTATCTTTGAAAGGATCTCCAACTGTATCTCCAGTTACTGCCGCTTTGTGAGCCTCAGAACCTTTAAATGTCATTTCACCATCAATCATAACACCTGCTTCGAATGATTTCTTAGCGTTGTCCCATGCACCACCTGCGTTGTTTTGGAAGATTGCCCAAAGAACACCAGAAACAGTAACACCAGCCATGTAAGCTCCAAGTGCCTCAGCTCCCATTGCAAATCCAATAATTATTGGAGAAACAATCGTGATAATTCCTGGAAGCATCATTTGTTTCAATGCAGCTTTCGTAGAAATGTCAACACATTTTTCGTATTCTGGTTCAGCTTCATATTCCATAATTCCTGGAATCTCTTTGAACTGACGACGAACTTCTTTTACCATTGCCATTGCCGCTTTTCCTACTGCGCTCATTGCAAGTGCAGAGAAAACAACAGGAATCATTGCTCCAATAAATAATGCCGCAAGAACTTTTGCTTTAAAGATGTTAATTCCATCAATACCAGTAAAAGTAACGTATGCTGCAAATAATGCTAAAGCAGTTAATGCTGCAGAAGCAATAGCGAATCCTTTACCAACTGCTGCAGTTGTGTTACCAACAGCATCTAAGATGTCGGTACGTTCACGAACTTCAGGATCTAATTCCGACATTTCAGCAATTCCACCTGCGTTATCAGCAATCGGTCCGAAAGCATCAATTGCTAATTGAAGAGCTGTTGTTGCCATCATTGCTGATGCTCCAATTGCTACTCCGTAAAATCCAGCGCACTCATAAGCTCCCCAGATCGCTCCAGCAAACAATAAAATTGGTGCTGCAGTTGACATCATTCCTAAAGAAAGTCCAGAGATAATGTTTGTTGCAGCTCCTGTAGATGAGTTTTGAATAATCCCCATAACTGGTTTTTTACCCATTGCTGTGTAATATTCAGTCAACATTGAAATCAAACCTCCAACTGCTAATCCAATTAACACAGCATAAAAGACTCTGTTATATCCTACAACTTGCATTCCTTCTCCGAAAAAACTCATTTCCATTTTAGCAGGAAGCATCCATTGAATAATAAAGAAAGAAGCAATAGCAGTAATTGCAAGTGAACCCCAGTTTCCTAGGTTAAATGCTCCTTGTACTTGTTTTTCTTTAGCGTCGTTATTTTTAATACTAATAACCCAAGATCCGATAATTGAGAAGATAATACCAACTCCTGCAATTAATACAGGCAATAAGATTGGGCCCATATTTCCGAATGAATCTGAAAATTCTCCAGTTGCACTTGTAATATCGTTAATCATATAGTTACCAAGAACCATTGCTGCAAGCATTGTTGCTACATAAGATCCGAATAAATCAGCTCCCATTCCGGCAACATCTCCAACGTTGTCTCCAACATTATCAGCAATCGTTGCAGGGTTACGAACGTCGTCTTCTGGAATTCCAGCTTCAACTTTCCCTACAAGGTCAGCTCCAACATCTGCAGCTTTCGTATAAATACCACCACCAACTCTAGCGAACAATGCGATACACTCAGCTCCTAAAGAGAAACCAGCTAAAGTTTCAAGGATGATTCCCATGTTATCACCTTTAATTGCACTTTCCATACCTCCAACTTGGAAGATAAGGAAAATGAAAATTGTGGAAAGACCAAATACTGCAAGACCTGCAACACCTAATCCCATTACTGTTCCTCCTCTGAAAGCAACTTTCATTGCTTGTGGTAAACTTGTTTTTGCTGCTTCAGCTGTTCTAACGTTTGCTTTAGTCGCGATACGCATACCGATATTTCCTGCTACAGCAGAGAACACAGCACCAATAACGAAAGCTACAACGATGAACATTCCAGCAGGAATTAATCCTGTTGCTGAAAGAATTCCAAGTGCCGTACCAGCGATCACAACGAATACTGCCAACATGCGGTACTCAGCTTTCAAGAAAGCCAAAGCTCCATCAGCGATATATCCAGCTAATTTTTGCATTTTATCACTTCCAGCTGGTTGCTTTTTCACCCATGAAGAAAGGAATAACATATAGATTAATCCAATTAGTCCAAAGACTGGTAGAATATAAATTAGGTTTTGTTCCATAATTATTAGTTAAGTAATTTAAGGGGGCAAAAGTAGATGTTTATAGTATAAGGTGCAAATTTGAAACAATAATAATGTCACAGCCTACTATTTTGGAGACTTTACGATAGAATAAACTGACTTAAAAATAGGAACTAAACCGTTATTGTGGAATTTAACCTATGCTCGGTTTTATTTTGGAAACTAGCGTACTTAAACTCATTCCTCCGCTTTGTTTCCATACAATTTGACCAGATTTGTATAAAATGAACAATGGAACACCCCTTACATTTAATTGGTTGGCCAATGCTTGATTCTTGTCAATATCGATTTTTAAGACACGAATTGAATCACCAAGTTCGCTTTTTAACTGATCTAAAACTGGCGCCATTGCTTTGCACGGTCCGCACCAAGTTGCATGGAAATCAACCAAAGTTGGTTGACTTGACTTGAATTGATTATTTCTTTAAATGAACTCATAGTGTTGTAAAGTTAGTAAGATAAAGGAAGTTGCAGTGCGACAGAAGTTACCTTTATTAATTAGCTTCGCTTCTGCCTTGTGGCGGTGCCAATTAAAAATTAACTTTGTCCCTATGAATGCAATCAAAAGTCTATTTATACAACTAATTAAACTTCTGATTTTTTGGATTTTGTTATTTGATTTCCAACGAATCATGTTCTCCATTCACAACTGGGGAAAGTTTAGTGATGTGTCTTGGGGAGATTGGTTCCTTACTTTTTTCTATTCCATTCGTTTGGATCTAGCAACGGCTGGATTTTTATCTGTACTTCCTTTATTATTCCTTATAATTTACTTTGCTCATCCTAAAAAATGGTTGAAGCGCTTGTTTATTGGAGTATTATTGCTCGAAGCGGTGATTACCATTTTCATTCACGCTGGAGAAATCAATGCGTATCCAGAATGGAATCATAAATTGACTTCGCGTGTATTTACGCACCTTTCAAATCCTGATGAGGTTTTTAGAACAGCGGATTACGGAATGACGATTGGATTTATCGTCTTTTCGATACTAGAAATTGTTTTTGCTTGGAGAATAAGTCAATGGTTATTTAAAAAACTGGAGGTTAAGCAGGACTTAAAAATATTGGTTAGAATTCCCGTTTCTATTCTTCTGTTTAGCGTTTTTTCTTTTCTATTCCTTTTGCTAGCACGAGGCGGATGGCAACAAATTCCAATTAACATCAACTCTGCGTTCTTTTCGAACAATCCAGTAGCGAATGATTTGGCAACCAATTCAACCTACTATTTCGGGAAGAGTTATTTATTGTACAACCGTAGCGAAATCGACGATTTAATGCCGGATATCAATCCGAAGGAAGCAAAAAGAATTGTAGATAAAATGTACAATTACCCGAAAGAGCACGATGTAAAAGTCTTGGAAAATGAACGGCCAAATGTAGTTTTTATCGTTTTGGAAGGTTGGGCATCTGAGGCAATTGGTTCCTTAGGCGAAACAAAAGGAGCTACTCCAAACTTTGATGCTTTGACGAAGGAAGGATTGCTGTTTTCTAATATTTATGCAACCGGAGGAACATCGGAAATTGGAAACTCAAGTATTTTTAGTGGAAACCCAGCGATTCCAGAAATTTCAATTTCATTGCAACCAGATAAATCTAGAAAATTGCATTCGATCAACCAAGACATGCAAGAATGGGGGTATTCTTCCAATTACATTTTTAGTGGTGATTTGAAATATGGAAATATAGGCGGTTATTTTTTGGATCACGGATTTGATGATGTAGCCGATGAGTCTGATTTTCCAAGTGGATTGAAAAGAGGGAAGTTGAATTATTTTGATGAAGATTTATACGATTTCTTAATCGAACGAACGAACGCTACTCAAGAACCATTTTTACATTGTGCATTCACAGGGAGTACACATTCACCGTACGATTATCCAAAAAAAGGAAAACAAAAATTTAAAGGAGTCGAAGCGGATTACATGAATTCTGTAGTTTATGCAGATGGCGCACTCAAAGCATTCATCGAAAAGTGCAAAAAGCAATCTTGGTACAAAAACACATTGTTTGTTTTTATAGCAGATCACGGACATGCAACTCCTTCGTCGCAAAGTCCTTCGTTTAATAAATACAACAGAATTCCATTGTTGTTTTACGGAGAACCATTGAAAGCTGAATACAAAGGAAAGAGAATTGAAAAAATAGGTTCGCAATCGGATGTCGCAGCAACCTTGATTTATCAAATGAACGGAGATATTTCTCGTTACCCATGGAGTAAAGATTTATTGAACCCAAATTCTCCTGAGTTTGCGTGTCACACAATTACACGCGGCTACGGATGGGTAACGCCTTTGGGTGGAATGACGTTTCAAATGGAAATGAAATCATTCCTTGAAAATACATTCCCGAAAAATGTTGAAAAAACGGAAGTGAAAAAAGGTCACGCATTTTTGACACAAATCTACGCTGACTATAAAGCGCTTTAATCTATATTTGAAAGGTGAAAATTCTAGTTGTTCGATTTAGTTCTATTGGTGATATTGTCCTTACATCTTCTGTTGTAAGAGCGATAAAACAACAATTGCCCATTACTGAATTGCACTTTCTTACCAAAGAACAGTTTTCTGGAATCGTTGCTGACAATCCGCATGTAGATCGCGTTTTCACAATGAAAAAGTCGATAGACGAAGTGGTAGGTGAACTAAAAAAGGAAAACTACGATTGGGTAGTTGACTTGCACAACAACATTCGAACAACTTCTTTGAAAAGAAAGCTTGGCGTAAAATCTACGACGTTCAACAAACTAAATATTCGAAAGTTCTTCTTGGTGAAATTCAAATGGAATCGAATGCCAAAAGGGCATGTGGTGGGGCGTTATTTTGATGCTGTAAAACCACTTGGTGTTAAAAACGATGAACTTCCTGGAGATTATTTCATTCCAGAAAAAGACAATGTTGACACGCTCGCTGAATTTGCAATAAATCCTTCTGAATACGTTTCTTTAGCGATTGGGGCACAATTTAAAACCAAGCAAATGCCGGTGAATTTGTTGGTAGAAATTGCCGATGCATCCACAAAACCTGTTGTTATTGTTGGTGGAGTGATGGACAGAAATGTCGCCTTGGAAGTATTGGCAAAAACCACAAACAAGCATGTCATTAATACCTGTGGCGATTACAGCCTCAATCAATCGGCGAGCATTGTAGCTCAAAGCCATAAACTGGTTACTAACGATACGGGAATGATGCACATTGCGGCTTGTTTCGGTGTTCCGATTGTTTCTGTTTGGGGAAATACAACACCGGATTTAGGAATGTATCCGTATTATCCAAACCAACCTGAAAAAATCAGCATCCACCAAGTGGAAGGATTGAATTGCCGACCGTGCTCCAAAATTGGCTTTCAAGAATGCCCGAAAAAGCATTTTAAATGTATGAACGAGCAGAATGTAGAAGCGATTGTGAAGTCAGTGAATGGCTGATAATATCACTCTGATGCTTTTTTAGCCAGTTGTTTTTTCATTGGGAAGGTGTATTGAACTTGTACTTCAAAGCCAATGCCTTTTTGTGAATCGAAGAATACTTTTTCATCATGAAAACCGTTCAAGGTTTGACCAGCAAGCCTTTTAACATGAAAACCATAAGCGTTAAATGAAGGACCGATAAAGAAATCCACGTAATGATCTTTGGCATTTGACACTATATTCAATCCTATATCAAATTCAAGAACAGGGCTAAACATGTGCTTTTCTCTAAAAATCGACCTGAGAATGTGAGAGATGTTGTCAGCATCTGGAGAGCATCAAAATTATCGGAATTGTTGTCCCGTTGGTTTTTTAAATAATTTAAACTGCAAAAGAACTGACACCTTATTATTAATGTTTATTCCTCCCCCTAAACTATAGTCGAAACCGTAATATTCATTAATTCCTAACATGTAACTATAATTTGCTTTAATTATAGGATTAACAGTTGCTTGAGTGTTTCCGGAATTTGAAAACAGCAACAAAAATGATATGCAGGTTATCCATTTTACTTTGTCAAAGCATTTTTTTGCATCTCTTTTCTCATAGTTGGAAGTACAATTTACATCACCAATGTAAAATAAACCCTGTTATGAAACAAGAATTCATGAAAATCAGGTATTTATACGTACGGAAGATTTCGTAAAAGCAGAAAGATTTTATTTTCTAAAAATCAAGTCTTGACTCCTATCGTCTTGACCCTACTCTCCCAAAAACAACTTCTTCAACTCAGTCGCTTCCTTCGGGTCCATTTTTCCAGCCAAAATTAAACTCAATTGTTTACGACGTAATGCACCGTCGTAACGTGATTTTTCCTCGTCAGTTTCAGGAATTAACTCAGGAACTTGAATCGGCCCGCCATTTTGGTCTACGGCAACAAAGGTGTAGATTGCTTCGTTGGATTTTATTTGAACACCCGTAACTGGGTTTTCGACGAATACATCTACAAAAATTTCCATAGAAGAATTGAATGCACGAGAAACCTTGGCTTGCAACGTCACAATCGACGAATGAATAATTGGTTGTTGAAATGAAACATTGTTTACGGCCGCAGTAACAACAACTCTTCGGCAATGACGATGCGCTGCAACACTTGAAATGATGTCCATCCAGGCGAGCAATTGTCCCCCAAAAAGATTTCCTAAGGTATTTGTATCGTTTGGAAGTACAACTTTAGTGGTAATTGAAAGTGTTTCTTTTGCCGTTTTTGATTTCATATCTGAAATTTTTTACAAAATTAGAATTTATTAGCGGTTAAAACGGTCGTTTTTTAAAACTAAATGGATTTTTTCAGAAGAATTAGGTAAGACTTCATTCATTTTTTCGTTGAATAGTTAACTTTACACAATAGTTTAAAAACGTATGGAGAAATTAATTAGTGCATTTCCTGATAATATAAGCGAAGCGCTTGCAATTGCGAAACGATCAAAATTCAAAACGCCAGATAGAGAAATTCAAAACATAGTGATCTGTGGAATGGGTGGTTCTGGGATTGGCGGAAAGTTAGTAGGAAAATGGATTGAAGATGAAATCAATGTACCAATTTTATATGCGCACGATTATAAACTTCCAGCGTTTGTTTCAAAAAACACCTTAGTTATTGGTTCTTCTTATTCTGGAAATACTGAAGAAACATTGAGCACTGTTAAAGAAGCTATTGAAAAAGGGGCATACATCATTGGCGTTACTTCCGGTGGCGAAATGCAAGAAATTTGCAAGAAAAACGGATACGATTGTGTTGTTGTTCCTGGTGGAAATCCTCCAAGAACTGCCTTGGCATTTTCCTTGGTTCAATTGTTGAATATTTTCAGTGAATTGGGAATGATAAGTTCAGATCGATTGAACGAAATGGAAACTGCCCGTCAATTGATCGTGAAAGATGAGGTTGAGATCAAAGCGAAAGCACACGAAATAGCACAATTTTTAAAAGGAAATGTCGGCATTTTTTACGGCACAACGATGTACGAGCCAGTATTAGTTCGTGCGAGACAGCAATTCAATGAAAACGGTAAATTATTGTGCTGGCATCATTCTTTACCTGAAATGAATCACAACGAATTAGTTGGATGGGGCGGAGGAGATGATCGTTTTGCTTCATTGTTTTTTGAATCGGATGATATTCACCCAAGAAATGCACGTCGTTTGGAAATAACAAAGGCGCGAATTGCTACGATGTCTTCGAAAAATATGACCATTTTTCCAAAAGGAAATAGTTTAATCGAACGTTCAATTTATTACATCAATTTAGTCGATTGGGCTTCTTTGTATTTAGCGGAATTGAAAAATGTAGATCCAATTGACATCGAAATTATCGATTATTTGAAATCTGAAATGGCAAAATTTTAATTGAACAAAATGCCAATAGTTCATTACGAAAATCTGGGATTGATAGATTACAAGGAAGCTTGGGATTATCAAGAAAAATTGTTCCGTGGTACTGTCGATCATAAAATTAAAGTCAGAAATGGCGATTCGGATGAAGTAACACAGAATTACATTCTCTTTTGTGAACATCCACACGTTTTCACACTTGGAAAAAGTGGTGACAAGCAGAACTTATTGCTCAATGATGAAGCATTGGCAGAAAACAAAGCAACGTATTACGAAATTAACCGTGGTGGTGATATCACTTATCACGGTCCAGGTCAATTAGTGGTTTACCCAATTTTCGATTTAGATCATTTCTTCTCAGACATTCACAAATACCTGAGATTTCTGGAAGAAAGCGTAATTCTAACGTTAAAAGAGTACGGAATTGAATCAGGTCGCGTAGATGGTTTGACGGGAGTTTGGATTGATGGAGACAAACCTACAGCACGTAAAATTTGTGCAATTGGCGTAAAGAGTTCCCGCTGGGTAACAATGCACGGAATTGGATTCAATGTAAATTCAGACTTAAGTTATTTTTCGCACATCATTCCTTGTGGAATTCAGGATAAAGCAGTAACTTCAATGGAACGTGAATTGGGGCGAAAAGTTGATATAACAGAATTATCCGAAATTCTAAAGCAAAAAATCGCTGCACAGTTCGAGTTTAACTATACGAACTAGATGAAAAAAGTCATTAAAAAAACAATAAAGTATTTCTTGTTTACTGCCCTTGCGTTGGTGATTACTGTAAACTTATTTATCGTTCTTTCTGGTCGATTTTACATTTATAAAGGAATTGCAAATACGTACATGGTTGGAAAAATGGGTCCTGGAATCTATGACTTAGATGCCTTTCCCTATTCAACAATTCAAGCGCCAAAAGAGAAGTCTGTTATTACGTACAGCAGTAATTTTAATACGTACAAGTTGTCAAAGGCTGAAAGAAAATACATTGAAGATCTAGAAACAACTGCTTTCTTAGTTTATAAGGGCAATACATTGGTTTACGAAGAGTATTGGGATGAGCACAATGCAAAAACAGTATCAAATTCATTTTCTGTCGCGAAAACGGTAGTTTCCATGCTTGTTGGAATTGCAGTTGAAGACGGCGACATTAAAAGTTTGGATGATCCGATTCACCTGTACCTTAAAGAATTGAAATCCAAAAAAATTGGTAAAATTACCGTCCGCGATTTATTAACTATGTCTTCTGGTTTGGATTGGACGGAAAGTGGCAAGAATCCTTTGTCCGACAATGCAGAATCGTATTATGGCGAAGATTTAAGACGTTTGGTAATGGGCCAAAATTTAATTTCGAAACCGGGAAAAGTATTCAAATATCAAAGTGGAAATTCGCAATTACTTGGATTTATTGTAGAGCGTGCAGCGTGCAAAGATTTGTCGAAGTACGCTCAAGAAAAACTGTGGAGTAAATTGGGAATGGAACACAATTCCTATTGGAGTTTGGACAAGAAAAATGGCGATGAAAAAGCATTTTGCTGCCTATATTCTGTTGCGCGAGATTATGGACGAATTGGTCAGTTGTTCGTAAACAAAGGAAAATGTGGCGATGAACAAATCATTCCCGAATGGTACTTTAAAGAAATGAATACGCTTGCCGACTTGCTGACGGAAGATGGAATTCCAAATTACCGTTACGGATTTCACACATGGTATTACAATGAAGGAGACAATGAAGTAAATTATTGCCGCGGAGTAAGTGGACAATACATCATTTCTCGACCGAAGGAAGATTTATTAATCATTCGCTTAGGGAAGAAACGAGCTCCAGATGTTAAAATTGCAGATTACAATGCAAATCCGAAGAAATTTAGCAAGTATAAAGTCGGTCATCCAACTGACTTATTTGAGTATCTACGAATTGGAAAAGCAATTAACTTAAAATCAGAAAGTAAATAATGCGTGATGAATTGAAAGGGCCCCTCGTTGAAAATATTGGGGTAGCAGTAATTCAAATTGAAAATGAATTAAAAGAAAAACTCTATGAAGTCTACCTTCTGAATTTAAAAGAGGAGATTATTGAGGGAATTATTATCACTTGTAAAGGCTATGGTGAAAATGCGGTTACTGGTGAAAAGGTTAAAACGGCAACTCTGAGACATTCTTTAGAAGTGTTATTGCCAAATGAAGCGGCTAAAATTGAACCTATCATGGAAGAAGTTTTTGGAATTGCCAATGAATATTGGGTAAGTTTTTGGATCAACGACATGATGTATGATAAAAAGTTCGTGTTTGTATCTGAATCAATTTCAGAAAAAAACATGAAAAAAATTCCAATTTTAGGGGAGAAAGGTGTAATGATAATATAAATTGGTATCAATTTAATCGGTTTTGTATATTTGTATTTCAACTTGAAGTAAAGTCGACTAAAAACATTGAATATGTTGAAGAAAATAGCACTTTGTAAATTTATAGTTTTTGGACTAGTAGGAATGTCTGCTTTGCTGTATTCCTGTGGTTCAGAGGAAGTTGACCCAAATGCCGGAGAAATTGTTTTTGACGACGATTACTATGAGTTTCAAGATTTTAACTTGGCAAACCACGACATTCCAGCTTTCATTTCTTTACCAGATGAAACTGCCAATATTGGAGCATCTACAAAACCAGAAATTATTCATATTGAGGATGATATCAAATGGGAAGTAAATGTTGGGCAGAACTTTCAATTGATGATTGAAGATTATGGTGATTTAACAGATCTTATCGAAGTTGAAAAGAAGGAATTGGCTGAACAAACGTTCTTCAAAGTAAATTACATTATCGATGAACCAGATATGATTTTATACGAAAGAACCTTAATTGTAAAAGGTGCCAAAAAAGGATCTTCTAAAGTAGGTGTTGAGCATCGTTCTTACCATGTTTACGGTCAAAAAGTTATTAATGGAATTACTTATGAGTTACAATCTCGTGAATACGGTTACGAAAAAGTAATCATTGAATTGATGGCAAAGTCAATCAAGTCGATGAAATCAAAGCAAAAATAATAGTTACTCAAACGATCGAAAGATCATATTTTCATGGAAATTACCCGCGAAAAAGTGTTGGAAGCACTAGGTTCTATAATGGAGCCAGACCTAAAAAAAGACATTGTTTCAGCCAATTTAGTTGAAGACATTCAAATAGAAAACACAACAATCAAATTAAAAGTTTTTGTCTCTAATCCTGCGTTACACGCTCGAAAACGAATGACAGAAGCACTTGACTTCAACATCAAAAAGGTATTTGGTTCTGAGATCACTGTTGAAAGTGAAGTGAAAGGATTGCCATCTGAAGCCAAAGCCGCGCATCGAAAAATTCTTCCTGAAGTAAAGAACATTATTGCAATTGCTTCTGGTAAAGGAGGAGTTGGAAAATCGACTGTAACGGCGAATTTAGCTGCTGGCTTGGCAAAATCGGGTTACCGAGTGGGAATTGTTGATGCAGATATTTATGGACCTTCTATGCCAACGATGTTCGACGTCGTAAAAGAAAGACCTACAATGATTGATGTAGAAGGAGTTCCGAAAATCAGTCCGGTTATTGCGTACGGAATTAAGATTTTATCCATTGGATTTTTCACAGATCAAGACAATGCTGTAGTTTGGAGAGGACCAATGGCTTCTAAAGCGTTAACACAAATGTTTACGGATGCTGAATGGGGAAAATTAGATTATTTATTGATCGATCTTCCTCCAGGTACAGGTGATATTCATTTATCACTGGTACAGACTGTTCCGTTGGATGGAGCAATCATTGTAAGTACGCCACAAGAAGTTGCATTAGCAGACGCGAGAAGAGGTGTTAACATGTTTAAATTAGAATCAATCAATGTTCCAGTAATTGGAATGATTGAAAACATGGCTTGGTTTACGCCAGCGGAATTACCGGATAACAAATATTATATTTTTGGACGTGATGGTGCGAAGAATTTAGCGCATGGAATGAACGTACCATTTTTAGGACACATTCCGCTCGTGCAAAGCGTTAGAGAAGCGGGAGATATAGGAAGACCTGCTGTTTTTCAGGAAAACACACCTGTGTCAAATGCTTTTGAGGAATTAGTTCGTACCTTTGTAACAGAAGTCGATCGAATCAAAGAAAAAAAATAATACCATGGCAATAGATAAAGAAGCGATTAAAGTAAAAGTTCTTAGTGCTCTTGATCAATTGCGTCCGTTTTTAGTTGACGACGGAGGTGATATGGAATTGGTTGAAATTCAAGATGACGCTACTGTTGTCGTTCGACTATTAGGTTCTTGTAAAGACTGTTCAATGTCGCAAATGACATTAAAAGCAGGACTGGAAGAAGCAGTTAAAAGAGCAGCTCCAGAAGTGAAAGCGGTAATTGCTGAAAACTTATCTCAACTAGCTTAAACACTAAATACGTAGCGTGTTATTTCGTTTGACCCATCGTGTAACTTGATGTAATACTCTCCCTTTTCCCATCCTTTAACTTGAATTTGAAAACGGTATCTCACATTCCCGTAACGGGCTTGCATTGTTTTGTCACTAATTAACACAGATTCACCATTCGCTTTGTAAATGTTTTGATGAACTAAGGTTCCTTTGTTGCACATAAATTCCAATTGACCAGCAATAAGAACTGTCTCCATGTTAAAATTCCCTCTATCGTCGATAGTGACGTTTTGCGGAGAATTAAACCAAGGATTTTTTTGTCCCGTGATTTCAGCTACCTTTTTTCTAAAGTCTATTGAAACCGGATCTTCAACTGTAATGTTTGAAACATTGTATCCATTTGAAATAGCCCATACGGCATCTTGAAAAGTTGATTTGTCAATCGTTTTACCTTTGATGTATTCGCTTAGTTCTGTGAATTTAGGATTGGTGTTCTTTGTGATCTTCATTGCAGAAGCACTTGTTGGACATCGATCGCTTGCTTCTGTGCAAAATGCGGCTACTTTCCCTGTATATGTTTGTTTTGGTTGCAAAGCAATGAATTTGTCCTCCAATTGAATCAACGTTTGCTCATCTTCATTGTCCGTGCTGTATTTTGATCCAGCAGGAACCAACAGCTCGATAGTTTGGCTTGTAAGATTTGTGATGTTAAGGTCCACCGAATTTCCACTATGCTTTCCATTTGAAAGAAGAGTTGCGCTAATCGTCTTTGCTTTTACTGCGTCAAAAATGGAGATTTTAGTTGCTGTGAAACTTGTTGAAAATGCAGAAAATAGCGTAAAAACAATCAATATCACTGCAATTTTGGTCGATTTGGAGAGGTTTTGAGTCATAATCGTTGATTTATTACAAATAACGATGAATGAAAAAAATGTTACAATCTCGAAGAGATATGTATAAATAGGAGTCAGTGTGATTATTAATTTGTGCTTCGCATTATCAAAAAGTGGAAAGAATTGAAAGCTGTAAAAAGTGGAGGAAGTTCGTAACGGAGTGAAGAAATCACCGATACTTTCAGCTTTTAAGAGTGAAACTGAATTGCGCAATGCAGCACTAGAGTTTCTTTGATTCTTTCTTTGGGCAATGCAAAGAAAGAATAATGAATTGGAAAGTTTCAAGCATGAAAAAGGTTGTTGATACCAATCAACAACCTTTTTTCGTAATCGTAATAATTATTTTGCTGCTGCAAAGTTTTTCGAAACTTGATCCCAATCAACAACATTGAAAAAAGCATTGATATAGTCTGGTCTTCTGTTTTGATAGTTTAAATAGTAAGCATGTTCCCAAACATCCAATCCTAAAATTGGTGTTCCACCGCAACCTAATCCCATTAAAGGATTGTCTTGGTTAGCAGTTGAGCAAACTTCTACTTTTCCACCAGCTGTTACACATAACCAAGCCCAACCTGAACCAAATCGTGTGGTTGCTGCTTTAGAAAATTCTTCTTTAAATCCTGCGAAAGAACCAAATGATGCATTAATAGCATCAGCGATTTCTCCTGTAGGTTCTCCGCCACCTTGAGGACATAAACACTTCCAGAACATAGAGTGATTCCAAAATCCACCACCGTTATTTCTAACAGCTGGATTGTCAGCACAATTTGCTAAAATTTCTTCTATAGTTTTTCCTTCAAGCTCAGTTCCTGCAATTGCATTGTTCAAGTTTGAAGTATAACCTTGGTGGTGCTTAGAATGATGTATTTCCATTGTTTTTGCATCAATATGTGGTTCTAAAGCGTCGTATGCGTATGATAATTTCGGTAATTCGAATGACATAATATTAAGTTTTAATTCGTAATGAAGTAAAGTTAATAAATTGAACCCATAGAATGAAGCTTTGATGTTAAGAAGTCATAAAATACTTAGGTCTGATTTGCCTATTTCTCGTATTTCCCTTCGTACTTCTCAAAAAGCTCCCTTTGTGTATTACTTAAAGTGATGAATTTGCCATCAATCATTCCTAAAAATAAATTGTTCGTTCGCATATCTAATGCATTCCCATCAGAAACAAATAGCGTTGCTGATTTCCCCTTTTCTAAACTTCCGTAGTTTTCTCCAAGTCCCATGATTTGACACGACCAAAGACTAACAGAACTAACAGCTTCTTCTTCGGTTAATCCGTAAGCCATTGCCGTTCCAGCCAAAAACGGAATGTTTCGAGCGTTCATTGCTTCCATCTCTCCTTCGTTTTGAATGCAGAATTTCACACCACCTTGTTTCAATAAAAATGGAAGTTGATACGGTAAATTAGGTGCATCGTTTTCGTTCTCCGGTAAACTGTGAGTACGCGTTAACATCACTGAAATTTTAGCATCTGCTAATTTTCGTGGGACCAAATAAGCATCGTAGCCTCCTACTATTACGGGGAAAGGTAAATCGAACGCTTTTGAGAAGTCAATAATATCCACCAATTGCTGAATTTCATTGGCGTGAATGTAAACACGCTGTTTTCCTTTAAAACACTGACGCATTGCTTCAAAACGAGCATCTTTTTTTTTATTCTTTTCTGTGTTGGAATACGCTTTTGCCATTTCGAAAAACGCGTAGATTTCTCTTTTATGTTCTTCGTAGGTTTTGCTTTTTTCAATTTTTGAATTTGCTTCCCAGCTATGGCCTTTGTCAATACTTTCTGGCCAATTCAAATGAATTCCATCGTCCTTTAAAAGTGTTGCATCTTCCCAATTCCATCCTTCTAAAGCCATCACAGAAGATGTTCCAGAAATTATTCCACCTCTTGGCGTAGCTTGAGTAATTAATACACCATTCGTTTTTACTGTAGAAATCACTTTTGATTCTGCGTTATAAGCAATTTGTGAACGTACATGTGGATTTAATGCGCCAACCTCGTTAAAATCTCTCGTTGCGCGAACGGCATCAATCTCGGTAATTCCCAACGTTGAATTTGGCGCAACAAATCCAGGATAAATATGTTTTCCTTGCAATTGAATAATTGTATCCCATTCACTTTTATCTATCGTATAAGCCAATGAGTTTTTGATCAAGGTTATTTTCCCGTTTTCAATTCCAATCAACGCACTTTGCAATGTTTCTCCGTTACCAATGTGCAAAAAACCATTGACTAGCAATATCTTTTCTTGGGCAACTGATGAAAATCCAATAAAGGAAATAAGAATGAGTGCTAATATATTTTTCATATTAATGGTGATTTTCTTCAGTTGATAATTCCTCTCCTAGTGTGTTGCAATGGTAATGTCCGCGCTTGCGTTTGAAAAACGGTTGTGTTTTTGCATCAACAGTCGAATTCGCATCTAGCATTTTGGATATAATTCGCGCTTTTTCTTCTTGATTTTTTTGTTGCAACTTCAGATCCATTTCTTTGTCGTAATAAATGGTTCCATCGACAATAGTTTGTTCAACAATCGCATTGATTGAAAGAGGATTCGCAGACCAAACAACGATATCTGCATCCTTTCCAACTTTTAAGCTACCTGTACGGTCATCGATGTGTAATAATTTAGCAGGATTTAATGTCACCATTTTCCATGCCTCCATTTCAGAAACTTTACCATATTTCACGCTTTTCGCTGCTTCTTGATTCAATCTTCTTCCCATTTCGGCGTCGTCTGAGTTAATGGCAACTATAACTCCTTGTTTGTGCATAATTGCCGCGTTGTAAGGGATTGCATCATTCACTTCATATTTGTATGCCCACCAATCAGAGAATGTTGAACCACCGGCTCCATGTTCCTTCATTTTATCAGCGACTTTGTAGCCTTCTAGAATGTGCGTAAAGGTGTTTATTTTGAAGCCCATAGAATCTGCCACATGCATCAACATATTGATTTCCGATTGTACGTATGAGTGACAGGTAATGTGTCTTTTTCCTTCTAAAATCTCCACCAAGGTTTCCAATTCTAAATCGACTTGGTATTTGTTAGGGGAACTTTTCTTGTTTTTTGCATATTCCTTCGCACGAGCAAAAGCATCGTAATACAATTGTTCAACTCCCATTCTAGTTTGCGGAAAACGAATTGTGTTGTAATCTCCCCAATTGGATTGCTTCACGTTTTCGCCCAAGGCAAATTTGATGAACAAAGGTTGGTCTTCTATCAACAGATTCTCTGCTGTTTCTCCCCATTTTAGTTTAATAATAGCTGATTGTCCACCAATTGGATTTGCGGAACCGTGCAACAATTGAGCGATAGTTACTCCTCCGGCCAATTGCCGATAAATATCAATATCGTTTGGATTAATGACATCTCGAATGCTTACTTCTGCCGATATCGCCTGTCCACCTTCATTCACTCCTTTAGAAATGGCAATGTGCGAGTGTTCGTCAATTATTCCACTTGTCACGTATTTTCCATTTGCGTCAATTATTCTCGCGTTTGGAGGGGTTTTAAGCGCTCCTTGTCCTACGTGAGTTATTTTACCGTTTTGGATAACAATAGATCCGTTTTGAATTATTCCTTCTTTTTCGTTCGTCCAAATAGTGGCATTTTTAATTAAGATGTTTTCTTGCTTGGCAATGGAATCCATTCCAAAAGCCATGTTCGGAAACCAAAGGTGTTTTACGGTATCGGCAATTACAGGTTTTTCAACCTCTTTGTCGGACTTTGCTTTTTCGATTTTTATTGCAGACCATTTCACCCATTTACCGTTCGGTAAAAGTCCATCTCCTTCAAAAATGCCAAGTTTAATGTTCGCTTTTCCTTGTAAGGTCAAACTTCCATTCCAACTTGAATCAATAATGTTGAATTGAAAAGTAATATCATTGCTTTGCTGATCTACGAATAAAGTTGTTGTTGAATCCTTAATCACTTCAGCTGCAGTGGTCGGATAAGTGATTTTGCCTTTGTATTTCTCAGGTTCTCCGGAAATATCAATCTTAAATTTTTTATTATTAATCAAGAGGTTGTATTTTCCTGCGACGGATTCTGGTGATGCAACTTTCAGAACAGTTTGTTCACCCATCGACCAATATTCAAGCAATTCGGCTTTCTCTTTCAATGGGTTTTTTGAATATATCACGAAACTCGCAAACTTGTTTTCTTCCAATGTCCCAAGTTCGTTTGAGAACCCTGCAGCGTTCGCTGGATTTACTGTCAATGCTTTCAACGCATCACTTTCCGTTAAGCCCAATTCAATTGCTTTCCTTAGGTTGGCCCAAAAGTCAGCAGTTGTTTTTGTACCATCGGATGATATACAAAAAGGCACTTTGTTTTGCGCTAGAATGGATGCATTCATTGGAGCAAGTTCCCAATGCTTCAATTGACTCAATGGAATTTGACGAGAAATATAAGGATTCTTCACATCGTATGCTTCTGGAAAATCAATAGGAATAACGATTGTCGGTTTCTTCACCTTTAAATCACTGATGATGTCGTATTCATTCCCAGACCCTAAATAAACAAACTGAAGATTGAATTCTTCGGCAATTTTATGTGCACGTTGAATTTCAAGTTTATCACGTGTTTGAAAGAACAGTTTCCCATCTTTTTGTTCGTTCAACGCTTTCAACGCATTATTTTCTCGTTCTGCATGCGTTGCGTAGTATGTTGCGTCGAAAAAAGCTTGACGTAATAGGGCAATTGAACCCATTTGTGAAGACGGATACGATTGGCGTGAAACACCTTTTGTAAAGGAATAAAAACTCATTTCTTTGGTAAGTTTTAAGGTGTTGAATTCTGAAGCACCCAGCGAGACGAAAGTCCCGTAACCTTGTGCAATTCCATCTTTTTGGCGTGAAAGTGCAAATCCAAAACCTTTTTCAATCAGTTCTTTGTTTGCCTTTGTGTCGGTTTTATAAAGTGTACTTGCATCAACTTCTGGGTGAATTGCTTCGTTCCAATAACCAGCACCATTTTTTTCTGAATCGATTTGAGGTTGTTCATCTCTTGACTTTTTCTCTAATTTTGGCAGTCCAACATCAGTGTTTAGTTCGATGAACGAAGGAAAAATTACTTTGTCAGAACAATCAATTTCTACGGCGTCTTTTGGAATTGAGACCATTAAACCGTATTTCTCTACTTTATCACCTTTGATGAGAAGCGTCCCATTTTTGATGATTTTGTCTGGGGAAATATAAATTGTTGCGTTTTTTAAGGCGTAATAAACAGGTTTTGACTCCTTAACACCGTTCAATGGGTTGAATTGTCCAACTGCTGTTGAAACGCAACACAAGGTAATAATATAGAAATACAGCTTCATAGAAATTGTTTGATAATTCGGTGAATTTAAATATTTGGATTGACATAGCATAAAAAGAGAGGCAATTGAATATTGAGGTTCCTTTTTTGTATTTTTACCTAATAAAATTAAATACTATGTATAACGCTTTAGTTCAAGCACATTCTGGTCTTCGTTGGGTTGCTTTAGGATTGCTTTTATTTGCAATTTTTAATGCTGCAAAAAAACAAACATCTGGTCGTTACGAAAAGAAAGATAAGATGATGAATCTTTTTGCAATGGTCTTTTTGCACATTCAACTTTTGATTGGACTAGGATTATTTTTCATGAACGATGTTTCTAAAGTTAGTTTCAGTGAAGGTTGGATGAAAGTACCGATGTTTCGTTTCTTTGGTTTAGAACATATTTTAGGGATGTTATTGGCAATAATAATTGTAACGATTGGTCGTAAAAAAGCTGAGAAATTGACAAGTAGTAGAGATAAACACAGAAAAATAATGATTTTCTATACGATTGGTTTAATCTTGATTCTTGCATCAATTCCTTGGCCATTTCGAGAAGCATTAGGAGGGAAATGGATGTAAGATTAATTGGACTTCTTCTCTTGGGTTGTCTTTTTAGTTGTTCTGAATCGACTGAAAAACTGAAAGATGAGGTAGTACCAAAACACTTGAGTGGTGTAAAGTTCTACGATCAAAGATGCACTGTTTGTCATGGACCAGATGGAAAATTAGGAGTTTCTGATGCGGAAGACTTATCGAAAAGTACACTTACCGAGAAGCAGGTTGAAGATGTTATAAAAAGTGGAAAAGGTGCAATGCCGCCATTCAAGCATGCTATTGAATCTGATAGTACATTAATAGAGTTAGTTGAGCACATTAAAACGTTGAGAGAGTAGATGGATGAAGGACATATTTTAGTAGATGCAACCGAAGAGAGATGCGTATTAGTTAGTGTTATTTTTGGAGATGTAAAGGAAGTACAAGCCATAGAATATTTGGACGAGTTAGAGTTTTTAGCGCTTACAGCTGGAGCGATAACGGAAAAGAAATTTTTTCAAAAGCTTCCAATGCCAGACAACAGAACCTATGTAGGTAAGGGGAAGTTGGAAGAAATCAATCAATACGTAAAAGCAAACGATATTGAATTGGTAATTTTTGATGATGAACTTTCGCCTTCTCAATTGCGAAACATTGAAAAGGAATTGGAATTAAAGGTACTCGACCGAAACAATTTGATTTTGGATATTTTTGCGAGTCGTGCTAGAACGTCAACGGCAAAAACACAAGTTGAATTAGCACAATTACAGTATTTATTACCTCGATTAACACGATTGTGGACTCACCTAGAGCGTCAGAAAGGGGGTATTGGACTGCGTGGACCTGGGGAGTCTCAGATTGAAACGGATAGACGAATCATTCAGGATAAAATCACTTTACTGAAAAGAAAGCTTAAGAGTATTGAAAAGCAATCTGCAACGCAAAGAAGTAATCGTGGCCAATTGGTGCGTGTTGCTTTGGTGGGATATACCAACGTTGGGAAAAGTACTGTAATGAATATGCTGAGTAAATCAGAAGTCTTCGCAGAAGACAAATTGTTTGCGACTTTGGATACTACAGTTAGAAAGGTCGTGATTGAAAACTTACCATTTTTATTAACGGATACGGTTGGATTTATTCGAAAGTTACCGCATCAATTGGTTCAATCCTTTAAGTCAACATTGGATGAGGTGAGAGAAGCAGATTTATTGATTCATATTTTAGATATATCACATCCTAATTTTGAAGAACAATTCGATGTTGTAAATCAAACATTAATTGAAATTGACGATACTGATAAACCAATGATTGTCGTCTTTAATAAAATTGATGCTTACAGGCATTTAGAGAAAGATGAAGATGATTTAACGGAAATTTTACCAGAGAATTATACGTTAGAAGATTTAAAGAAAACGTGGATGGCGAAATTGAATGACACGAAATGTATTTTTATCTCAGCAACGGAAAAAGAAAATTTGGAAGACCTTAAGGCCTTATTGTACCAAGAAGTAAAAACGATATTTCAAGAAAGGTATCCTTACCACAACTTTTTGTATTGAGATGAATATCAATGTCTAATCCTAAAATAGGTTGACAGTTTTAGATTGCAAATATATAAACTTATATAATTAGTTTGGTATAGGTTTATTTTGTGCTTAAGCGAATATGGGTAGGCTTAATCTCTTATTAATTCTAGGAATCCATGCCCTTCCGCCTGATTTCCATCAATTCCAGTTGCAAGGTACGTGTAAAAATAAGTTCCTTCTTGCGCATCAGCGCCGCTAGCCGTCTTCCCATTCCAACCTACGAATGAACCAGGTAGAGTAATGTTTTCATCAGCTGTGTACATTACATTTCCCCAACGGTTTAAAACTGTCAGCTCTAATTGGACTACATTTCTAGTGTCAACAACAAAAAAGGAGTTATTTCCGTCGTTATTCGGTGTAAATACATTTGGAGCAATTACCTCTGGTTGAGGGTAAGCACAACTTCCATCATCTACAGCTGCTGTTGGATCGTAATTTACAGCATTTGGATCCATACATCCACAAATGGATATAGAGATATTAGCATAAGTTGTATCAGAACATGTTGGATCTGAATAAGCAATCAACATTACTGTTGCATTAGAAGTATACGTTTGAGTTTGACTGTTAGCATTTCCGACACTTGCTGTTTGTCCGTTACCAAAATCCCAAAAATAAGTTGAAGTGTTTTGGCTATTATTTGTAAACGTAACCGTTAAAGGCGTGCATCCAGATGATGGTGAAGGAGTGAATTGTGCAACTGGTGGGTCTAATGGCTCAACGAAAATACTATCATCAACTGTACAAACATCATCCGTTACAGTAAAGTAATACCATCCTGAAGGAATATCTTCCAAGACTGACGCGTCAATATTGAATGGGCCAGGATTTGTTCCAGGTCCAGTCCAGTTATAATATGGTTGACCAGCTGCTACAGTTAATCCAGAAGCAACACCTTGAACAACTCCTGTCGGGTCACATGCATTTGAAGGCCACATCATCATGGTATCAATAGCAAGAGTTTGATTCATATTTACACTAACTGTATCACTAATTTCATACCCGCAAAAATCAGTTGCAGTTACATAGTAATCAACAATACCATTGACTGTTATAGGCACAGTAATGGCTGAATCGGTTTCCAGAGTATTCCATTCATAAGCATAAGGAGCAAATCCACCTGATGCAGATGTGAATATGTCCGTTGAATCTGTCATACAATATAGATTAACGTCTGGACTATTAATAAATAATTCAGGTACGTCATCAATGTAAAAAGTTCCGTAAGAATAAATAGTGTCTCCAGTAATAAGTATGGACATTATTGTTAATTGAATTGACTCAATTCCTTCAAGGATTCCATCTTCATAAGGACTAATTAGCCAAGCTACACTATCGACACCTGGCAACAAGACTACAGAGTCACCAAGTAATGTATAATCAATTCCATTTGTTGCTTGTCCTCCATAATAAATATACGCCACAAGCGTGTCAATGCTTGTGTTACAGCCTTCTCTTTCGAAGCTTAACACCCCTATTTGATCACATCCTTCATAAATGATATTGTTATTTGTGAAGGAACTAAAGGAGAATGCCACTGGGTTAGTAGTAAAACTTCCTCCCTCTAAAAATACGCCTGAATCCCAAACATTGTCAGAGATATTTGTAATTCCAATTTTAATGTGATAAGTTTCTCCGCAAATCAATTCAGAAAATGCAGTCAACTCTGTTGTTGTTCCATCGTATTGTATAGCAGTCCCATAACCCAATCCACTTGTGTTATTTACATAGTATTGAGAGTTAGACCCTGCGTTTACATCATCAATAGTTATAGGAGTATTTGTACCTGGAATTAATGCTATATTAACTCCACCGTTCGAATACGGTCCAGCTAGACCAGGTCCTGATAAAAAGAAACCAAAGCAATCATTTACTCCTCCATTAACGAATTCTGGATATTCCTCTGAACCAAAAATATAATTGAATTCCAATTGATTTCCTGTTGCAACGAAATCAAATTCTAAAACTACACCGCCGAACATTGTTCCAGTTGCAATCATAGCCATATCAGGATCAGTAACACTTTGTGGACCTGTTAAGCTGGAACTTCCAGAGTTGTTAGGCCCTACAGCAAGACTTCCTTGTCCAGTTGATAGTAACATTCCGTCGGCAATTGGAAAGGTTGTTCCGTTTTGATTAAAATAAGTTGCCTGTGATTGAATTGAATTGGCATTTGCAGCACTACCATTTATAGTAATATTTGTAGCTGTGACACCACTTCCAATTAAAACATTATTGACCAATTGAGCAGGCGTTAATGTATTTGTTACTGCAATTTGATTGAATCCTATGAAGGAAATCAACGTGAAAATTGCAATTAATATTCTATTATTCATAACTGATAATTTTGATTCATTACAAATATAGACCCTCTATTGGAAAAAAAGGTTGCGTGGAAAAAAAGTTTATTTGTATTAAAGCTGTTTTTTTTAATAAAATTGCGATTTTTGAGGAAAATATAAGTAATAATGGAAGCAGTTCAAGGGTATATTTCTCAAAACAAAGAAAGATTTTTAAATGAATTAATGGAGTTATTGCGAATTCCATCAGTTTCTGCAGATCCTAAATTTTCTTCAGATGTTAATAAAACTGCTGAATTGGTAGCTGAAAATCTGCGTTTGGCTGGAGCAGAAAATATTGAAATTTGTAAAACTGCTGGATATCCTATTGTTTACGGTGATAAAATCATAGATAAGTCATTGCCAACAATTTTGGTTTATGGGCATTACGATGTTCAGCCTGCAGATCCAATTGATTTATGGACAAACCCAGCATTTGAGCCAATCATTAAGAAAACGGAAATTCATCCTGAGGGAGCAATTTTTGCGCGTGGAGCATGTGACGATAAAGGTCAAATGTTTATGCACGTGAAGGCGTTTGAAGCAATGAATAAAAATAATTCTCTACCTTGTAATGTGAAATTCATGATTGAAGGAGAAGAAGAGGTTGGTAGTGAAAACTTGGGGGTTTTTGTGAAGAATAATCATGAACGGTTATCAGCAGATGTTATTTTAGTCTCTGATACTGGAATGTTGGCAAATGACGTTCCTTCTATTACAACTGGATTAAGAGGGTTAAGTTATGTGGAGGTGGAAGTTACAGGGCCAAATCGAGATTTACACTCGGGACTTTATGGTGGTTGTGTTGCTAATCCTATCAATAGTTTGGCACATATGATAGCTTCACTTCACGATGAAAATAATCACATTACCATTCCTGGTTTTTACGATAAAGTAATTGACTTGACAAATGCTGAAAGGACTGAAATGGCAAAAGCACCATTCAGTAAAGAAGCTTATTGCAAAGCGTTAGACATTCAAGATGTAATGGGAGAAGCTGGTTATTCTACGATGGAGCGTGGCTCAATTCGTCCTACACTAGATGTGAATGGAATTTGGGGCGGTTATACTGGTGATGGAGCAAAAACGGTAATTGCATCGAAAGCGTATGCTAAAATATCGATGCGATTAGTGCCGGACCAAGACCCAATTGAAATCACAAAACTTTTTGTAGACCATTTTCAATCTATCGCACCAGCTGGAACAACCGTAAAAGTAACTCCACATCACGGTGGCGAGCCTGCTGTAACTCCAATTGATTCGATTGGTTATAATGCAGCAAGTTTGGCCTATGAAAAAACATTCAATAAAAAACCAATTCCAGTAAGAAGTGGAGGTTCAATTCCAATTGTTGCTATGTTTGAAAAAGAATTGGGATTAAAAACTGTGTTGATGGGATTTGGCTTGGACAGTGATGCAATTCATTCACCAAACGAACATTTCGGCGTATTTAATTATTTCAAAGGAATAGAAACAATTCCTTATTTCTACAAGTATTATACGGAGTTACACCAATCTTAAGATGGTAAAATATATCGCTTTTTTGTGTGCGATGATGCTAATCTCATCGTGCACATTTTTAGAACCTGAGTACAAAGGAGGTGAGAAATTTAAGTTTCAAAAACTAGAAGGTAAATCTTTAAAGTTTACTGTAGGGGCAAAAATCTTAAATCCAAACAATTACACGATTAAGATAAAACCATCTGACCTTGATATTTATATTGAAGATGATTTTATGGGGGTAATTCATTTGGACAAAACACTTAAACTAAAGAAAAAGCAAGAGTTGTTTGTCGATGCTCCATTTACTGCAACACTTAACGATGGTGCGCTTTTCAAGTTGTTGAAATTTGCAACCAAAGGAAGCTTACAATTGGGATTAAAAGGAAAGGTAAAAGCAGGTGTTTTTGTTTTTACGAAAAAAGTCGATGTCGATGAAAAAACAACCATCGACGGTTCAAATCTGCGACTTCGATAATTTATTGGTCAATAAAGACTCTGTGCATTCGTGCTGAAAATGATGTCATGATTTCGTAAGGAATTGTGTTTAGCTTTTTGGCCATATCTAACATAGAAATATTATTCCCAATAATTTCAACTTGACTTCCTGGCTTAACATCAACGTTGCTAACATCAACCATAATCATGTCCATACACACATTTCCTACGGTCGGACAATACTGTTCGTTTATAAAAACGCCTCCTATTCCTTGTCCAAGCATTCTTCGATAACCATCTGCGTATCCCAGTGGAATAACGGCAATTTTCATGACAGTTTCAGTAATAAACGACCTTCCATAACCAATAGAACTTCCTTTTTCTATCAGTTTGACTTGCGAAATTGTACTGAACCACTTTATTGCGCTTCTTAAAGTGTCTTTACCGAGTACTCCATACATTCCAATTCCTAATCTAACCATGTCAAATTGAGCATAGGTGTAATTGTGAATTCCTTCTGAGTTCAACAAGTGACGAATAATTTTTGTGTTGAAGTTTGATTGAATATCTGAGGATACAGAATCAAATAGATTAATTTGTTGTTCAGTATAAGCTGAGTTTGTAACATCAGCTTCTGCCAAGTGCGAATAAATGCTTTTAATGTAAATTTCGGGCTGACTTTTAACAAGGTCAATTAACACGGAAATTTCCTTCTTAGCGAATCCAAGTCGATTCATCCCTGTTTCAATTTTCACGTGAATTGGATAATTTTCTTTGGAACGATAAATTAATTCTGTGATAAATTTATCCAATTGGGTAACAGAGAAAATTGCAGGTTCCAAATTGTACTCGATGATACTGGAAAAAGTACTTTCTTCGCAATTCATTACCAAAATTGGAGTTTTAATGCCACTTTCTCGTAATAAAATTCCTTCGTCTGGATAAGCTACTCCAAAATAATCAACACCCATTCCTTCCAGAAATATGCCCATGGATTTAGCGTCAGACCCGTAGGAATGAGCTTTAAGCATGCAAAGTAATTGAGTGGAATCATTTAATAATGACTTCGTGTAATTGATATTGTGACGAATGCATTTTAAATCAATTTCCAAGTAAGTTTGGTGATTGATTTTCTTTAATTCTCGTGCAATTCGCTCCATTTTTGAAAGACGAGTTCCTTTAATCAAGATTGATTTCCCTTCGAATTGGAAGTTGAACTTATCGCTAGGATAAAAGAAAATCAAGTGTTCAGGTTTGTAATTTTCGACAATTGATCGAATTACGTTTTCTTTTGTTCGCTCATCTTCTGTTAATCCAATGATGACAGCGCGTTCTTTACCATTTGAATGCGTTAATTGGTATTCCAATGATTGTTGAAGCGATTCTAAATCTAGATTATAAGTATCGTTGATGATTAAATTTTCATTTATGCCATCATACGTTTCCATGCGCAATGCAAGTGAGTTGAGTTCGGGGATGGATTCTAAAATGAAAACTTCACTTAAATTAAATTCATTCGCCATGCGTATGGCAAGTTGCGCATTTTGAATACTCGTTTTATCATTGTGGATGAAATGTGTAAGCTCTTTTGAATAAGCGTTAAATTCCAGTCCAATTCCATTTTTAGTGTCGAATCCAACAACATTTGCTGGGTGAATGTAAAATTTCAAGTTTTTGAAAAGTGCTATTTTTTCATCGAAATGTTCCCATTCGTTGTCAAATAATTCGCGGTGACCAGTTCCAAATGATGTCAATATTCCTTGGGTAGGCTGAATGATTGGAATTAACTTTTCCATTTCTCCTTTTGAAGAAATACCTACTTCTATAATTGCAACTTCCGTCCTGGTTGTAATTTCCAATAAGGAAAGTGCAACGCCTAATTTAGAATTGTAACTTTTTGGACTTTTCGCAACTACAAATTGTTTGTTCAACAAGTGCGATAACCATTCCTTTACGGTAGTTTTTCCGTTGCTACCGGTAATAGCAACAACCTCACATGAAAATCTACTTCTATGGTGCTTGGCGAAATTCTGAAGCGCTTCGAGTGAATTCGTTACAATTGAAAAGTGAGCATCTGAATTATCGATTATCGAACTTTCATCTGAAACAACAAAAAATCGAACGCCTTTGTTGTATGCATCCTGAATGAAATCATGGCCATTTCTGAAAATCCCTTCGAGTGCAAAAAACAACATTCCTTCACCAGTAACAATTTTTCTGGAATCGAATGCAACAGAACTTATTTTGGCATCTTCTTTCGAATCTTGGCCAAAAATTGCGGCAATTTCATGAAAATGATAATCTAAATTCAATGTGCTATTTTATTGTAGCATGATCGGCAAAGTGGTTTGTATTGCTCCACAGCTCCAACCAAGACTTGTTCTTTGTCTTCAACAGTTCTATGTGAAAACTGAGCTAAGTTACCACAAGAAACGCATATTGCATGAACTTTTGTGACATATTCTGCGATACAAAGTAGTTGTGGCATAGGTCCAAATGGAATTCCTTTAAAGTCCATGTCTAATCCAGCAATAATTACACGAACTCCTTTTTTAGCCAGTTGATTGCAGACGTCTACCAATCCTTCGTCAAAAAATTGTGCCTCATCAATGGCTACAACCTTTTCTTTTTTCCAAATTTCGAGAATTTCAGCAGCGTTATTTACCGTTAATGCTTCAAAAATCGAACCTTGGTGACTAACTACATTTTTTTTATGATAACGATCGTCAATTTGTGGCTTAACGAGAAGTATTTTTTGACTCGCAAACTCTGCCCGCTTTAATCGACGAATTAACTCTTCAGTTTTACCCGAAAACATTGAGCCACAAACGACTTCAATCCATCCGCGCGGCACACCATTTTCGGGAAATTGTTCTAAAAACATACAATAGAGTTTAAAATTAAGGTTATCAACAGTTCACCGAAGAGAAAAAATAAATTTTGGCTGGCAAACCATCAATTTCTTCGATAACTTTGAATTATAAAATTCGTTATTTAGTTGCAGAGTTAAAAGAATTCGTTAGCAACTTAGTGAATATGTTGAAAAGTCGATAATCGAAAGAATGAAATGGAAAATAAAGAAAGGTTTAAAAAACGCTTAAAAGCTATAGAAGAATTGTCAAATCGTTTGGAAGGTGGTCAACTGTCCGTTAATGAATTGGTGAATTTGGAAACATTAACGCGTGAGTTGTATGAAAGAGCTATTATTCTTAAGTATAAAGCTTTTGAGAATAAAGTGAATCCTATTATTGAAAGTCCTTTGAATATTGAGGATGAGATAGACTTTATTGTGAATACAGTTGAAGATGAAATTGAAGAAAGTGAACCGACGATTGATTTTTCCATTTTTGATGCGCCGGAAGAAACAGAAAAAGAAGTTATTGAAGAGCAAATCGT
Source organism: uncultured Flavobacteriales bacterium (assembly GCA_963925035.1). Lineage (GTDB taxonomy): Bacteria > Bacteroidota > Bacteroidia > Flavobacteriales_D > Crocinitomicaceae > UBA4466. The sequence continues at coordinate 54,143 of CAWUSK010000035.1, forward strand.
ACTAGTTGAAGAAGTAAAAGAGGAAGTGGCTGAAACCATCGCTCCGGAAGTAATTCCAGAAATAGCTCGTGAAGAAATAAAAGAGGAAGTTATTATTGAAACTCCAAAGGTTGATCATACATCATCACAGGGGCAAGCTTTCTGGGAACAATTAAATATCAACAGCAATTCATTAAGCACTCAGTTTGAAGGAGCTAAACTTGACTCTTTAGTTGGTGCATTTGGACTGAATGAAAAGTTGCGATTTATCAATGAACTTTTTGATGGTTCAAGTGAAGGATTTAGTGAAGCAATTAAGGCACTTGACACCCAATCGAATTTGGATGCTGCCAAAGTTAAATCATCTGAATTGGCTTTAAAACATGGTTGGGATGTAGAAGAAGAATCTGTGGTTGATTTTCTTATCATGGTAAATCGTCGCTATGCATAAAATGGCAATCTCTTTTTTCGCTGTACTGTTTTCCTTTTTATCTTTAGGACAGATAGGAGAAGTTCGTAGAATTACCGAGCAACTTTGCTCACCTGAATTTCATGGACGAGGATATGTGCAAAAAGGAGATTCAAATGCTGCGTCATTTTTAGTTGAAGAGTTTAAGAAAATAGGTATTGGTCCGTTGGACGGAAATTATTTGCAACCTTTTACTTTGGATGTCAATACTTTTCCCGGTAAAATGAGCGTTTCTCAAAATGGCAAAGAATTAATTCCAGGAAAAGAATTTGTGATTAATCCAAGCGCAACCGGCGACAAGACAACTTATCAATTAAGAGAAGTTTCAGCGGATGAAATTCTTGATTTAAGCAAAATTAGGTCTATCATACAAACAATAAAATCGAACACAAGTCAAACAACGGCTTTGCTCATTGACTATACTTTGTTGTCTGGTGATACTTTGAAAAAAGTAAAAGAAATTGCATATGAATTAGCGACAGTTTTACCTGTTGTTGAGTTGATAAACACAAAGTTTACTTGGTCAGTAGGTCGTGAACAATCGTTTTCTCCTTACATTGAAATTCAACACGATGCCATCGATAAAACTGCGTTACTGACCATCGACATTGAGTCTGAAATGGTTAAGAATTACCAAAGTCAAAACGTGATGGCATATATTCCTGCCAAGAAAAAGTGTGCTAAAACGATTGTTTTTACTGCTCATTACGATCATCTAGGGAGAATGGGAAGTGAGACCTATTTTCCTGGAGGAAATGACAATGCTTCTGGTACAGCAATGTTGTTCACAATGGCCAATTATTTCAAAAGTAATCCAGCAGAATTTAATTTATTGTTTGTTGCATTTGCAGGTGAAGAAGCAGGACTAGTTGGTTCAGAGTATTTTGTAAACCACCCTCCATTAAAGTTGAGGAAACTTAAGTTTGTTTTCAACTTGGATATAATGGGAAGTGGAGAGGATGGAGTTACAATTGTGAATGCCACGTTATTTGAAAAGGAATTTCAATTGCTTCAAGACATAAATAAAGAGCTATCCCTTTTAACTCAAATAAAATCGAGAGGACCTGCTGCAAATTCAGATCATTACTGGTTTACCGAGAAAGGCGTGCCTGCATTTTTCATGTATACGATGGGAATCAATAAAAATTACCACGATGTTTTCGATACATACGAGGCTCTCAGTTTTGTAGAGTACACTGATATTACTACCTTATTAATTGAATTTGTCAAACGATTGTAATAAACTCATCCACTAATAAATACAGCTTCATGAATAGTAGAATTTTGGTAATTGTTTTATTTGCCGCATTTTGTTCACACGGACAAGTAAGTGTTTACAATCAAAATTCGAACGAATTCAATACCGGAATAAAACCCACGCAAGAAAATTCCTTGTACGATTTAGTTGTTCTGAACTATACAGACTTAGTTAGTATTGAAAAGTGTAAAAAGGTAGAGTTCGGAATTGACTTATCGGAAGAAATTGAAGAAAGGATTCAATTGTTTTTGGCTGGAGATTCAGGTTCAAAATTTCCGTTGAATCCATTTATTTCAGACGATTTAAATCCTAACACATCAGAGTTGGCGATACATGCAACATTTGTTCATTCTTCAACTCAAACTGCAAAAGAACGTGATTTCTTTTATTACCATGACTATGTCCAAAAGGGAGATGGTTGGAAGGATGATGTAAACAAGGCAAATAAATATTTAATGCGTGTGCGTTTCGCACCATCTTTACCTGGTGAGTGGAAGTCAATTATTACAATTAACCTCGACGGAGAAACTATCCTGTTGCCAGAGTTTAACTTTAAAGTGTTAGACAACGACCATGCTGGATTTGTGAAAGTGCACAAGAATAAGCGTAATTTGGAATTGGGTGGTGAAATCATATTTCCAATTGGGCATGTTTTTCCAGGTCCGTATAACCGCGCGAACGGCGGACAAACACCTTGGGGAGACATTCCAAATGGCTCTCAAGCAAACACTACGGCTGGGGATTGGAGTCAATTCATAGGCGATATTAAAAGTTATATCAGTCAAGGAGGGAAGTCATTCAAATTGATTCAAACAGCCTATGGGAACTTATTGGAGTTTGAAGAAAAAGGAAATTATATCAAGCGTATGCATTATGCTTGGGAGCAGGACAAAATAATGGACCTGTGTGAAGAGAATAATGTGCTAATCAACTTCAATTTATTATTTCAAGATGTCATAATGGGTTATGGACAAAATGGAAGTGGAACTTATGGCGATCCTTGGGATTATGGTAATTATGGTCAAGACGGGCCAGTTCCTTTTTCAGCGGATTATTATCCAACGTTTTGTTATTTCAAGCCAGGAACTTTACCGAGTCATCAATTTTTGGATACAGTATTGATGAATTTTCATAAGCAAAGAACCCGTTATTATGTGGCAAGGTATGGATATTCACCCCAAATTTACACTTGGGAATTGATGAGTGAGCCATTTCACATGGACCAATTCCATCGCGCGGAAATTTCACATCCAATAACTGGGGTTAAAATAGATGATGAACCAGCGACTAATATTGAACATGCTGGTCATGAAGTGGCCATTGAAGCAATCAATCGATACCACAATAAGTTAAGTGATTACATGAAAAATGAATTGAAGGATCATGATCATTTAATCACAATCGATCAATCAATTATAGATGATAACAGTGCTATTTATCCTTATCAAAGTGCTTTCAATCCATCAATTGACATCATTGGATACAATTATTATTATGCGAAGCCAGATAAATTGGTTATTAGTAAAGATGATAAGAATGGAAAAAACAACACGGTTATTGATGACAATGAAACGACAATTTTCAAATTATTTACGGATAAGTTTTTACTGTTTCATAAACCAATAATATTATCTGAATCAGGACATGGTTCAACTGAAATGCAGCTGAAATGTATCGGCGAGAGTGGTAATATCATTGACGCAATGACTTTGTGCTATTCAGGAGTTGCTGGAATGCATCCGTGGGAAGGATATCAATACGGAAATTACAACCAGTATGATGAACGTCTACTTTGGCCAAGTACAATTGCTAGTGAAAAGTTCATGAATTCGAATAAGGTAACAGAAACCTTAAATAATTTAGAGGGAAACTGGGACCAAGGTAGACAGGTAGAAAAAGTAGCTCAATCGGATATTGAATACCCGAAAGAGCTGCAGTATTATATCTCTCAGAATAAAGAGCTTTCAGCCGGTTATGTGAGAAATCGTTCTTATAACATTTATACCATGCGAACAGACGAATCATGCAGCTTGGCAGAGAATTATGACGCTGGATTTGAAGCGCCACTGCATGAATTTACGCCAATTGACTTTGAGTTAGGGAGTGTAAAAAGTATTTTTAACCGGTATATTTATGTAACAGGGTTAAAGAGAAAGACGTTTTATGAAATAACGTGGTATGATTTTATTTCTGGGGAAGTTCTTCAAATAAAACAAACTCAACGAACAGATAGTAAGTCGCGCTTGAAGCTGGAATTTCCAGATTTAACCATAGAAAACCCCCAACGACCAATCGTTTGGTTTTCGATGAAAAAAGTTGCTGAGCCAAACGACTAGACGAAAATAAAAATCACTAACTTGCATTCTAAATACTGTACTATGAGATTACTACTCACTTTAAGTTTATTGTTTGTCAGTACGTTTTTATTTGCCCAAAATTATGCTGGACGCGAAAAAGTAAGCACAGTTATTCCCAAAGGCGCGTCTTGCACTCCACCTTCAACTTCAACGTACTTGAATATCAATAATGTCAAAGCATTAATTCATACGGCAGGTAATTTGTGGCAAGTTCCAGGTCAAAACATAGCGCAATACGAGATTCCAAAAAACTCTGGAATTATGGCTCTTTTCACTTCTGCTTTATGGTTGGGAGGTGTAGATATTAATGGACAGTTGAAGCTAGCAGCACTGCGTTACCGAGATGGACAAGATTACTGGACAGGTCCGCTTTCTCAAGGTCCGGCAGAGACTACAGTTGAAAATTGCCAGAAATATGACAAGCATTTTGTTACTACCCAAGATGCTGTTCGGGAGTTTGATGCTTGGTTTCAGGCTGGGTTAGATGATGCCGCTAATGGAACATCTCTTCAATCAGAACAATTCCCAAATTATGTCGTTCCTGAAATTATTAAAAACTGGCCTGCACACGGAGATCTTTCTCAAGGACAAGACTATTACTTGGCTCCATTTCACGATAGAAATAATGACGGTCAATACAACTATGAAGATGGTGATTATCCATGGCACGATATTACTAAAACCAAAGATTGTAAAACGGATAGGAGAGTTTCTCTTTATGGAGACATTAACTATTGGTGGGTAATGAATGACAAAGGTAATATCCACACAGAAACTGGCGCAGATCCGATTGGAATGGAAATTAGAGCTCAGGCATTTGCTTTTGCATCCAATGATGAGATCAATAATATGACCTTCTATAATTACGAGTTAATAAATCGCGGGACACAAACCTTATACGATACCTATTTCGGGAATTTTACCGATGGTGCGCTTGGCGATCCGTTTGACGACTTTGTTGGCTGTGATGTCAATAGAGGATTGGCGTATTATTACAATGGAGATAATTTTGATGATGACAATAACGGTTTTTACGGATACAAGAATAATCCGCCGGCTGTTGGGGTTGATTTTTTTGAAGGACCATTTCAAGATGATGATGGTGTAGATAATGCTTTTGGAATTGGTCCAGGTGAAGCCTTGAATGGAATTGGCTACGGCGATGGTATCATTGATAATGAACGCTTCGGTATGCGACGATTTACTTATTATAGCAATCTAACAAACGGTGCATTACCAAGTCAAACTGACCCAATAAATGCTCCGGATTATTACAATTACTTGCAAGGAAAATGGAAAGACGGAAGCTTTTTCTATTACGGCGGTTCTGGACATGGGTCAGATCCACAAGCAAATACGAGTGCGAAATGTGATTTTATGTTTCCAGGAGATACAGATCCTTTGGGTTGGGGAACAAATGGAATTCCACAACCAGAGTGGACAGAACAATCTGCTGGTAATGTTCCAAATGACAGAAGGTTTGTACAGTCTGCAGGTCCTTTTATCCTAAAACCTGGAGCGGTAAATAATATCACAGTTGGTGTTGTATGGGCGCGAGCGATTAGTATTGACCCGTTTGAATCGGTTGTTGCATTGCGCCGTGCGGATGATAAAGCTCAAGCACTTTTTGAAAATTGCTTTAAAGTGTTGGATGCGCCTCATGCGCCAATAATGAAAGCGCAAGAATTGGAAAATGAATTAGTTTTTTCAATTTCAAATCCACTGAATTCTAATAATTACAACGAAAACTATACAGAGTTTGATCCTTTTATTGTTTCTGCAAATCCAGGGGCTGATAAATTTTACAAATTTCAAGGGTATCAAATTTACCAATTGAAAACAAAAGACATTTCTTTTTCAGATGTTGATAATACCACAAAAGCTCGATTGGTTGCTCAATGTGACATTAAAGACGGCATTTCTAAGATTATAAATTTTGAGTACGATGCAGATATTGGAGCAAGTAACCCAACGATAAAAGTAGATGGTGCAGATAAAGGGATTCAACATACTTTTCAAGTGACGGATGATATGTTTGCACAAGGAGATAGACGTTTGGTGAATTTTAAGCGCTACTACTATGTTGCAATTGCCTATGCCTACAACAACTACGAAGATTACAATCCGACTGATCCAACAGCTTTGGAAGGACAAAAAAAACGTTACATTTCTAGTCGTAAAGGACCAACTGGTGAAATAAAAGTATTGGAGTGTATTCCTCATAATCCTTCGCCTGAAACGAATGGAACGATACAAAGTTTGCCATACGGTTCTGGTCCGCAAATTACACGATTGGATGGATACGGCAATGGAAGTCGAGCTTTAGAATTAACGGCAAATTCTACCAATGCAATTTTGAACAATGGTTACGTAGAAAATCCTGTTTATGATTATGGAAATGGACCAATAGGTGTAAAAGTTGTTGATCCATTGAATGTTGTTGGAGGTTATTTTGAATGTAAATTTTCGGACTATACTTCTACGAATTCAAATGGCGCGGATACTGCGTCTTGGACAATTTACCGCTACGATGCTCCAAATGGAAATTTGTTGGATTACGTTACTTCAGATCTTACTATTCAGCGCGATAATGAACAGGTAATTCCACAATGGGGAGTTTCCGTTCAAATTCATCAACAAAAGTATTACGACATTGATGGTCTAACCAGTGGAATTGAAAAACAAGGAACGGATTTATTAAAACAATCAATTACGTATAAGGATAGTACAAAAAATTGGCTTTCGCATGTACAGGATAATTCAGCAAATTTCCCCACTAATTGGATTAGAAATGGGATTAATTTCACAATTAACGGCGATCTTTGCGACAATTCAATTGACTATATAAATCCATGTAATTTTCCAGATGAAGCAGAAGTTGAAAAATGGGCTGGTGCACTTTCTGTTGGGTTCGCACCTCATAGGTTAGTTGGTTATCAATCTAGTTACATGCCTTTAGCGTATTACAATTATCCAGGACCTGCGGCTGCTCGTAAAAACGCATCCATTAGCTTCTTACCGAGTGTTGACATTGTAATTACGGCTGATAAATCAAAATGGACGAGCTGTCCCGTAATTGAAATGGGAAGAGAGCCTGGTTTTAATATAGGGAATTGTTCGCCTGGCGCAATGCGAAAAAGCTTAAGTGTCGATAAAAATGGAAATCCAGATGGTTCAGGTTCAACAGGAATGGGTTGGTTTCCTGGCTACGCGATAGATGTTGAATCTGGAGCTCGATTGTACATGGCGTTTGGAGAAAGTTCATTTTTAGTTTCTGACAAAGGTGCAGATATGGTTTGGAACCCAAGCGAACGACTCGTCGACAGCAATGGAAATCCAATTTTAGGAGGAGTTCAACCGGTTTTCATTTATAGTTTTCAGAATAAATCAAAGAACAATTATACCTTGGGTTATGATTACCCTGCGTACAAACCTTCTGAGGCAGAAAACCTAAGTGGAAATGTTTTGTACAATGATATGGTTTCGATTGAAGCTGGAAATAATGCCCAAAAACGAAATACGTACGGCTCAATTAGCTGGGTTGGCTATCCATTATTAAAACCTGGACAAAATTTCTTGTCGACAGATGTTACCTTGAAATTGCGTGTAAACAAGGAGTATAAGAACTATTCTAATCCGTCTGCAATTTTGGGAGGACCGAACAATGGGAAACCGATGTATGGCTGGAGTATGAACGAAATTGAAACACAATATGGAAGTCGTGACCGAATGGCAGAGGTATTGGATATTATCAACGTTGTTCCAAATCCTTACAAAGCATATTCTGAATATGAAAAGAATCGTATTGATAGTCGAGTGAAAATTACCAATCTTCCTGAAAGATGTTCGATTAAAATTTATACGGCACACGGAAAATTGATCAAAACATTCGAAAAAGATTCACCTGAAACTTATCAAGATTGGCAGTTAACAAACCACGCTGGAATTGCTGTTGCTTCAGGGGTTTATTTGATTCATGTAGATGTTACTGATGTTGGAGAAAGGATCTTAAAGGCATACATTGTAATGCGTCAAGTTGATTTACAAAACATTTAGCGGCAAACTAATTCGGAAGGTTGTTCCAACATCGATGTGCGATTCTAAAACGAGAACTGTCCCTTTGTGGTATTCTTTAACGATTCTTTTAACTAAGGAAAGACCTAATCCCCATCCTCTGGTTTTTGTCGAAAATCCCGGTTGAAAAATCGTTTTGAATTGATTTGGAGGAATCCCTTTTCCTGTATCCTTAATATCGATATACACCCAGTCGTTCGTGCGGTGCACATGAATTGCGAGTTCACCTTTGCCTTCCATGGCGTCAACGGCATTTTTACTGATATTTTCAACTACCCATTCAATTAACGGTGGATTGTGCAACACGAGTATTTCTTCACTTGTATCCATAGATACACTTACCTGATCTGAAATGCGCGGACGAAGATATGTAATTACGTTTTTCACAGTTTCACTAATATCAACTTGCTCTAATTTTGCGCCAGAACCAATTTTAGAAAAACGTTCAGTTACTTTTTCTAACCTGTCCACATCTTTTTGCATTTCCGTGGTGATCATTGGGTCGGCTCCTTGCGCTTCTAGTAATTGAACCCAAGCCATCAAAGAAGAAAGAGGTGTTCCTAATTGGTGAGCCGTTTCTTTTGCCATTCCCGCCCATACTTGGTTTTGTTCTGCCTTTCTGAAAGTACTAAAGATGAGGTAACCGATGAAAGCAAATAATCCAATTACTAAAAATTGAATGTAAGGGAAATATTGTAATTTTTTTAATTCAGGACTCGCGTCGAAGTAGACAGTATTGGTACTCCCATTTTTAAAATCAATAACAATGGGTTCATTTTGTTTTTTCAATGTTGCAATGAGGACTTCAATATTTTTTGGATTTTTTTTCACATCTTCCATGTTCGTTCCGATAATTTCACGGGTTTCGGTATCTATCAGCAACACAGGAACCAATCCGACGTTGTTAATAAGGTCTTCATTGAACGTTTTAATTAATGAGTCGCGCTCTTGTTCTAATTTTTCTATTTCTTTAGAATCGTTGTAGTAATAAGTCATGAAGAGTCCTTCATAGACTTCAATTGTAAAGGAAGGGTTTCGTTGTTCCCAAACTTCGGCTAGAGCAACTAAAGAGTCATCAAATGCTTTTACGAGATTATCAGTGCTGAAATTTGGATACTGTTTACGCATTGAACTCGTATCGAAATCTAAATTGATATTTCCTGAAACGTTTTTGTCCTCGTCTAATAAAATTACAGGAATATCTTTGTTTCCATTGATTATTTTAAGAGGAAAACCATAATCTGGAACTTCGTGAAGAGGTGTTGGTTTTGAAACTTCCTTAGTTGCGTCAATCCAAAGGGTCATTTTCTCTCTTTCCTTATCACGTAATTGTGAAAACGTCCTATTCGTTAATCGTACTAATTCAATTTTCTTTTTGATGGCGTCTGCCCATTGCTTTGCCCGTTCTCGCTCTCGTTCACCAACTTTTGAAACGATGCTATTTGATACAAAAAGCGAAGCTCCTACTGCTAGAAGAGCGAAAATCAACAAAGCGATTTTCCATTTTTGCTTATTTGAGTACAAATTCATGATCGACTAATTTAACGAGAATATATCAGATAGATTGTATGTTAGATTTCGAATGCTTTTTCAATCATTTCACATACCGAGTGATGATCGTACTGTTGTGCCATCGCTTTAAGTATAGATGAATCAAATTCAGTTTGTTTTTCACAAATGAGATCTATCTTTTTTGCAAGGTCGTTACTGTTTTGTGTTTCAAACAATAAACCACCTTTTTCATTGTTCAGGATTTCAGGAGTACCACCAGCGTTACTGCCTAGCACAGGAGTTCCGCATGCCAGTGATTCAATAGTAACCATTCCAAAAGTTTCTGCTTTCGTTGCCATAACCAACCAATCGATGGCATTATAAAATGAGGTTGTGTTTTCTCGAAACGGATGGATTGAAACGCGATCTTCAAGCTTATGCTCGCTAATAAATAACTGTATTTCTTCGAAGTAAGTGTTTCCTTCATTTTTTGTCGGTTCACCAAGAAGTGCAACGCTGAAATTGTTATTGTTGCATTTAGTCATGGCATTTAATAGCAAAAGTTGCCCTTTTTTGATGTCAAAACGACCAATTAGCCCAAAAACAAGAACTTTTCCATCAATTCCCATCGATTTCCGGTCATTTTGGACAGAATTCAGTGAAGCGAATTGACTCAAATCAAGTCCGGATGGAATAACAACTAATTTGTTTTTGAAATTCGTCCACTCTTCAACTTGTATTTTTAGCCATTCAAGTGGGCATGACCATAAATCAATGTATTTGTAACGCAATGTGTGCAGTAAATTCGTCTTTTTTACGCCCAATTGCATTTCCATAAAATAGGAAGTATGAATGGAATCTTTTAAATAGCGCTTCACATTTGATGCAATGCTGATATCGTATGTCGAACGAACTATTAAATGAGAAATCGAAAGGTTTGAAATTAATTTCGCAAGTGTTTTTGATTTATTGAAGTCGTAATATTTTTTGTGTTTGTCTATGGATAGAACCTCAATTGATTTTGAAATCGCAAATTTTTCTATGGGTGAATCTTTAACACAGATAAGAACAACATTATGACCGCGAACTTGCATCCATTCTGCATTTCTAACATGGTTCATCTCAAGACCACCCCAACTTTCAGAACTACATAGATATCCAAGCTTTGCTTTCATAACTTGTAAAATTAAAACTAACTTCGTGGCGAACAAACTTGTCGAATAATACTTGTAAGAATATGTTGAAAAAACCCTTGATGTTGTTTTTTGCTTTAGCGTTTATTTTAGCGTGTGTTTTTTTCCTGTTTCCGATCAATGTGTTTGACGGAGTCATCGTTTATGAGGATCACGACAGTGGGTTTTTAGTGGAAACCCCTTTGAGTTTGTCTTACTTCATCGGCTTAGGATATGACGATGCTCATATGGTAGGTGTAAAGAACTTTTATCTTACAACAAAGGGAATTGTGATGGCTTTTGTTTTTACACTAGGTTTCCCAGCGCTATTGGCATATCGGGTAAAATTGAAGTCCACTAAAAAGTAGTCCGCAACTTGAGTTACATTCAATTAAATGAAGGCGTTCTATTTTTGAATAAAAATATAAAGTTATGTTCGGAAAATTATTTAAAAAGACAGATTATAAGCAATTACTTGAGAATGGGGCCGTAATAATTGATGTTAGGTCTCAGGGTGAGTTTAAAGGTGGATCAGTTCCTGGTTCGGAAAACATTCCTATTGGAAGTATTCCTGGACGAATAAAGCAGATTAAGAGTTTAAACACACCTGTTATCTGTGTATGCGCTTCGGGAATGAGATCCGGCGCTGCAAAAGCGCAATTGGCAGCTGCGGGAGTTGAAGCATACAACGGTGGTCCGTGGACGAAAATGTTAAAGTTCGTGGATTAATTGATTTTTTTAAAAGTGTTAATTAATTCACAAAAAATCACGTAATGATATTCTGTATTTTAATCTGTTAAATATAATAACCAAAGAATATTGTTGAGATTGAATTAGAAAATAATTGACTGGGCCCAAATGTACCACTAAGTTCCCACAACCACCATGCGGTTAAAGAGCTTTTCCCCGAAGTATCTGCGATTTAGCCTATAGCAAAATTCGTTAAGGTAGTTCTGGAGTTACTCATTTTGATCATGTGATAAATTCCGAGTAGGTTTCTTTTAGCTTTGCTAATAGTCACATGCCCCCATATTAGCGATGTTTTGGTGGTTTCCTTATTTGACTTTAACGAAACATGTTTAACAAAAAGGGGGGAAAAGTCTTCATAGCTAGTGCTTTTGTCTATAATAACTGATGACTGGCTATCAATATTCTTAGATGCTACTCCGTTTATTTCATCCGCTTTATGTGTTTTTAGAGCTTTCATTTTAGCGTATCTAAATTGAGAGGTCTTTTTACCAGAGTGAATATCCTCAAAAGGTGTTGACTCTGCCATCACATCAACATTTATTTTTGATTGACTGCCACGACCTCGCTTAAGTTTCTTAGGGTTTGGGGTTGCCACTTCGAAATATCCTTGGTCTAATTCAATTGATCCACTTAAGTTATACTTATCATCACATTCCCGCTTGTATTTTATGAATCAAAACCCAAATCGTTCTATATCGCTTATGACAAAGTTGACGTTGCATTTCTAGAGCTGAAACACCTTTTTTAGTACTGCTCATAAAAGCCATGCACAAATACCATTTGTAAAATGACAATTTGCACATTGCT
>CAWUSK010000036.1:0-36625 GCA_963925035.1 uncultured Flavobacteriales bacterium
CATTGCTCAACTTAGTCTTAATGAGGCTGCTGTTCTTAATGGTAAAGCATTCCCTAATCCAACAAACAACAATGTTACTATTTCTTTAGAAGCAAATGGAAACGGACAATTAACTGTTACTGATGTAGCTGGTAAAATTGCCTTAAACCTAGCTGTTTCTTTAGTAAATGGAAGAACTGATGTAGACATGTCTAAATTAGACGCAGGTGTTTATATCTTTAACATTGCTTTAGAAAACGGACAATCGTCTCAATTCAACGTAGTGAAAAACTAAATTGAATAAAATAATAAATGAAAAAGGCGCTCAATTATGAGCGCCTTTTTTTGTTCTAACTTTTCCTTAAATGTTGATCGACAAACCAAAGGTAAGAGGATAAACGGCCGTTGTTTTATCAGTATCAAAAAGCGGGAGCAAACTATAACTTGCAAACATGCCCCAATGCGAGTAACCAACTCTGACAAGTCCGTCTAACTTGAAAGCATTCAAACCTGAAGGTCCTTTTACCTTCTAAACAAACTTTTCTCCTTCAAACTCTCCCTTTCTTTTTAACGTTGACCCTATTCGTACTCCACCAACGACTCCAAAAGCAAAATAAAACGATTTACTTGACTTTGCTTTTGTGTTAAATTCAAAAAGTAACGGAACAGTTAAGTAAGCAGCACTCAATTTATTCTTAGTATAGCTCGTCACGGTGTCTATAAACGCATTTAAGGTGTCAACCTTAAATTCACCACATAATTGTCTTTAAATCCGATAGCGGTGAGGCTAAATCCCAATCCAGTAGTTACACCAAAGTAGTGTTTCGCAATTTCAAATTTATGCTCTAAGATGTTTAAATTCCAGAATGCAGAGTTGGCGGTATCATTTTTCCAATAAGGATAATCGCTAAAACTATTGTCAAAACTTGAGTTCATTAAGGTTGTGAATCCAAAGTCAATACCAGCCCAATGGGCCTCAGACTTTCTATTCCGTAGGTTAATGACTGTATCATAACTGTTTACAATTATACTTTTCTTGTTTCGTAAATTAATGTTAGTTGTGTCACAATCTTTTTTAATCTTGTGGGATCACCGGAAAAGAGAGCAATAAGTGCAATTGATAATAGTTGTTTCATCCCTTTTTTGTTTATTTTCAATCGTAAGACCATGAACTTTAAAAAAGTTACAACTCATCCCAGTGTTCCATAAATTCATCTAGATTTCTCCTATCCTTTTTGGTAGGTTTTCCGGAGCCGTTATCACGGTATATGCTTTGGGAAAGCTGATAAGTCTTTAGTTTCTCTATTTCTAAAGGATCAGTAATATCTACGATATAATCCGCAACTAGTTTTGCGCCAACACGTTTTTGTAACAATTGAATTACTCTATAGGAAAATGTAGCTGTGTGTCTGATTATTTGAACTTCGTCTCCTAACTTCACTTCCTTTGACGGTTTAGCTGAAGCACCATTCAATTTTACCTTGTTCTTGGATACAGCCTCAGCCGCTTGCGAGCGCGTTTTTGCTAACCTTACAGACCAAACAAACTTATCCAAGCGACAACTCATTTCTTTGTTTTTTAGTCAGTGATTTAACGACCAAATCATACGAATGGTCAATAAGCTCAAGTATACGTTTTTCTGGAACGTCACTTTTCACTGAAACAGTGTTCCAATGTACCTTACTCATATGGTAACCAGGCTGGACTCCTTGATAAGTTTCTCTTAGATCAACTGCTCGTTCTGGGTCACATTTAAGGTTTATACTCTTAAACTCTTCCACTCCCGTCAACGCAAACATCTTCACAACTTTAAACACCAATGTTTTGTCGTCAAAAGGAAACGATTCCGTTACTCCCTTTTTAGCTAAACAGTATGCTCTAAAGTCACTAATATTCATTTAATGAATTGCGGGAGCGTCTTTATTGTTACCAAGGTTATATAACATTCTTGCATGACCTGAAAGCGCTTCGTAAAACGTTTTGTACGAGTAATATGGTAGGTTGTACTCAAAAGCTGTATCTCTTACAATAGAAGATATTTTTCGGTAATGCACATGACAAATATTTGGAAACAAATGGTGTTCAATTTGGAAGTTTAAACCTCCAACATACCAAGAAAACCAGCGTGATTTTTGAGCAAAATTTGCTGTGTTTAACAATTGATTCATTGCCCAATCCGTTTCAATAACTCCTGTTTCAGAAGGAACAGGGAAGCTAGAAGTTGGAATAACGTGAGCAGGTTGAAATATCATTGCTAAAATTAGACCAGTAACAAAGTGCATAAGCAAGAACCCTAGTAAGGTCCCCCACCATGACATCGCACCAAAAATAATTGGCAAGGATAAAGTGGCAACGAGATACATTGTTTTACTTGTTACTAAGGCAATAAAAATTGACTTATTTGAAAGACCTTGAGTCTTTGTTAATCCTCTTTTTTTGTATCGCGCAAACTGCACATAGTCCTTTGTAGTGGACCACATTATAGTCATAAAACCATACAAAAACCATGCATATATATGCTGAAAACGATGTGCCTTTCTCAGTTTTTGATTCGGTGAAAAACGCATTAACACACCTGTATCAATGTCTTCATCCATCCCTTCTACATTCGTATAAGTGTGGTGCAACACATTGTGCTGAATTCTCCAGTTTACATCATTTCCTCCAATAATATAAATTAATTTACCCATGAACGAGTTGACGTGTTTATTTCGTGAGTAGGCCGAATGGTTCGCGTCGTGCATAATTGACAAACCAATTCCTGCCATTCCTACCCCCATAATAATCCACATCAACATAATTAACCAAGTCGATTCTAAAACTGTAAGAATCAGAACGAAAGGCACTAAGTATAACGACAACATAAAAATTGTCTTTATTACCATATTTGCATTCGCAAATCGAGAAATATTATTCTCTTTAAAATAAGCATTAACACGCTTTCTAAGCTCCTTATAAAAATCCGGATTTCCTGTTTCTGCAAAAGTTACTTTGTTTATTTCCATAACGCTACCTTATTTGGTTACACAAATTTACATTATTTTCAACTATAATTCTTTTAAATTACCATCTATTAACAATCGTTATGGGAATCTTAACCTCGAAAACTCTCCGTTTCAGGAAGATAATACTTACTTTTGAACTACTCTATCATCCTATAAAATCACATGGCACAAGGACCTTTTCTGCATTATTGCAACCACCTCTTCCAACGATCTAGGCTTGAAACAAAGTCCGTGAAAGTTGGCGTTGTAACTCTTGGTTCTGATCATCCAGTTGCCATTCAGTCAATGACCACGGTTGACACAATGAACACCCAGGGTTCAATTGAAGAGTCAATTCGCATGATAAAAAACGGATGTGACATCGTACGTTTAACTGCTCCAAGTAAAAAAGAAGCAGAAAATATATTAGAAATCAAAAAGGGCCTTGTAAACGCCGGTTACAACACGCCGCTTGTTGCAGATATTCACTTTACGCCAAATGCCGCGGAGATTGCCGCCAAATTTGTGGAAAAAGTTAGGATAAATCCCGGAAATTATGCCGATAAAAAGAAGTTCGAAGAAATAGAGTATACGGACGCGTCTTATGAAAACGAGTTAATTCGTATTGAAAAAAAATTCACGCCACTGGTTAAGCTATGTAAACAATACGGCACGGCGATACGCATCGGAACAAATCACGGATCACTTTCTGACCGTATTTTAAGTCGCTACGGTGACACGCCCGAGGGAATGGTTGCTTCAGCCGTTGAATTCCTTGACGTTTGTAAAAAACACCGTTTTCATAACGTTGTCTTATCTATGAAAGCAAGTAATACTATCGTGATGGTTCAAGCATACCGACTATTAGTCTCTGAAATGCTGAAATCAGGGGAAGTTTATCCGATTCATCTCGGTGTGACTGAAGCTGGAGAAGGAGAAGATGGTAGAATTAAATCTGCCGTTGGAATAGGAGCTTTATTGGAAGATGGAATAGGAGATACTATTCGAGTTTCGTTGACCGAAAAGCCAGAAGCTGAAATTCCTGTAGCTAAAAAGTTAATGGAAAAATACACCAATAATCCGTTAGCTACTTATCCCATAAACAATCCAGCCACATCTTTTTACAATCCCTTTTCGTATAATAAACGTCATTCTCACCAAACAAATAAAGTTGGCGGATCAAATGTTCCCGTGGTTATTGCTGACTTGAGCTCGGAAACAGAAATAAAACCTTCTAACTTTTTTGGGTTCGGTTATAGCTATTCTGTTCCTTTAGATAAGTGGAATATTTCTGATGCGGCTGCGGACTTTGTCTATGTTGGCAAACAAGAAGTAAATTTTGAAATACCAGGTACAATTCAAATAATTTGTGATTTCGAGAAGTGGTTAAAACACCAAAAACCTGAATATCAGCCACTTATAAATAAAAAAGACTTGAAATTGTTACACGTGGAACAATTTGCCTTCATACGACACGATGCTTCCGATGGAGATATATCTCACTTAAAGGGGTATCCAAACATTACGTTGATATTGGAAAGTAAGTATGCAAATACAACCCAGTTATATCGATCGTTTCTCTTAAGGCTCCATGAAAACAACATATTGAACCCTGTAGTTTTAACCTCCACATTAAGCCTGGAGGACCCTGAAACTTATCAGTTGTGGACAGCAGCCGAACTCGGTTCATTATACATTGACGGCTTTGGAGACGGAATATGGTTAAAGTCCAATCACTCCAAGCAATTAATTAACGCAACCTCCTTTGGAATTTTACAGGCAACTAGAACAAGGATATCTAAAACCGAATACATTTCATGTCCGTCATGTGGAAGAACGTTATTTGATCTTCAGGAAACAACAGCAAAAATCAGGGCCAAGACCTCTCACCTCAAAGGACTCAAAATTGGCATAATGGGATGCATCGTAAATGGTCCTGGAGAAATGGCTGACGCAGATTATGGATACGTAGGCACTGGTCCTGGAAAAATACATTTGTATAAAGAAAAAACAGTTATGCGAAAAAATGTTCCTGAAGCAGACGCAGTTCAAGCACTCATCGATTTAATTCGTGAACACGGTGATTGGATAGAAAAAGAAGAAATTGATCACAATTTCTAAGAAATCATCCGAAAAACGTCTTTTCTAATTAACGAACTCAATATAACTAGGGGGTTTCCTTATTAACCAAAAACAAACACGCTTAAATCGAATATAAGAGGCCTAAAACCTATTGTCGACCCAGGAAAATCAATAAAACAGAAACATCACTTGGCGAAACACCACTAACTCGAGATGCTTGACCAAGTGTCGCCGGCTTAAGCGCGGTCAACTTTTCTTTAGCTTCCGAGCTCAAACTTGTAAAACTCCAATAGTCTAAGGTCACTGGAATTTTTACTTCATCTAAACGATTCATTTTTTTAGCTACATCTTGTTCTCGATTAATATAACCGTCGTACTTCAATTGAATTTCAGTTTGAGAAACAATTTCAGGATGAACTTCTGTTAACCTCAAAATTTCAGTTTTCGCGGTTTCACTCATCTCACATAAATCATCCATCGTAATGTTTGGACGTGTAATCAAAGAGCTTAATCTAACTTGTTGATTAACCGGAGCGCTTTCCTTTTCTACTAAAACCTTATTTGCAATTTCAGGAAGAACACCTTCCTTTTCTAGAAAACGTTTCAATTGATCTGTTCCCTGAATTTTTTTATTGACTCGATCTAGAGCTTCATCAGAAGCTAAACCAATTGCATGACCAATTGGTGTTAAACGAATATCAGCATTATCTTGGCGTAATAAAATTCGATACTCAGCACGACTCGTAAACATACGATAAGGCTCTTTTGTCCCCTTCGTGATAAGATCATCAATCAACACACCAATATATGCATCACTTCGCGTTAAAATAAACGGCGGTTTTTCCTGCACTTTTTTAGCAGCGTTAATCCCAGCCATTAGTCCTTGACAAGCCGCTTCCTCATACCCAGTTGTTCCATTTATCTGACCAGCAAAATATAACCCTTCAACCAATTTAGTTTCAAGCGTATGTTTTAATTGGGTAGGAGGAAAATAATCGTATTCAATCGCATAACCCGGGCGAAACATTTTTACATTCTCAAACCCAGGAATCGTTTTCATAGCAGCGAACTGAACATCCTCCGGTAATGAAGTGCTAAATCCATTAACGTATATTTCCACAGTATTCCACCCCTCTGGCTCAATAAAAAGTTGATGTCTGTCTCTGTCAGCAAAGCGATTTATTTTATCCTCAATGCTCGGACAATATCTAGGACCATTACTTTTAATTCTACCATTAAACATAGGTGAGCGATCAAACCCTGTTTTTAAAACCTCGTGAGTCTCTATGTTAGTATAAGTAATATAACATGACCTCTGTTCAGCTAAAGGCTCGGTGTCTGTGTAGCTAAATTTTGTGGGGTTTGAATCACCGAATTGCTCTTCCATTTTAGAATAATCCAGTGACCGACCATCCACACGAGGCGGCGTTCCTGTTTTCATTCTGCCAGTTTCAAATCCCGCTTTTATTAAATCTTCAGTAATACCGGTAGCAGCATTTTCGCCTGCACGACCACCACCAAATTGTTTTTCTCCCAGATGAATCAATCCGTTCAAAAAAGTTCCGTTGGTTAAAACAACAGATTTAGCCTTGATTTCAACACCAATAGAAGTACGAACGCCAACAACCTTATTATCTTTAATTATCAAACCATTACACATGTCCTGCCAAAAATCGACGCCTAGATTTCTCTCCAGCATCAACCGCCATTCTTCGGCAAACTTCATTCGGTCATTCTGCGTACGAGGCGACCACATAGCTGGGCCCTTAGAACGATTTAGCATCTTAAATTGAATAGCGCTCTTATCCGAAACAATTCCAGAACCACCGCCTAGAGCGTCAATCTCTCTAACAATTTGACCTTTTGCAACACCACCCATGGCGGGGTTACAGCTCATCTGAGCAATGGTGTTCATGTTCATTGTAATCAACAACACTGAACTCCCTAACTTAGCGGCAGCATTCGCAGCCTCACAGCCAGCGTGCCCAGCACCGACAACTACAACGTCATATTCTTTTATCATACCGATTGTTTCACGTGGAACAAATTTACAACTCTTTTACCAATCTTACGTTTAGCTCGGACGAATTAACAATAAGGATTTATCTTCCATCTCCCGCATTACCATCTTTTCCTCCTCTGACTTATCTCCATAACCCAATAAATGCAAAAGTCCATGTACAACAACACGGTGTAATTCATGGTTAAAACCCACATTTAAACCAGCTGCGTTATCCTTAACTCTATCTATAGAAACAAACAAGTCACCTGTGATTTGTTCGTCATAATAATCAAAGGTTATAATATCTGTGTAATAATCATGGTTTAAATGTGCCTTGTTTATTTCTAATAAATAGTCGTCAGAACAAAAAACAAGGTTCACTTCACCAAGCTTTTTTTGCTCAGCCTCACAAACCCTTGACAACCATAAAACAAAAAAGTCCGGGTCTAATTCCAGGACTTCTGTTTCTTCAAAAAATAAATTAACCACTATTTCTTTGTAAAATATATTTCAACATTAGAGCCATTGTCAAAAAACTCAACATCTTCAGCTAAGGACTTCATTAAGAATATTCCTCTACCTTCTTCCTTCTCAATGTTTTCCGGGGCTGTTGGGTCTGGCAAGTTTGTAAAATCAAAGCCTGAACCTGCATCCTTAACGCTAAAACAAAAATCTGTTTCTTTGTCACCAACAAATAAATCAACATTCAATGAGCTGTTCAGTTTATTACCATGTTGTATAGCATTATTCACTGCTTCAGTGACCGCGATAAGAACATTTCCATAATAATCTTCATTAACAGACAGGCGACTGCACACATTATCAATCAACATTTCAACCTTGCTGACCTCGGTGAAATCTGAAGAAATAGACAAGCTGTCTATCTGAACAAAACCTTCTTTCATACTCTCTATTAATTATAAAACTCGGTTGAAATACTCATTCGCTCTATCCTTATAGTATTTTTTATACATCGGATCTACAGAACGAAGGAGCTCTATTTGTTTCAACTTCTCTTTGTTATACTCATCAAATCGAATTTGGTTACCATTATTTTGCTCTTTTCCGTCTTTTGATTCTCTTTTCTCATCTAAACCTCTCTCGTTGATTGCTTTTTCGCTTTCTAACAGACGTGTCAAAATCTTCTGCTGGCGTTCAATAAGGTTATTTCCTAAACGCTTGTTAATAAGATCATCCTCTTGCTCTTCAAGCTCATTGATCAAAGGATTTAGTTTGTTCCCCGAACCCTTACCATCTTTATTTAATTCGTTGCGCATTTGCTCTAACTTCCGTCGCATAGCAGACTGTTGAGCCGCTATTTTTGCTACTTGTTGGTTGCCCAGGCCTGTTCCGCCCGGTTCGCCTTGTTGAGTGTTACCCGGACTTTTACCGCCAGGATTAGACCCCTTCTTCATTTGTTCAAGCTGATCCTTTAGCATCTGTTTCATGTCTTGATCGCCCGGCTTTTTACCTCCGGCAGCTGGCTTTCCGGTGCCTCCTGGTTTAGAACAACTTCCTGAACCTGGCTGCTCACTTTTCATTTGCGCTTGCATTTGTTCAAGACTTTCATTTAACAAAAGCGCCAAATTATTAAAAGAAGTCATTACGTATTGCTGATGAACACCTAATTCGCGTTTGCGTCTTTCGTCAATATCCTCAATAATCATTTTATTGTTCACCTTAATTTGGGTCAGCTCCTTATCCACAAATTGTGCTATTTTTGATTGACGCTCAGCTAACGCGAGTAAACTGTCTCTAATAGGTGCAAAGTCGTCAATTACTCTTCTTTGCACTCTCCCTTTTTTTCGGAAGGCGGGGTCAGATTCAGAAATAGTATAAATTGATTTCATTACGTCCTCTTGAGAAAAACTAAGCTTAACAAGTCCTTCTAAAATTTCACGCAGGGCATCCATGTCTTCTTGCTTTTGTTGCTCATTAGCCTGAGCCTGCATAGCGTCCATTTGCTCTGCCATTTGCTTCATTTTATCAGCAGCGCCCTGTTGACTTTCACCCGCTTTTTCTGCATTATTCTTAGATAGCTCTTCCTTGGAATCCTTTAAATCTTGTTTAACTTTTTCCGCCTCGTTACTTTGCATATCCACATTCATTGGAGATTTAAGTGCGTTATTAAGGCTGTCCAAGCTTTCCAAATCCTTCTTAATTTCATCGAATGACTTATTAATATCGTCCTGTTTCTTTAAATCACTCTCGGACATTTTACTTTTGGATTCCGTTTCCTGTTTTAATTCTTCCTGTTTTTTTGCTAGTTCTTTAAGTTCTTTTTCAACCGCGTCAATCTTCTCATTTACTTGAAGTCTTTTCAACATTTCCATGCTTCTGTCCAACTGGTTTTTCATTTCATCAGAAGATAATTCAAGTTGCTCAAGCTTTTCATCTAAACCATTTTTGTCTTGGTTTTTCATGAGTTCTTCCAACTGCTTTAACAGATCTTTCATTTCATCGTCCATTAACTGGTCAAGAAGTTCATTTACCATTTGTTGCTGTTCTAATAATTCCTTATCAATTTCTGACAGCTGGTTTTTTTCAATGACACTGTTTTCCATTTTCTCTTGCAACGATTCTAGGTTTTCAAGAAGCGTTTTGTGATCTTCTTGCAGTTGATTAATTTGATCCTGTTTGTTCCAATTCGATTGTTTAGAGTTTCTATTCTCTTTTTTTAAGCGTTCTAACTTGTCTTTAAAATCGTTGGCCTTGTTTAATATGTCCACCAAATCCCTTTTAATGTCCTCTTGTTCTTTATCACGATTCTCGTTCAGCTCTTCTAGCGTCGGAAGTTGGTATTGGAAAACCCTACTTTTTGTTGACTTGCTTCCATTCACGCCGTCGTTATCCGAAACCACAAAATAATACTCAATTTTATCATTTAATTCGATTTGTTCTCTTCTGAAATCCACAGCGAAATTAAAGGGTGAGGTCGATCCATAAACTTTACTCACATTCATTTTCTCTGTTCTTTTAAAGCCGTTTTCACCTGTTATTACATAAACGAATGTCAAGTTATTTAATCCGTGGTCATCTGTCACGCTCCCTGAAAAATAACGAATACCATCCTTCAACGTGTCTTTTACTTCTTCAACAATAATTGATGGAAATTGATCCTTTATAACACTTAATGTGAAAAAGGTTGTGTCTCGTTTGCCGCTTTGACTATTCCTTAAAACCACCTTTCCTGAAGATGGGTTGTTAAATTTCTCCGTTACAGAAAACCCTTCTTTTAAAAACTTCTTATTAACGTTTCCAATCCAAAAATCAACTTCAGCACTGTTCCTCGTTAATACACTCCACGTTACAATTGAACCTTCAAACAGGGTTAAATCTCCTGCATTCTTTATTACCTCAGATCCTAAGCCTAAATAAGATGGGTAAACAATTGTTGCTTCTAGTTTTCCTATGGCCGTTTTAGAAATTACATTTACATCAAACTCTTTGCTGCTAAACTCATTTGCTTCAAAATGAAACGCCGTGTTAGACTTAAGCTGTATTAACTTTCCTGTAAATAAATTTTTTGCCTTGCGCTGTAATAAAAAGCGCCCTTGATTTGACTTAATATAAACCTTCTCCGGAATTTCATTCCCCACCAATTCCAGTTCAAAAAGAAAATCTTCGCCTTCTTCAATTGTTTTGTTTGCCACTTCAAAGACAAACTTAAAAGGAGCGGGAACTTCGTAATGTTGCCTAAAATTAACAACTCTTTCTGTTCCTTGAGTTAAAAAAGAAGGACTAAAAACACCAATAGAAATTAAGATCAGCACAACAGGAATTACCCATTTAAGGTAGCGTCTGTTCTCATTAAAGTCAATCGCATCTGTAAAAGGTAAAGTTCCTAAATTGGAGCTTCTTTGCTGAACACTGGCGCTAATCAGCTCATAATCAGCTGAATTAGGGTTCATTTGATCATTCAGTTGAAGTGTATTCAGTAAACGGTCGGAAACAGCAGGAAAAAATTCACCAATAATATTAGAGGCCTGGTAACGATCAATTCTACTTCCAAAGGACTTAAGTTTTAAGGAAGGAAGAAATATATACTTTGTAAGGATAAATCCATTTACACTTATAAAACTAAATAATAAAATTCCACGGACAGCAGAACTAAATCTACCGAAGAACTCCAGCGTTACCATAAACAAGTACGTAATTATCAAAAGGCCAATAAAAAGAAGAACTCCTTTTATTATTTGATTCTTATAGAACTTGCGAATAAACGCGTCAATTTGTGAAAGTAATCTGTCGAATGCACTCATAATCTTTCTTAACCCAACTAAATTAAGCGTTTACGTTGAGTTTTGTACAAAAATAACGTTAAATATATCTACAATCGTATGAATCAATCGTTCATTTTAACTGTAAACTATATCTTTGCGTTAAAATAACACAAAATATGTCTAATACATCTGTACGCGTTCGATTTGCACCATCACCAACAGGACCTCTTCACATGGGGGGGGTGAGAACTGCACTTTACAATTATCTGTTCGCCAAAAAACACAATGGAACCTTCTTAATTCGGATTGAAGATACGGATCAAACACGCTTTGTTCCTGGCGCACAAGATTATATCATGGACGCGATGAAGTGGTGCGGAATTATGCCAACAGAAGGTCCGGGTTTAGGTGGTGACTTTGGTCCATACATCCAATCAGAAAGAAAAGAAATGTATCGTCCTTATGCGGATGAACTGATAAAAAATGAAAAGGCATATTATGCTTTTGATTCCTCTGAGGAACTAACCCAAATGCGTGAACAAGCGTTAAAAATGGGAATGCCGAATTGGCAATACAATAATGTTACGCGTGCATCAATGCAAAACTCAGTGTCCTTGTCATCAGATGAAGTTCAAAAAAGATTAGACAATGGAGATCCATATGTAATTCGTATGAAGATGCCCAGAAATGTAGATGTTCGTTTTGAAGATGAAATCAGAGGGTGGGTTGTTGTAAACACAAACAACGTAGACGATAAAGTTTTGTTTAAATCTGACGGAATGCCAACCTACCACTTGGCAAACATTGTTGATGATCATTTAATGGAAATTACACATGTTATACGTGGAGAAGAATGGTTACCATCAGCTCCTTTGCATGTTTTATTGTATGAAGCATTTGGCTGGGACGCACCAAAATTTGCGCACTTACCACTTCTTTTAAAACCAGATGGAAACGGAAAGCTTTCAAAAAGAGATGGAGACCGGTTGGGTTTTCCCGTTTTTCCGACCGATTGGAGGTCTGAAGATGGAGAAATCTTCACAGGATATAGAGAAAAAGGATACTTGCCTGAAGCATTTATTAATATGCTTGCCTTTTTAGGCTGGAATCCTGGAACGACAAAAGAGTTGTTTAGTCTAGACGAATTAGTTGAAGCGTTTTCTTTGGATAGGGTTGCTAAAGCTGGTGCTAAATTCGATCCAGATAAAACAAAATGGTTCCAACAACAGTATTTACGAGGAACTGATAATGTAACTCTAGCTGAAAAGCTAAGTGTTGTTTTAGAAAACAAATATTCTATCGATAAATTAACATCTGTTTGTGGCTTAATGAAAGAACGCGCAACATTTGTAGAAGACATTTGGACAGAGGGATCATTTCTTCTAGAAAGACCTTCTGGGTTCGACGAGCAAACAGTCAATAAAAAGTGGAAAGACGAATCAGAAGCATTAATGTTAGAATGGTCAGCTGTTCTTAATACTGTTGCGAATTTTAACACTGAAACAATAGAAGCAACTTTTAAATCCTTTTTAGCAGAAAAAGAACTGGGAATAGGAGTTGTACTTCCTTTATTTAGATTGCTTTTAACCGGAAAAGGAATGGGTCCTAGTATGTTTGATATTAGTGAGTTCTTAGGAAAAGAAGAATGTGTTGAGCGTATTTCTGCTGGAATTTCTTCCTTACAAAAAGTATAAATGAAGCACACAATAGAGGTTAACGGAATTAAACTTTATGCTTTTCATGGGTGCCTGCCCGAGGAAGGAAAAATAGGGGGAAACTATGTCGTTGACATTACAATTACCACTGACTTCACCGAAGCTTCTCTTAACGATGAGCTAAATAAAACGGTTGATTATGTTGTCGTAA
This sequence comes from uncultured Flavobacteriales bacterium, assembly GCA_963925035.1. Classification (GTDB taxonomy): domain Bacteria; phylum Bacteroidota; class Bacteroidia; order Flavobacteriales_D; family Crocinitomicaceae; genus UBA4466. The sequence goes on from CAWUSK010000036.1 coordinate 13,137, forward strand.
ACAAAATAGTGAAGGAGGAAATGGCTATTCGATCTAAACTGATTGAACATGTTGGACAACGAATAGTAAATAGAATAAAAAAAGAAGTCAACAATGTTGATGCCTTGCGAGTTAAGGTAATAAAGATTTGTCCCCCAATCAATGGAGACGTGAATAATGTTGCAATTATTATAGAAGGTTAGAATAAATTCATTTTTTTATTACCTTTGCCATTCAAAATTTGGTTTATCATTTTTTTTGATAAAATCAAGGTTTGGTCCTGTGGCCGAGTGGCTAGGCAGCGGTCTGCAAAACCGCGTACAGCGGTTCGAATCCGCTCGGGACCTCCAAAAAACCTCTATATAACGTAGGGGTTTTTTTATTTTTATATCGTCCATTCAGTAATAAAAAAAGGGGAGAAATGTTAGTTGGTGTAGAATACGACAAGATAGAGTTTCAACTTTTCGGGTTGAACTTATTAGAGCCAAACGGTGTCATAGGTGATATTGTCATTTTTGCAATCTCTATGTTTTTTGCTTATAAGATTAAGAAAATGGCCATTAACACTCCCTTTTTTAACCTTTGGGGGTGGTTCTTTATCGTTTTTGGAATTGGTTTTTTGGTTGGTGGGTTCGGACATTTATTTTTTAACTATTACGGCGTTCCTGGGAAATATGGGGCTTGGTACTTGGGAATACTTTCAAATATTTTCTTAGAACGCGCAATGGTTTCAATTCATCCGAGCGAACGTTTTAGAAGAATAGCAAACCCTATTACGTTAATCAAGTTGGTGCTGTCTCTAACCGGATTAACATGGTCTATAAGCTACTTTGATTTAAATGCAGACCCAGCAAAAGGGATGTGGTTTCCAATGTTTTCGTCGGTAGTTGGGGTTCTTTTTTGTCACATATACTTAGGAATAGTGTACGCCAAACGTATTTCTCCTGTTTTTAGATATCTCTGGATTAGTTTTATTGTAACCGTGCCCTCTGTCATTATACTTTCATTGAAAATAAGTCCTGCTCAGTGGTATGATAAAAACGATTTGGCCCATTCCTTTATGATTCTAGGAATGTTCTTCTATTTCTTTACCGTATGGGGATATTCGAAGGAGTTAAAACAGAATTTGTAGTGCTGTAAACTTATTTACTTTGTTACCGTTGCTATCTTGAGCAATAATGTAATAGCCATATGTTCCTGGTTTCACTTTGTTTCCAAATTTATCAATTCCGTTCCATTTAAAATCTGGACTATTTGATTCAAAAACAACTTTTTGGTTGTAGTCAAACACAACAACCGTGAAATCAATTAAACCTTCACTTTTGATGGTAAGGAAATCGTTTGTTCCGTCGCCGTCCGGAGTAAAAACATTTGGAAGCGCCTCTAAAGAGTGTTTTATTTCTAAAGACCCTGATTGAGGCGTTTCTATGAGCCCTGCATTTTTAAGTTCTTTTTTATCGATGTTTATTGCGCCAACCACCGGTTTATCTTTTACTGCAGACGCATCATTTACAACATTGCTTTTATCTTTTTCTTTCTTTACTTCCATAAGAGAAATGTCGGAGCGGAAATTTTCAGTTTGATCAATATGGCTATTAACCAATGTTGCTGGAGAGTTATTGTCTAGTTGTATATTTTCTTTTTTATGGGGCGCGGAGTTTATTTTAACTTCATCCAATATTGAAACAACAATTTCCTTAATTTCCTCAGAATGTGTTTCACGCGATATAGGATTCTTTTTTTCCTTTTCAATTGGAACAGCTGTAGAAGGTATTACTATTAAAACCATTGTAACGACAACAACACCTATTCCAATACCTATAAACGCTTTTGAAAGCAACGAAAGACCAGTAGAGACAACACTAACTGTTTTTCCACCAATTTGATTCGCAATATTAGCCCACATATCAGGCCGCACTTGCGGTTCGAAATCTCCAAATTTATTGGAAAACAAATCTTTTATTTCGTCTTTACCTTTCAATTTCTAATTCATTTAATTTCTGTTGTAAAAATGTTCTTGCTCTTGAATATTGTGATTTAGATGTGTTTTCTGATATTGATAATTCTTCCGCTATTTCCTTGTGTGAATACCCTTCAATTGCAAAAAGATTAAAAACAGTTCTGTATCCTGCTGGCATATTATTAATTAACTTCAATAAATCTTCTGCAATAATGCTTTCGATAATAAAACTATTCGTTTCAATTCTATAATCAACATCATCAAAACCAACATCCCCTTGAAACTTCGTTTCTTTTCTAATTTGGTCAAGTGAGGTGTTCACCATAATTTTACGCACCCACCCTTCTAATGAACCGGTACCAGCATATTTAGTAAGGTTATTAAACACCTTAATAAAGCCATCTTGTAATACATCTTCGGCTTGTTCTTTGTTTTTTGAATACCTTAAACAAACACCCAACATTTTTGAAGCAAACATTTCAAACAACGCGCGTTGCGCTTTTAAATCGCCGTTAATACATTTTTTTACCAGGGCTGATTCTTCCATCACTTACGCTTATGCTTAAGACTGTTTTTCATTTAAAAAGGTTGCATTTACTGATTTAAAAAATAAAAACAGTATTTTCGGTTCACCAAAAACGAGTAATGAAATTAGTAATAACCTTGTCATTTGTTTTTTGTTCTCTACTTTGTTATTCACAAAAGAACAAAAAAATAAAGATTAAATCAGGAAATTGGGTTACGGCGTTGAGTCTCAACGAAAAAGATATTCTTCCATTTAATTTAATCATTAATAATGATTTATCTTTTACCGTAATAAATGCAGAAGAACAAATTCAGCTCGACAAACCTGTGTTTAAAAATGACAGTATTTACGTTAAATTCCCATATTTCAATTCTGAACTGGTCTTTAAGGTTGTTAATAAAAAAGAACTGAATGGTTATTGGGTAAACTACAATAAAGGAGCAGATTATAAAATTCCTTGTGTTTCTGTAAAATCAAATTCAACCCGCTTTACCATTGATAATAATAACACGGCTTCCTTTAATTTGACTGGTAAGTGGCAAGTAGAATTTGAACCAAACACTAATTCAGGTTATCCAGCCATTGGACTGTTTACTCAAATACCTAATAGCAATCAAGTAACAGGCACCTTTCTAACTGAAACAGGGGACTATCGGTTTTTAGCTGGAGGTTGTGCAAATGATAGTTTGTTTATTTCTTGCTTTGATGGTTCTCATGCTTTTCTGTTTAAAGCATCACTTAACTCAGATACATTAATAGGTACATTCAACAGTGGTAAACATTGGAAAAGTGACTGGATTGGCTTTAAAAACGAGGAATTTGAACTAACAAGTCCTGAGGATTTAACTTATATAAAGGAAAACACTAGTATCAATTTTACACTGAATTCCCTTGATAACAAACCCTTTACTTACCCATCAGAAGAATATAAAAATAAGGTCATCATCATACAAATAATGGGAACATGGTGTCCAAACTGTTTAGATGAAACAATATATTACAAATCTCTGTACGATAAATATCACGAAGATGGATTAGAAATTATTTCCGTTTGTTATGAGGTAGGAAATACGCAGGATGTTTATATCCAGAATATTTCTCGCTATAAAAAACAGCTCGACTTAGCTTTTACTTTTGTTATTGGAGGAAATGCCTCTAAAAATAAAGCCGCCGGTGACTTTAGTATGTTAAATGATATTCTTTCATTTCCAACTTCTATTTTTATAGGCCGAGATGGCGAAGTAAAACTAGTTCACACAGGATTTAATGGCCCAGGAACCGGAATTTATTATGATAACTACGTGCAAAAAACTAACTCGTTAATTGAGCATTTACTGGCTCAGTAATTAATTACAAGCAATTTTATTCACTCTTGTTTGATGGCGACCACCTTCAAATTCAGTGGAAAGAAAAACATCAACCATTTCAACTCCCTCTTCTTCAGTAATAAAACGAGCGGGTAAAGTAATGATGTTTGCGTTATTATGTTGTCTCGCTAATTCAGCAAGCTCTTTCTTCCAACACAATGCACTTCTTACGCCTTGATGTTTATTTGCGGTCATGTTTATTCCATTACCAGACCCACAAATTAAAACACCTAACATTCCTTCGTTTTCTTCTACCATTTGAGCAACGGGGTGACCAAAATCAGGATAATCTATACTATCCAATGAAGAACAACCAAAGTCCTTTATTTCGTATCCTTTTGAGGTTAAATATTTAATTAACTTAGTCTTTAACTCAAAGCCTGCATGATCCGCTCCTATTGGTATGATTGTTTTCATTTATATATTTTATACAAAACTAAAGTATATTAACATCTAGTCCAACTTTTAAACAATTAAAGATTTTTGATATTTATAAAGTGTTGTTAATTAGCGGTTTAATAAATAAACTTTTTAACAGAATATTTACTATAATTGTTTATAATGGTTCATAAAAAACAATATCTTTTTATAGGAAAATTAACTATTCTGTATATACTCTAATATTAATTTAATAACAACTAAAAGTTTTGTTTATTTATCATTGACTTATGAACGTCTTTTCGTTGTTTTATTTATAAAATATAAAACAATTTTATAAACAATTAAGTAAAAACAAAAAATGTTAATAAACCTATGAATCATTATTAATAAAGGGTTTAAACCTTCCTTTATCGTTCATAAATAGCTATAAAAGTTTGATAAGTTTAATATCAAAGTAATTCTATACCTTATTTTAAACAAATGAACACTATTAATAAAGAATAATAAATACCTTTTGATTAATCAAATAAAAATTCTTTTATAATTAATATGTTTTTTATACTATTTGTGAATTCAACGTATTTTTATTATCTTCCATTTATAATTATTTAACTTATTGATTTTTAAAGTTTTATATTAAATAAAATATATATTTCAGTGTCCAAGCCAAGAGTTGTTCGCTTAATGAAGTCAAATTGCATTTAATAAGGTTAGAAAGAAATAAGAAAGGGCAGAGCATTTGAAGACTGAACGTTAGTGAAGGAAGGTAACAACTAATTCAAATAATAAGTATCCGATTGTTCCCAATAAGTTGAATAGACAGTTTGTAAAAGAGAAACCAAATGACTTTGATCTTATATATTAATTGGATAGCAACAAAAGAAGGCTGGTTGTACCTGACTGTAAAGTTGATGGTACAAAATATTTTATTAAATTTGAAAATACTAAATACTAACTAGATGTCTAAAATAAATGTTCTTGTAGTAGAAGATGAATCGATCATTTCGAAAGACATTCAACACAGTTTAAAAAAGCTTGGTTATAATGTTGTGGGGGCTTGTTCAAAAGGAGAAAAGGCTATAGAACTAGTTGGGTCGGAGAATCCAGACATTATTTTAATGGATATTATGCTAAAAGGCTCAATTAACGGAATTGAAGCGGCTGCGGTAATTCGTTGCTCGTATGCAATACCAATTATATTTTTAACGGCCTACGCCGACGATTCAACCCTGTCTAAAGCAAAAATTACTGAACCTTACGGTTATATTTTAAAGCCTTTTAAAGAAATTGATCTTCACACAACAATTGAAATGGCCATTTATAAGCACGGTAAAGAGCAACAAGTTGTAAAGGAAAGAGATTTATTATACTCTTTAGTTGAATCAGTAGATGGGTTAAACGACTTTATTTTTGTGAAGACAAATAGTAAGTTGGTAAAACTTAAAAACAAAGATATTTTTTACATTGAAGCCTTGAAGGACTATGTAGTAATTCATACAAATGAAACGCGCTATACTATTCATTCTACAATGAAAGACATTGAATTAAAAATGGGAAAAAAAGAGTTTTTGAGGGTTCACCGTTCTTTCATCGTGCGCTTGGATAAAATTTATACAATAGATTATCCAAACTTAATAATGGAAAAAATTGATAAGGTTATTCCAATCGGAGGCTCTTACCGAGAGGATTTAAATAATAGAATTAAACAAGTTTAAACTACAAGTTCTAAGTCTATTTGACGTTTTACGTTAGAAACTTCATAAATCCTTACACGAACAGCGTCACCAAAGTTGTATTCCTTTTTCGTTCTAGCTCCGATAACACAATATTTATCAGCATCATAAGAAAAACGATCACCAGGAATCTCACTCATCGGAATAAGCCCTTCACAGTAATTATCGTTCATTTTTACAAATAAGCCAAATTCGGCAATTCCAGAAACAGTTCCCTCAAACTCTTCTCCAATTTTATCCGAAACATATAAGGTTTGGAAGAACTTTGTGCTTTCTCGTTCTGCGTCAACAGCTTTACGTTCCATGCGCGAAATACGTTTACAGATGTCATTCAACTCACTACCATATTTGTGTTTTTGAGAAGTTAACTCTTCTTGAACGATGCGGTGAACCATTAAGTCGGCGTAACGACGAATAGGAGAAGTGAAGTGTGTATAATGGTCAAAAGCCAATCCATAATGACCAATATTTTCCGTTTCATAGGTAGCTTTTGCCATGCTTCGAATAGCCATGGTTTGGATAAGGGAAAATTCATTCTTATACCGAATGTCAGCAAGTAGTTGATTGATGTTCCTAGAAATCATTTCTGGGTTATTCAATTCAATTTCGTAATCAAACTTCTTAATAAATAAGTTGAATGTTGCAATTTTTGAAGGGTCCGGCTTGTTGTGACAACGGTATATAAATGGAGTTACTCCAATTCCTTTTTTAGGCTTCGCTATAAATTCAGCTACCTTTCTGTTTGCTAAAAGCATAAACTCTTCAATTAACTTATGCGCGTCCTTTGAAGTTTTAATAATGATTGACTCAGGGAAACCTTTATCATCTAATTTGAAACGAATTTCTTCAGACTCAATGTTCATTGCACCTGCAGAAAGGCGCTTTTCCCGCAAAATTTTAGCTATTTTATCGAATAAAAGGATTTCATCTTTAAAGTCACCGTCCTGTCCTTCAATAATTTCTTGAGCGTCTTCGTAGGCGTATCTACGATCTGAATGAATGACTGTTTTTCCAAACCATTGGTTGAATAACTTTCCTTCTTCGTTCATTTCAAACACGGCAGAAAAACAAAACTTGTCTTCATGTGGGCGTAACGAACACACCATATTTGAAAGTTGTTCAGGGAGCATTGGAATAACACGGTCTACTAGGTAAACGGAATTAGAACGCTTTAATGCTTCAACGTCCATAGGTGTGCCTGGACGAACATAGTGACTTACGTCAGCAATGTGCACGCCAATTTCTATATTTCCATTCTCAAGTCGTTTAAACGACAATGCATCATCAAAATCTTTTGCGTCTAACGGGTCAATTGTAAACGTTGTCGTCGAACGGAAATCACGACGCTTTTCTACTTCTTTTTGATCTAATTCTAGGAGAATGTGCTCTGCTTCATCTAAAACATCGTCAGGAAACTGGTATTCTAAACCTTGGTTGACAAGAATACTGATCATTTCAGTGTCGTTGCCACCTGTTTTTCCGAGGACCTCAATTACTTCACCAAAGGGGTTTTCTGCGGACTTTGGCCAAATAGTAATTTTAGCAAGAACTTTTTCACCGTTTTTTGCCCCTTTGAGCTTTTCGTTAGGAATATAAATATCTGTTCCGATGCGCGAATTATCAAGTACCAGGAACGCAAATTTTTCATGTTTTTGAATTGTACCGACGAATTGCGTCCGCTCTCTTTCAAGCACACTTACAACGACACCCTCTTTTTTTTCTTTTCTACTTTTTATTAATTGAACCTGAACACGATCTCCGCCAAGTGCCTGGTTTACATTTTGTGGAGCAATATAAATATCAGAAATTTTAGAATCGTCAACGACAACATAACCAGCTCGTCGCTGTGTAATTTGAATTGTTCCCTCAAAATAGGATTCAGTATTATTTAAAGAGTAAGAACCATGTCCAGTACTTTTTAAAAAGCCGTTTGTAACTAATTCTTCTAGTGCAGTATACACTAACTTTCGAAGTGCTACTTCTTTTACATTAACCAATGCGCAAACTTGCTTGTGACTCAAAGAAGAATCACTATTTTCAGTAAAAACGTTACGAATTATGTGGGAAATACTATCCTTTAATTTCCTTTTAGGCTTGTTGTTTTTTGACATATATACGAAGGTACGGTTATATTTTTTAATGCTATAATTATTGAATTATTGAATATTTACCTTGTGAAGCAAGAAATTCTATAAACAGAACCAGCTATAAACCATATAATAAACAATTATATTGGTAACTTTGATAAAAAATAAAGTAATGAATATAAGAGTAGAAGCAGTATTAAACGAGCAAATTAAAAAGGAAGCGTCTTCGTCACAATTTTACCTTGCTATGGCATCATGGGCAGAGTCAAACGGACTGAATGGAACAGCAAAGTTTTTATATACCCACTCCGATGAAGAGCGTTTTCATATGCTAAAACTAGTGAAGTTTGTTAATGAACGTGGCGGAACAGCAATTATTCCAGGGCTCGAGACCCCACAGAAAGAGTTTAAAAACATAGAAAATGTGTTTCAACTGCTTTTAGAACATGAGTTAGTAGTTACTGAAAGTATCAATAACTTGGTGGATATTTGTTTACAAGAAAAAGATTATACAACACATAACTTTATACAGTGGTATGTTTCAGAGCAACTGGAAGAAGAGGCGCTTGCAAGAACAATTTTAGATAAAATAAAACTAATAGGAAGCGATAAAGGCGGGTTGTACTTGTTTGACCGTGACTTAGAAACATCAGCGATACAGGCTCAAAACATTTCAGGTCCACAAGCATAAAAACGAACCGATCACTATGATAAAACGAATTTTTCATTGCATCATTTGCTGTGCTTCATTATACAGTCAGGCGCAATCGGAATTTCGTTTTAGAAATTATACAATCAACGACGGTCTTTCTCAAAGCAGTGTTCTAACGGTTTTACAGGATGATTTAAACGCGCTTTGGATCGGAACTCAAGACGGGCTGAATCGCTTTGACGGGAAAACATTTGAAATTTTCAACTCTGATGAAATAGTAGGAATTGAAAGCGAATACATTCAATGCTCAACTAAGGATAGAGGCGGTGACTTGTGGTTTGGTACAGGTAAAGGGCTTTTACATTATAGTCAAATTGAAGACAAGTTCAAAACCTATTCAACAGAAGACAAAACAGCCTTAAACATTGTTTCTATTGCAGAAGATTCAAAAGGAAACCTTTGGGTTGCAACAGCAGAGTCAGGTCTATTTAGGTTCAACATTGAAAAGAAAAAGTTTGAAGATTACTTTTCGATGGTGCCAGTTAAAAAGTTGACGAATGTCGCTGTTTCAGAGAAAGGTGTGTTAACTGTTTCAACGGAGAGCGAAGGATTATTTTTGTGTAATCTATTTCAAAAAAGAGCCATTAGAATCAATGTGCCCGCGAAAATAAAAGGCCAAACTGTCATTATTAATAGGCTCATTTTAGGAAGAGGAGAAACAGTGCTTTTAGCCACGAATCAAGGGGCATATTTACTTGATTTAACGAATAAAAAATTAGAGCAACAGTTTGTTTTTTTAGACAGAAAAGAAGGCTTTCAAAACATTTCAGATATATATGAGGAAAATGGCGTTGGATGGCTAATCACAACAAAGAATAACGGATTATTTGTTGTTGATGGTAAAGGCTCTGTGGTGCACAATACGGAAGATATTTTTCAGAAAACGGCACTTATTTTTAATGAGCTAAACTTAATATATAAAGACAGGTCTGGTACGTTTTGGATTGGGTCTCAAAGAGGCGTTTCAAGCTTTAACCCTTTAGCAAAAGGAATTCTAGGAGTTGGCCCAACGGCCAACTTGACACGTGGAATACCTTCAGCAAATGTTTGGAGTTTTGCGGAAGAAAAGGAATCAGAAGTGATTTTTATTGGAACGGATAAGGGAGTCTCTCGACAAGATAAAAAAACGGGGCTTTACACCCAGTACGAAAGAAAAGGTAAAAGTGGAGCTCAATCGTCAGGAGAAACAACAGTACTTTGTATGCAGGTGCTTTCTAATAACAAACTATTGGTGGGTTGTGCGGATGGCTTTTTTGAGCTAACGATGGACGGTTCAAGCCATAACTATAAACAAATACAATCTTCAAAAAAGTCTGAGTTTACACTTGGAAGAGTTTATGGTATAGTCCACTGGAAAGACAATTTGTATTGGCTAGCAACAAAAACAGGAGCGGTGCTTTACAATCAAAGAACAAAAGATGTGACGTTTTTCGTCCATGACGTTATTAATCCAAAAAAAACAATTTCAAAAGGTGTTTGCCGTTTGGTGTACAAAGACTTATTTGGAAATGTTTGGTTTGCTACTAGTGCGGGTGGACTTAACACTTTAAATGAAAACGGAAATCAGTTGACAATTCAACCGTACGAAAAAAACAATATTATTAAAGCGATTTCTAATGAATACATTATCACCACAATTTTCCAAGAGAGAAGGGGTGTATATTGGATTGGAACAGTTGGGGCGGGACTAATAAAATGGGAGACTAAAAATGAAAAAACGACGGTTTATAATAAAACGAATGGGCTGCCAAATAATGTGATTTATGCCATTGTTTCAGGTGGAACAAACTCATTATGGATGAGCACAAATAAAGGGCTTTGTAACTTAAACACTAGCACTCTAAAAATAAGAAACTACACAGAAATTGACGGGTTAATGAGTAATGAGTTTAATCTAGGGGCGTCGATGCAGTCGTTTTCTGGAACTCTTTACTTTGGGGGTATTTACGGGTATAATTACTTCAATCCGGAAGAACTTGTGCGTACCCAAAAGGATATTCATGTCGTTTTTACGAAGTTTAAATTGGAAAACGACTGGCTGACACCAAACGAAAAAGGCTCCCCACTTAAAAAACCAATTTTTTTAACCAACGAATTGGAATTAAGTTATTTACAAAGAAGTTTTACCTTAAAGTTTCAATCATCAGACCTAAGTAATCCAGAACAAACGAATTATAAATACGTTTTAGACGGATCAGAAGGAGGAGAAGTACTGATTGGAACCCAAAACGAAATTAGATTCATTTCTCTTTCTCCAGGAAGTTACACCTTAAAAATTTATGCAAGGTCAGGAACAGGGGATTGGTGTAACCACCCAGCAACGATAAACTTAATAATTGCTGCACCTTTTTGGGGTAGATGGTGGTTTTGGTTAATAGCAGTGGCTGTAGTTGCCATTTCGGTTCGCTTAATTGTTAGACAGAGAATCGCGGCTTCTAGACGAGAACAAATAAGGTTGGAATTAAAAATTCGTGACCGAACAAAAGAAATTCAGGATCAAAACATAAAAATTGAGCGCCAGCGTAAAAAACTGGAAGAAGAACGAAACAAGGTTGTGGAACAGCAAAGGTTGTTGCAGATAGAAAAAGATAAAACAGAAAAACTTTTAAGAAATGTAATTCCCGCGTCTACAGCGGAAGAGCTAAAAAAAAGTGGTAAAGCTCGTGCTCGAGGATATAAAACGGTCTCGGTTTTATTTACCGACTTCGTAGGTTTTACAAAAATTTCAGACCGAATGAAACCGTCAGAATTGGTTAAGAAGCTGGATGTTTACTTCACCAAGTTTGATGAGATAATTGTGAAGAATAATCTTGAAAAAATTAAAACGATAGGTGATGCATACATGTGTGCAGGAGGTGTTCCAGTTAGAAACAACACCAACCCAATTGACACATGTTTAGCAGCACTTCAAATTCAAGACTATATCTTAAACCGAAAAAACGATGCGCTTGCCAATGGAGACGAGTATTGGGAATTAAGACTAGGAATTAACACGGGAGAAGTCACAGCAGGAGTAATAGGTAGCGAACGATTAGCCTTTGATATTTGGGGAACAACTGTGAACCAAGCGCAGCGCATGGAAATGCTAGGGAAACCTGGAAAAGTAACAATTACTGGAGCAACATTTAGTTTTATTGAGCCTTATTTTGAATGTACTTTCCTTGGAAAAGCACAAACAAAAAGCAGTGGAATGGTTGAAATGTACGTGGTGGACAGTATTAAACCAGAGTTGTCAATCAACGGCGAAGGGATGCATCCAAACGACAGGTTTAACCAAATTGTAAACCTGCACCTATACAGTTCTATTAATTATTATAAGGCAGAGCGCTATATAAATAAAACGTTAGAGCAGCGCCTTTCTGACCAATTGCACTACCACAGTATTGGTCATACAAAAGACGTTGTGAAAGCGGTAGAAAGATTAGCATTATTAGAGAACGTAACAGATGAAGGCTTGTTTTTATTAAAGTCGGCAGCTTCCTACCACGATGCTGGATTTGTGGAAAAATATGAGCACAACGAACCTGTTGGTGCGAGAATGGCCGAGGAAGTTTTACCAAACTTTGGGTATACCGAAAAACATATTGAACAAATTAAAACACTTATTTACGTCACAGAAATCCCCCACAACCCAAAGAATAAGTTGGAAGAGATTATTTGTGATGCGGACTTAGACTACTTAGGACGCGATGACTTCCATGAAATTGCAGACAGACTGCGAAGAGAGTTAAAGGAGCACGGGAAAATTGAGAGCGACCGTCAATGGGACGAAATACAAGTCAAGTTTTTAACAACCCATAAGTACTTTACCCAAACGGCAATTGACACGCGTCGTAAAAAGAAACTTGAAAACCTAGCTGACATTAAAGCGCGCTTGGAAAAAGACGATTATAAAGATTGATAAAAAAAGAACACCTGTTCTTTCCTTTTTGGAAAGGGTGTTATTTTAATTTACTGTCTGAGTATAGAGTTAAAAACATTTAACAGGTCCGTTTAGTTAAGATAGTTGGCAAGCATTAACTATTTTAAATTTTACGAATAGAAAGGAAGAAAAAGCTTAGTAATGAATAATAACTGAGAGCTATTGAGATGATTAACAAAATCGATAGCATAAAACACATTGCTAAAAGTTGGGGCATTTGGGAAGCATTATTATATCACTGAAGAAAATGGCAAATTACGCAGATTACGCAAGGAAAATGTTGATTTAAAATTAGAGCTATAAAAAACAGAACAAAAAAACCCAAACAGCTTGATATACCTTAACGAATTAGTCCATCTTATTGCAGGAATTCATAGTTCAACGAAAGAGGTTTTAACTACCGCCTATTTTCCAATGTAATTTTCGATGAGATCATTGGTAATTTTAGGGGATTCATACATGCATAAATGTCCCGCATCTTTAATTATATTAAATTGGCTGGATTGTAATAAATTGTAGTGATAATATCCATGTTTTCTTAATGAAGTGACGCTGTTGAATTCTCCCCAAACCAATAGATGTTCCGGTACTTTTTCTTTCCTGAGGTAATTTAGTAAGTTAAAAGTATGCACCGAAAACACCATATTCACGCGAGATGTGGTCTGCGTTTTAAGCTTGAACTTTTCTATATATCTTTTAAACAAGCCACTTTCTCTATCCACTTTCTTTCCGAATAGCATACTTGGGAACCTGCGTTTTATAGGCGTTTTTGTAAATCCAAACACGAGAACAGAACTAAAGAATGATTTATATCTCTTTTTTCTATTCAAAAAGGAAATGTATCGCCTCATTATTGGCAACCGAAAGATTAAATCTCCAGGGCAGATGTTAAACACAAGCAGCTTATCAATCATCTCTGGTCGACGCATATTGTAATTTAATGCGGCTGATCCTCCAATACAATTGCCTACTAGAATTACATTCTTTAAGTTTAGAAGACGTATGAACTCACTAAGAGTTTCGGTAAGTAAATCCAATGAAATCAAGCCATTTGGTAAATCTGATTTACCAAACCCAGGCCAATCAATGCCAAATACGTTATAATCATTTGCAAAGTGATTGATTTGATATTCCCAACTGTGCCAGAAACCGCCACCATTGTGAAGGAAGATCATTACTTGACCGGAACCACCTTCAACATAGTTAATAGCCAATCCATTGACATTAATATACTTTTCTTCTAAACTCATTTATTAACAATAACCGGCCATGAAAGGCATTTCTTCCAAAGCGAATTTAAGTTGTTTATCGCTTAATTCAGCATACTTATTTTCACTCTTGTGTTTTTCATTTATGTTTTTTTTCTTCGCTAACAGAATTGAAGGAGATGTTCCTAAAAATTCAGAAATCCGATTAGCTTCCTCTTCATCTTGGTTCACAAGTTTATTGAAATCAATTTTCAAAAGCTGAGTTGAATAATAAGACATCATGCTTTTCTCAGCCATCTTGTACCAATAAATAAGTATGTGAAACGTTTTCTCGTTTAATTCTTGTGGAACAGGCCGAGAAGTAAATAATGCATACAAGTTGCGATTCAATTCTAATGTGGAAGGAAGGGTTTTGGCTGGAGACCGATTAATATTTAGGATTAATGCGTCCGGATAAATAGTTGCTAGAGAAGCGACTTTACACATCATAAGTGGGTTCTTGGAAAGGTATTGCTTTTTACCTTTTCGGTTGAACACAAAGTTGTGCCGCTTCACATAGTTGCTATAAGAGTGCATTATTCGGGCTTTTCTTTTTGAACTTAACTTGTCATCAAAAAGCACTAAATCATCAAAAAAGGAAGAATCAGGATAGAAAAAATTTAGATAGAAAGAGGACAAACTCCACAGAAGAACGGCTTCATCTTCTTCGGGAAAATTCAGTCCAACAAGGTGGATTTTTTTCAATTTTCCTATGAGAACATTCTCTATGAACAAGGTTGTTTTTTTTATAGGATTATGAAATAGTCTATCAAGTCTCAGTGTAAAAACCGCCATGTACTTCTGGCAAATGGATGGAGCAAAAATGATTTCCCACAATTTGAAATAGGTGAAGTTGGTGTCTTCGGCTAGGCGATGGAATAAGTACGTGGTAGCTGATCTTGGTGCGGCAATAATAAAAACGGGCTTCTTGGTTTCTTGGCTAAGAAATAGAGGAAAGATAATATAGTCTAAAAGAAGAAAAGCGTTGTTTATTATCAGCAGAGAGAAGAAAAATGGCATCAAAAATAAACATAACATCAGTCTTCGAAGGTTAAACCATCGCATGTTCTTCGGGTTAAGAGAGAACACACCAAAGATCATATGGAATAGGAGTTTTACCGTCATTAATTTTTTCTGTTCTTGGATAAAAAACGAATAGGAATCAGCTTGTTAGCTTCCTCATCCCACAAGGCGCACCTTAAATGATGAAATAATTGGTGTAAATAAATGGGCGTAATGTCCAGATGTTTGTTTGCTTCTTCTGTAGCGTTAGCGAGTTTAGAAGATGGTATTTTTGTGTTCAAGTGATGGATGTGATGGCAGCCGACATTACCAGAAACCCAACTCCAAAAAGGTGAAGAAACTAAATGTGCAGACCCATTTATGGAAGCCGTAAACAAATCCCAGTGCTCACCTTTTTCCCAAGAAGTATTTTCATATTGATGATTCAAGTAAAAGAATATTGCCGCAATTAGATTGAAAAAATAAAGGGGAATCAAGTAGATAAAAGTGAATATTAAGGTCCAGTCATTTACTATTATGAAGTAGAGAAGAACACCGTAAATTATATTGTGAGCAAGGACTGACAAGAAAATTTTAAGACCTAAATGGGGAAGAGGGATTCTAGGAACAATGATCCAAATTGCGGGAGTAAGAATTAATCGAGCGAATATGGAGCGCATAAATCGATAGAGGAATTTTTTTTTGAAACTAGCGTTTACATACTCGTTTACAGTTAAGGTCCAAAGTTCCGGATTGATTTTTCTCATGTCAAGATTACCTAAAATCCCATGGTGTGCGTCATGAATGTGATTCCATAATCGGCTCGGAATCATCGTAATAAAACCAAGCACAAGCCCCGCGGCCCTGTTGTATTTATTTTTTGTGAATAGGCTTAAATGTCCGGCATCATGCTGCATCACAAATAATCTACAAAGCAAAATAGCCGAAGGAAACCAAAACAGCAGGGTTAACCACGGATTAACGGAAAACAACAGCCCGCTCGCAATAATCAATGTTACGAAACCAAGTATGGTAAGGAGGTAGGTTCTTAACGCCATCTGATTGTCTGAAACTTCAAATGTTCTTAATGTCGTTATTACTTTATTTCGAGTATCCATAATAAATTAATATTTAATTAGAACGCCTCCGATTGAGAATCCGGCTGAAGTTCCCGATAAAAAACAAATATCACCGCGTTTAATTTCACCGGAATCAATACAGTCAGATAATGTCAAGGGTATAGAGGCCGCAATGCAATTTCCGTATTTTGACAAAGTCTTTTTCACTTGACCTTCTTTTAGTGTGTACATTTTCTCAAAGATATGAATTCCCATTTTTGAACCTTGGTGAGGGATTATTGCATCTGTTTCCTCTAGTGCTATGGGTAAATCACTAAAAAATTCAGTCATAAAAACAGGAATCTTCTTTTTTGCCAATCGAAGAAGTTTTTTCCCTTCCATTTTAAAGGAATGCATTTCCTGATTGTAAGGATGGTCTTTAAAGAATTTAACGTTTCCTCCGCCTTCAATGAGTGTAAGATATGCACCCTCTGAATACGTCTTTTGTATTCCTTTAATGAACAGAGAGTCAAAATTAGCGTCGTATGTCACAATTGCAGCTGCTGCGCCATCTCCGAATAGGGTTGTGGTTTCCCAATTGTTGTGGTTTAATCCTTTCGAGGATACCTCAGAGGACACAATAAGAATGGTTTTAATCCTTTGGCCATCGATTATTTTAGCAGCGAAATCCAATGCAGCGACGAAACTAAGACAGGTGCTGTCTATATCTATTGCTGGAAAATCAGAGTCATCGCCACCAGACAATTCACTTTTAATAATGCTCGCTTGATTTGGTAGCGGATAATCAAAAGTTCCACTTGCGGAGATCAGCATGTCGATGTCCTTCAGGCTCATTTTAGCCTTTTCTAGCGCGTGTTCCGCTGCTCGTGCCCCCATAAACCCGTTCGACTCATGCGTAACATGGTGGCGTGAAGAAACACCAGAATATTTTTCTGACCAACCAGATGGAATACCATGACGGTTTTCAATTTCGGTTGATGAAACGCGCCCGGGAAGATATGTTCCCATGGCGAGGATTTTAATTGGCTTTCCTGTAATCATTTCGAATTCGTCTTAATTTATTTCCTTTTTCATGTTGTCGGATTTCAGACCTATGAATAGTTATATTATTGATATTCTTTGCTTTCAATAAGTCAATAATTGAGGCTTTTGCTTGTTCATAAATTTCAATGTCCGCGTCAATGAATAGGTTCAATTCGTTTTTATCGGATTGAACCAATGTGTAATCATTAATTGATGCGTTGGACATTATTATTGCTCTTCTGAAGAAATCAGGGAAGATTTTATTTAGATAACCATCATTTGATTCAAAAACTAAAACATCGTCTGATCGACCCTCAATTTGCTCAATTGCAAGTGACTTACTCCCGCAAGGACAATTCTTTTTTTCATGGATAATGTCGTTCAATTCATAGCGAATAACAGGTTGTGTAGTTCTCATTAAATCAGTGATGATAGGATGAAATCGCTTTTTATCACCATCGATATATTTTTTCTCGATAATTAGAAAATCGTCATTAAAATGTAAAGTTCCATGCGCACAGGTAGCTGCTAGTAACCCTTCTGTACACTGATATACTTGGTGAATTGTCTGTTTAAAAACGGTTTCTAAATACCTCGCGTCTTCTGGGTATAAAACTTCAGCGACAGAGATTATTTTTTGTGGATGGATGTGTAATTCACCAGCCCCCTGCTTTTTAGCCAATTCGATTAATAAGCTTGGTTGCGCGACAAGAACCGTAGGGTTTACTTTGTTCAGTTTTTGAATTTGTGTTTCTAAATCCTCTAGTAAATCAAAGAATTCAAAGGTGAGAACAAGAGACTTCACAGAATCATACAAATTACTATTCGCTCGTAAGAAAAATGCGACAGACCTCTTCTTTAAAGAGAAGCCAATTATACGATCTAAAACACAAGCAACCCATTGGGCGCGTTCGGTTTCAGTCGCTAAAAAAACGCCCCTGTTCCCACTTGTACCTGAAGAAAGACCGATTGTTACACCGTCAATCATCGATTCGAAATCACGGGATTTTTCTGCTTTTATTGCAAGATCAAAAGCTTCATTGCGCTTAACTCCTCTGGTATTGATAGAGTCAAACCGTTCCATGAAGATGGACTTATTTATAATAGGATAATGCTTTAACTCTTGTTTTCTATTGGTAAAACCTTCATAAAATGGAGATTGCTGCAGTGTAAACTGCATTTTAGACCAACGCTTGGCCTGCAGCTTTTTCAAGTCGGATTTGTACAGCTTTTTATTGTATTTCAAGCTCAACAGGTTTAATATGATTTGAAGCTTAAAGTTCATCAAGACTAATTTTATTCGAAATTATAGGTTCGGTTGTTTCTGAACAATGTGTTGGTACGATTAGCGTTTCAGGATTCGCTTTATGATAATTATGTATAATTTTTAAACTGTGTTTAAAGTCCGACCAAGAGTGAAAAAACAATTTCACAATTGGGCGTGGTAGTATCATCTCTTCGTATGACCTTTTCAACCAACAAGCATCGGCAATTAAGAAGTATGGTTTCTTTTCTGTTTCCAATAACACTCCGATTTGTCCGGCGGCATGACCTGGCAATGGAATAATCATTATTGATTCATCTTTAAACAAATCGTATTTCGTGCCTAATAAATCATCTTGAATCGGCGTGCAGATGTTTTCTATAATAAGTGTTCGTTTTTCTAGATCTTCTGGAATTAAAGCCTTCAAAATTCCCTTTGAGAAAGCGAATGCTCTTGGAATTTTTAATACCTGATCCATTGCTGCATGTGAAGCATAGAATGTTGCTTCAGGAAAATCCATCAATCCCGCCACGTGGTCGGCATGAAAGTGCGTTATAATAACATGTTTGATGTCAAGGGGCGACATATTGTGCCGTTCCAATTGAGCTTTAACCTCGTTTTCTGGATTGACAACAACCTTAGTCATCATCGCGTAGATTTTATTTGGAAAGCGTTTTGTTGCATCGAAAAAACGCTGCGTGTAGCCTGTATCGTACAGAATCCACCCTTTTTCTGGATGTTCAATTAATCCCCAAAGTGCGTGAAATGCAATTTTCTGCTTTTTTCCACCTTGAATTGCATCGTTTTCTTTAGCAAAACAATGTCCGGCGTAGTTAAGGTGTAGTTTGACTTTTTTCATTTTCCTTGTACCATTTTACAAATTCTTCAATTGCCTCTTCTGTGCTTACTTTCGGGTTGTATCCCAATAATTCTTTTGCTTTTGAAATATCCATTGTGAGTGACTTCGCTAAAATGCCGACACCGTACTTCGTTAAAGCCGGCTCCTTCATGTTGGTCAATTTGGATTTTAATTCCATTCCTTGTGCTACGAGTTTTACTATCCCGAAAGGAACTTTTTTTATTGGAGGCTCTTTACCTAGTTTTCTTAAAACACCCGCTATGGAATCCCACAGTTTTACCGGTAATCCGTTGGTAATATTGTAGGTGTTGTTAATTCCTTTTCCTTCTACATTTAATGATAAAATGATAGCATCTGCAACATTCGCCACCGAAGTTAGGTCCGCTGTGTTTTCGCCATTTCCTATGATTTTTAACCGACCTTCGTCGAATGCTCTAATTAGTCGAGGCATAATGACAGTGTCGCCTCGACCCGTTAAAGCTCTTGGGCGAAGTATTACGTATGGTATATCAGATTTTTCGAGTTCGATTTCGGCCAACCTTTTAGTTTCGGCATATGCGTTAATGAACTTGGATGGTAATGGGTCTGACTCTCGAACAGTGAATTTATCCTTCATTTCGAAGTACATACTTGGTGTTGAGATAAAGACAAACTTATTCAACCAATTCTTTTTTGCAGAGGCAATAAGGTTTTGCTGCGTGTGTAAATTAGCTTTTTCAAATTCTTCATATTTTCCCCAGGGCGAAGACAATGCCGCTGCATGAATTAAATGAGACGCACCTTTTAGTAAATTGTCTACAAATTTTTGATCATTCAAATCGCCAAGGACATACGTCACTTTTGGGTGTTTAAGATGATGGGTAGACTTAATTGTTCTGCCAGTAGCAACAATTGAAACAATTTCATCTTGAAGAACAAGTTGTTCGAGCGTTCGAAAACCTAGAAATCCGGTTGCGCCAGTTAATACAATATTCATACGAATACAAGTTAAATTTCAGTAAACAATTTAGGGATAAATACTGATGAAAGCTATATTTTAATTCAAATTTTCAACTAGTCCGCACCCTTCATTTCGCATTTCAGAAATAGACAACTCTCTTTCGTTGTCATCAAGAATATGAGTTTTTTGGTTTCGACAGAAAGGACATGAACTCATATATCCATCGGTGTCGATGTAAAGGTATTTTGCTCCTGCACCGGGACATCCAGTTTTTCGTTGATGATATCCTGGATATAAAACGATTGGGAGATTACTGTACTTTGGATCTTGATTAACGTCAAGAAAGAACCTCTCAGCAATTTCGATGTGTTCGTTTTGCAATTGAACGTCTTTTCCTGCATAATTACCAACGGATCTCGGCTCAATCATTTGTACGAAAGAAGCACCAATTTCACTAGCGAAACGGAGGTACTTATCTAAATTTTCTCGTGTAATAAACTCCTTTGTGATGCAAGGAGACAAATTGATGACTAACCCTGCTTTTTGGGCATTCAATGCAGCATCCTTTGCCCATTGAAAGGCTTTATCATTTCGTCTAAACTTATTGTGTAACGCGGGGTTGTGATTATCCAAACTAATGCTCACGCCTGTGAGACCGGCATTCTTAAGTTTAATGGCATTTTCTAAGGTGAAATTAAATCCTGATGTACTGATCCAAAAGTCAGAAGTTTTTTGAGCAGACTCAAGTAGTTCTACCAAATCATTCAATTTTGCCATGGGATCTCCTCCGCCATATTGAATCAATGGAATGCCTGCGTCCTGTAACTTTTTTAGGATTTTTTTGTGGTCCTCGAGCGTTAAAGTATCTCTTTTATTGAGTTCTTCTGCCTCATAACAGTGCTCACAATTCAACGGACATTTTTTGGTAAGCGCAATTAGTACAATATTTAACTGTTCCAAGTTGCTTACTTTATCTTTCAGCGCGGTTCGTGCTTCAATATCAATGAGTCGATTAAAATGTTTTGCTGGCCAACCGTTGTTATTTGGTGAAATAAATACGCGTCCATCAACATAAGCTACTTTCTTGTAGCCATTTTCAACATTGTAGCGTTTTTTTAATTCGACTACCCTACGAACAATTTTAACAAAGTTTCCAGGTGTTTTGTATTTGCGAAGAACAAACATGGAAACACTCATCCACATTCGAAATATTTTCCAATTTTTACGAACTCCAGAAAGAATTTTTGGCGGGTGATACGTGTATGCTTCCATAAAATGATTGTTTGAAAATTAATTTATTTTGCTTCACTTATTGCGTCCATGTAAGAATTATACAATTCATAGGAAAAAATAGACAGTCCGCCCTTCTTGTTCAGTTTCATGAGTATGGATTTTTGCATTGGCCCCTCTCCTGTTTCATGCGACTCATAGAATCCTTTTGAACGAATAAAAATGGACCTTTTTTGTTCTTCGTATTCAGGAATATCGTTATAGTTCAAATCGATGAAATCACCCTTGTTTAACGTTAAGTAATTTGCATCATCAGCAACTAGTAGACTTGTTTTTTCGGCCACTTCTGCAGTAATAATATCAACATGAAGGTCACTTTGACTAGAATTGTCAAACCCTATGTAATCAAGATCCCAAAATTTGTAACCAGTTGATAAACGAAACGTGACAGCTTCATTTTGTAAGTATTCGCTAGGAATGTTGATAGCCATTTTTATAAAGTTTGTTGCACCAATTAAGTTGATTGTTTCAATTTTCTGCCATTTTCCATCAAGGTTTACTTCAATAACAAGTGGAACACCTTGTTTTTCAAATTCTGCAGCTCTTTTTTCCTTGCTGTCGTTGGCATTTTTACGTCTATATGCCGTCATTTTATCTCCAAACAATTGAATAAACCCCTTGTGAACAACTCCCGCCCAATCACTATTCTTTAGCGTTAAAAGCAATCGACCATCATTCGTGTTGTTCTCTAACAAATTAAACGCAACATTAATGCGCGACAAGTTATCATCTAAGTTTGAATCAAAGGCATAATGTGCTTCGTCTTCTGATTTGAATTGCTTTAAATTCAAGACTCCATCAATTGATGAAATCAAATTAGGCGTTTTAGCTTCCTTCACCGAATAAAAATTCCCCGCTTGATCGTTGACGATTTCAATTCCTTCAGCGTGTGAAACAACTTGAAGCTCACTTAAGTTGATGTGTTGAACTTCATTGTCTTCATTTGCAATGCGCATTAACAAATTGTCTTGAGAATGAAAATCTGGTATTCGTTTAATATCAAAGCGTTCTAAGTTAGATGAAACAGCACCAGTGAACATCGTGTTTGTGTAATGAAGATCTTCTCCATCAGAAATGTAAACATGTGGACAATTGCACGCAACAGCGATAAGTGTTCCCAGCCCTGCTAAGGGCAAACCAAGTCCTAGTCCTAATCCAAGCGCTGTCTTTCGCTTATCCACAGAATGGGGATGACCGTGGTATTGGTGATAACCTTGAACTTGATTTCTATCGATTAAGATCACGCCATTTTCTGGCATGATTCTATCTACAAAAAGGTGAGATTGATTGGCAAAATTAAAATGAGTCTCCGTAATATATTCATCTTTGTTTTGTTTCTTTTCTTCCATGTGCTCATATGCTAATTGATAATCTGAATCAATTTCAACCACATCACCTTTTAATCGGTTTGATCCATTTTCTGGAGAAACAATTACATTTTTTAACTGTATAATAGAGTCACCCGAGTGAATAAAATAGGTGCTATTTGATCTGTTCTTTGCGGTTACATAGGCTACCGACCTTCCTTTCTCTAGCTGCTTACTATAATCCTTGTAAGAAAAGGTGTAATACATTGGCCCCTTACATGAGATGAGAAAAGTTACAGCGAGAGCATATATTGTTAATTGAAAAATACGCATAATCTAAGTGGTTTTAAGTTAAGGTGTTATTATCTAAAGTTAAAACAAAAAAATTAGAAATAAAGGTACTCAGCTTATGATGGACGGTAATACTGAAATACGCAACCTAAGCTTGTACATTTGTGAAAAGCGCAATTTGTGGGTTAGGCACAAATACCAGTTTATTATTTTCAAAAAGAGGGCTTGAGTTTTGAAGAACAGCAATTGGGTTAAACCAAAATAACCTTTTGGACACGGCTTGTTAACGGACGGCACTAGGCGTATGGCATAGTTTCAACCCATAAATTGTTTTCTCGAAGATAAGAATAGATTCTTATACCTGAATGATCACTCGAAGATTAGAGCCTATGCCTATGCTTACGCTTAGTGTGTGTTGGCAAATCGTGCTTTATTTATTTTATGAATCTTATTCGGTTATTAAATCGGGTTACCAAAATTTCTTTTAAATTCTTCATTTCTATGTCAGTCAAGTTTAATC
>CAWUSK010000037.1:0-23128 GCA_963925035.1 uncultured Flavobacteriales bacterium
CGATTTGCTCGTTCAGCCCGGAGGTCATCAGTTCTTCCATGTCATATATTTCATCTCCAGTTTGATAAAGCATGTAATGGAAATACACCAAGAACATTTCATCTGATGTGTTTAAACCTGCAGTCACTAATTGAGGTGGTGAATTAGGATTATTTGGATTTCCAGATGTATTATCATATGTTCCTTCGCCTTTAATTTTAGATCCAGCAACTACTTTTTGGATGTTCTTAAAGAAGTAAAAATCTTGCCAGTGAAAATCCCATTGTGGAATATTCGCAAGTTTTAAGGTGTCACCCGCTGGATTGAGCGCATACGCTTTGATACTTTCCCCCAACAAATGCATGTGCGGAAAAACACTTAGAAAAGAGATGTCTGCGGCAAGTCCAGAAGAGCCTCCTGGGTATTGTGCGGTAACATTTGTTACTTGATTTGCGGGCAAACCAAAGGACCAGTTTTGAATAATTGGGTCCGCGGCGACTTGTCGTACACCAGTTGTTCCAAGTGGGTAAAAATGAAAAATCACCTTTGTTGAATCATATTGTCCGTAGCTTCCGACGGGGTAATGCATTGCGAAATAAACATTTGATCCTGCGGCAATGTCCATTCCAAGCTTTAACGGACTTACGGCCGGCAGAGTCATTGGTGTTGCTCCAGGTGTATAACCAGTGAGTAATTTTGTATTGTTATTTGCTGGTCCAGCACAGTTTCCTCCAACAGAATCAGTAACCTCAACATTATTTGGATCACTAAAAATTAATGCATGGTGCACAATTTGACGATTTCCGGGAATAATTTCTATGGACTTAATCGTTCTATTTTGTGTCAAACCAGAAGGAACAGAGAAACAAACATAATCATCGTCCGTATTGGCTTTACTCATGTACGTCGGAATTTGAACTGTTAAATCTCCAGCGCCTAATATTGCATTTGACGTATAAATAGGCATTGGTGGTGTATTCGCAGAATTACCTTCTAGCGCTCCTCCAGCAACCCAATCCAAAATTGTAGTTTTATCAGTCGGACTTAGCGAACGATTATGCACATACTGTTGATAATTATTATCCACAGGCCAAGGCGGCATCTCATTAGTTGACACAGCAGCCGCAATTGCAGCAGCCATAGGACTTGCTTCAGCATAAGTCATTAAAGGCATCGGAGCAATTCCGTTTGTATTATGACATTTTGTACACTTGTTAAACATGATTTGAGCAACATCATCGCTCCAAGTTTGTGCTTGTCCAGAAAACGTTAAGATAGTAATTGTAAACAGTAGTAAATTTTTCATAGGGCTGATTTTAACTTTGCAAATTAAGATAAAAAATTGAGAAAGACTAAATAAAAGACAAACACTATTTCTTCTTCTTCTTGCCGTTGACTTCTATATTGATTTTTCCAAATAAAGACCTAAAGAATCCTTTTTTTTCTGGCTTTGCAACTTTAACTGATTCCTCAGTTGCTAGTGGTTTTTCAATAAACACAGGCTTCTCAACGTTAACTACTTTGAGTTGGACGTCTTTCAAAAGGTTACTTATGTCTTCCACAAAATCAATAATATCGTCTGGCGGTACAAACTTATCTTCTGGGTTCTTTTGGAACGATGAAAGGGCTATTTTATTTAACTTTTTGTAGAGTTTACTAAAATCGTTTTTCAATTGTGTACTCAATTCAGGGTTGTCTCCAAAGTAGCCACGTTTGTTGTTAAATTGATCAAAGTAATTCAGTTCATGCGTAACTATTATAAATCATATAACTATATTTTTAAACAGGTTTTTACGCACAAAACGTAAATGTTAACGACGCAATTCGGTAAAAAAAATAATTGACACAATGGTAATACTATTATAATCTTCAATTAAGCAATCGACCCTACTTTTGTTATAAAAGATTCACACTTAAAATAAAAGTTATGAGTACACTACAATTATTAGAAACATACATTAGCGAGCATCCAGATTACTGGGAATTCGAGAATGAACGAAATGAAGTAGAGAGGTTGAAAAAATTATGTGCTGTTCAAGTTACTGATTGATTTCCAGTAGGGAATTCTTTTCTAATTGGACTCCAAGTATCAGGAAGTAAATCCTTTTTGGTGACGGTTATTTTTTGATCGAGTGTAAATTTATTTTTATCTATTTCGGCAAGTAAAGCCAATACAATTTGAAACTTAAAAACGCTTTGCATAGGCAAATGATTGTCTCCATTTACGCTCAAGGTATCCTGAAAGTTATTGGCAATTAGGTAAAGCCAACCATGGTATTTTTATCGTTCAACAACTCTTCAGTTTTGGTTTTAACTCATAGAATTGCGCAATTGAAACAACTAGATGGAACTTTAGTGCGATCAATAGAAAACATTACAAGTTTTACACTTTATTTCAAAACGGACACTTTATTTTATTCTTGATTGGAAGGAGTTAACTTTCATTCGACTTCCCTTCTCACCTCATCAATAAACCTTACCTTTCCAATAAATACACAACATGGAATTGAACGACGACACTATTCTTGGATTTTGGCAGTGGTTCGTAAAAAACGAGCGCACTATAAAAGAATGCATTGAAAATGATAATTCAGTTCACAGGGAATTTGTTGTTGAGCAATTAAATGAACGTATTCTTTCATTTGGTATGCTAACATGGGACATTGGTTTAAATGAAGATGATAATTGGTTCTTGACACTTTCTCCGAATGGAAACAAAGATATTTTGAAAATCAGTCAAAGCATAATGGCTGAGGCACCAGACCATATGGATTGGATTTTTCAAGCTAGTAAACCTGCCAAAAACTGGAACCGCCAATTTTCTGTGTACGACGACTATTTAGACGAACAACTAGTGGATGCTTCTAACTGGCATTACCTGATTTTTGAAGATGGAGATGGAAAGTTGGCATTGGTGCTAGAAGCAGGAAATGTTATGCACTTGGATCAAGAACTAGCCGAAACAGCTGCAGAAAAATTTGTCATTCATGAAATTGGCGAATTACATCGGATTCAGTTCATAGGTTCCGTGGAAATTGTTGCTGAACTAGAAAGTGAGCACGCAGCGGAGAAAACTCCAGTAACCGACCTGAAAGAACATTTACTAGAGTTAATTCAATAAATTACATCGCTGTCATCCATAACCAAGTAAACTCTTCTACGAAAGGAGTTTTAAGTCGTGTAAGTTCCTTTTTAAGTTCTTTAGAATCAACTTGAGTTTTTGGAACAATAAGTGACGAACCGCTTTTTAAATTGATAAAGAAATGGCTTTCAATCTCTACAATATTATTCAATTCTGACTCTTTTACATCTCCTTCCCCAAATTTATCTTTCACAAAAAGTTTGTCTGGAAATGTTTCCAACGTCTCCTCCATTCCAAAACGACTTGAATAGTTTGCCTTAATGAAGCGTCCGTAATTCAACTTCTGTTTCCACGAAAAATAGTTGTAATAAAAAAGAATAAACAGCACGACCATTACAGAGAAATAAATGCCCAT
Organism: uncultured Flavobacteriales bacterium; assembly: GCA_963925035.1. Taxonomy (GTDB): domain Bacteria; phylum Bacteroidota; class Bacteroidia; order Flavobacteriales_D; family Crocinitomicaceae; genus UBA4466. The sequence continues at coordinate 3,477 of CAWUSK010000037.1, forward strand.
AATTAGTTCGTCACTTGTGAAGAAATATCCGGCAAATAAGGTTGATGCAGCAACAAGGAGCGCGCGACTATTTCGCCTCTTCTTTACTAAAACCTCTGACTTTGAGGCGATGTAAAGTTGAAACTCTAATAAATCTTCCTTCTCAATTTTATACGTGCACTTCATGGAGGCCTTAATTCATTTTGCCCGAAGATAAGCGTTTCTGAAACTAAGTATTACTTCCGACTCGATTTTAATTATTAAGACTTATGTGATCCGTCACAATAAGGTGGATTATTCGTTTGCTTACACATACAAATTGCTCCCATTTTTGGTTCTTCGACTTGAAAAATTGTGGGTGTAAATCCACTGTCTTTATGAGCTCCGTTGCACCATGGTTGACTCTCCGACTTCCCGCAAGAACACCACGCATAATGTTTGCCATCTTCTAATTGTTCCATTTGCGGAGCTTTACCCGCGACTTGTCCTTTTTCCATAAGTTTATTTTTTGCTCAAGTTAACTATATATAATTCAAGCGCAATGGATCTATAAAGTATAATGAAAAAATGCTGAAAAATAATTTTTCTAAACGTAAATCAATCCTTAACAGAAATCACCACTAAAAATCGAAAAGCCCATTTCCAACTTATGTTATAATTGCTGAATTCTGCACGTTCTAAAATATTAATTAGCTCTTTTTTTGTGAAAGCTCTTCTTATAGCTAATAGACCATCTTCCTTTACAATTTTTGAGAAAGGAAGAAAGAAAGACCCTATTTTAAATAATAAATAAGCGAAACAATTTCGCTGCAATTCGCTAAAAATGATTGTACTCGATACATTTGGTTTCGACTTTTTTAAAAACTCTACCATTTGATCGTCTGAGAAATGATACATAAAGTGGCTACTTATAAGAATATCGCACGTCGGAAGCTTAAAGTCATCAACCAAAATATCCGCTTTCAAATAGTTGATATTTAAACTTGAATTGTTCTGTTGCCGCGCATATTCTATAATGTGAGGATTAGCATCTATTCCGAACAACTCAATAGGTCTGTTATTTTTGTGACACCAATTTTCAATGGCTCTCAGGTTGTCTCCTCCTCCGCAACCTAAGTCAACAATTTTAACTGATTTAGTGATTTTAAGTAGCTCTTTTTTTACGGCTTTAAGAGTTGATGCAGTGTTTCCTAAGGTTTTGTTAATGGAAGTCAATCCAATCAATGTTTTGTCCAAATCATTTCCAGACAACTCAAAGTTATCCATATTTTCCTTTTCCGAACTTCGCTTGGTTAACATTTATGCTGCCTCTTTCTTGAAAATTAGCTGATACACTTTACCCGAGATCCAGTTACCTGCAGGAAAATACAATGCAAAGAAAAGCGCCATACCCAAGCTAAAATTACGAATCGTGAAAAACTGATCCAACAGATTCTCAGGGAATGCATAAGAACTTTCCATAGCATATCCGCCAAACTCTAAAAACGCCATCGCAATTAATCCATATGCATATTGAGCGTGAAAAGGTAGCTTTCGAAGCAACAATGAAATAGGAACCATGTAAAAGATGTAAACCGTAATTACTTGCCACCAGTAGGTAAATTTTGCTATTTCTACTGCATTACCAAATTCATTCATTCCCATTCCCCAAGCGAAATAGATGATGATATAAATGAGTAATAACTTTCTATCTACATTCAGTTTTTTTTTGGCGTATTGTATAAAATCATTCATGCGTTGATGTTTTTTTGAAAGGAATAAGCACCATATTTTCCATGGTGCGTAATTGAAATTGATGTGTTTAGCGGTTTGTTCTTGTAATGAAGACTAGGAACTCCTATTTTTGTTTTCTGCAGAAATAGCGCGTCAACATCTAATGAATTGTTTCGTGCAAAGTCATTTAACACATGCTGATACATACAATCGCTTTGTTGCTTAATATTGGTGTCTGAAAGCTCAATAACACTTGTATCGATATCAATATTGTTCAGTACGGCAGAAGTAAAAATATAATTGGAGTTAATTAAAGTGCTTGTCTTTAAATTCATTGCGCCAATTGTAACGCGACCGTTTTCTGAAGCGTGGATACTACACTCAATTTTTGTTGGATTAAAAAATCGTTTTCCACCGGTTTGAATAAATACTTTATAGGCACTTTCCTTCATGCTCCAGAATTGCCAAACTGTGGTAAAGGGATCCATTGAATCAGCAATTACAGACTGCTCTTCTGTGGTAAAGATTTTTTGCACAAAACCCGGTCTTTCCCATCCGATAGCTTTTGGATGTAAAGGGCGCAATGTTTCATTAATATCTATGATATCATTTCCTACCATTATTTTTTAGATACTTTAGTGCTTATAACTTCTAGCGCTGCCTTTACATTCAACATTTTTTCCATGGATTGATTGTCTATTTCAATGTCGTACTTGTCTTCAATGTCTAGAATTACGTCTATAAGATTCGCTGAATTTATCTTTAAATCAGTAATGAAATCAGTATTTTCATGCAAATTTTCAAATGCTTCTTCGTCTTGTATATATGGTTTAACAATCAATTTTAACTCGCTAATCATTTGTTCTTTATCACTCATTATTGTTTGAATTTTTTAAATATAATACAGCCGTTAACATCTCCAAAGCCAAAACTTGCTTTTGCTACTACGTTCACTTCTTGCTTAATGGTAAGCTGTGGAATTTTGTCTTCTGAAATAACCGCTTTAATTTCTTCATTTAGATCTTCGCAGTTGATGTTTGGGAAGATAAAGTTGTGGTGAATTTGCAATACGCACGCAACACTTTCTATTGCTCCAGAAGCAGATAGGCAATGTCCAACCATTGACTTTAAAGAATTGATGTACGGGAAATCATCTCCTTTTAAATTCAACGCTTTTGACCAGTTGTCGATTTCGGTAAAATCCTTACTAGTCGCCGTCAAATGGCCATTTATAGTATCAATTTCATTCGCTTCTACGCTTGAATTTTCAAGTGCATTTTTAATGCAGCGCTGAACGGCCTCCGAATTAGGCGCGGTCATAGTCCCTTCATTTCTTTGTCCGCCCGAATTGACTTCGCCGCCCAATAGTTCAGCATATATTTTTGCCCCTCGTTCAAGCGCGCTTTCCAATGATTCGATAACGAGAGCACCAGCACCACTTCCTGGAACAAAACCAGAGGCAGAAGCACTCATTGGTCGAGATCCATTTTCAGGAGATTCGTTGTGTTTATAAGTTAAAACGCGCATAGCATCAAAACCTCCCCAAAGGTAAGCTCCATGGTCGCTTGTACTGCCAACAATCATTCGTTTTGCACGTCCAGATTTTATTCGATCGAATCCCATCAAAATTGCCTCTGTACCTGTTGTACATGCCGATGAATTTGTCGTGACTTGATTCCCTAGACCTAAGATTCCACCAAGGTAGGCACTTACTCCACTAGCCATCGTTTGCGCAACGACAGTGCTTCCCAGGCGCCGTACATTATTACTATCTAACTTGTAAATCGCTTCTCTAAATTTTTCAACACCGGAAGTTCCCGCACCGAATATTGTTCCACTATCGTAATCTATTTTGTCGTTAATTGATAGGCCTGAATCTTTCCAAGCATCTATTCCAGCCATACAGCCGTATAGTATGCCTGAGCTATTAAAATCTTTCAACTGAAGTTCTGTGAAGTAGTTTCGTTTCAATTCCTCCGAAACTTTTGGAATACCACCAATACAACACGAAAAACCCAACTCTTTTAGGGATTCATGGAATTCAATTCCAGAGATTCCATTTTTTAGGGCATGCGTAAAACTGTCCAATCCAACCCCATTGGGAGAAACGACGCCAAGACCAGTAATTACAACTCTTTTATCCATAGTGTTATTGAATCATTCCCGCTATTTTACCTCTGCACACCAACTCACCTTTTTGGTTAAACATTTCAACTTTGCATTTCAATTTATTGAATCTAAAATACTCTTTTTCGCTTTTCACAGTCACCGTTTCTCCAGGAAAAACTGGAATGAAGAAGTCTACTTCCGAAGAAGTTAACGCAATTTTCACGTCGTTTAGAGTATTACTTGATTCGCTCAAAAGGTAAATTCCGAACGCTACTAACCCAATCTGCGCCATTGTTTCAGTTAAGATAACCCCTGGCGTTACTGGATTATTTTTAAAGTGACCTTTGTAAAAATCGTGTGTTGCATCGAATGTATATGTCCCATTAATTCCATTTTCGTCCACCGATAGCACTTCATCTACGAAAAGAAATGGCCTTTGGTACGGAAGTTTTGCTATGATTTCTGCAGATGTCATATTAACTTAAATGTTCTCCACCGTTCACTGGAAGTGTAACTCCTGTAATCCATTTAGATTCTTCTTTAACCAATAAATAGACGACATTGGCCACATCTTCTGGGGCTGTTAGGCGTTTAAATGGATTTCGTTTTATTGCGTATTCTCTTAACTTTTCATTTCCGGGAATCATCCTGAAAGACGCAGTATCTGTAACTCCAGCTTCTATGCAATTTGATTTAATTCCAAAAGGAGCAAACTCCAACGCAATGTTCCTTGAAATGGCTTCTAGAACAACTTTAGCTGCAGAAACGGCTGCATAATTTCGCCATGCTTTTTTATTCCCTTCGCTCGTAAAACTAATAATCCTAGCATCCTCTGAGAAGAGACTTTTACTAAAAACATCCTTTGACCAATCATATAAACTAAAAGCCATGTTCTCCAGCGTAATGTGGAAATCATCGTTTTGTAATTCTCTGCCGTCATCAGAAATCATAGGCTTTAAATTCCCTTTAGCAATGCTGTGAACGAGGCATTTTACTTTACCTATTTCTTGCAAGGTTTGTTTTAATTGAATTAGAATAGCTTCCCTGTTTTCAGGTTTAACAACATCCATATTAAAATGAAGTAGCTTTACCTTTCTCGTTGAAGCTATAGTTTCAAATTCAGTCTCAATGGCAGCAAAATCACTTTTTCGGGCACGATAAACCAAACAGATATTCAACCCTTCTTCCGCTAATTTTTTAGCCGTAGCTAAACCAAGACCACTTGAAGCGCCAAGTATAATGGCCCACTCGTTTTTACCTTCAAATTCTCTTACCATTTCAGTAATATTGTTTGTGCCGTAAAACCTGGCCCAAAGCTAAGCATTAAGCCAATATCTCCTTTTTTAGTTCCTTCATCCATAAACCGCTCAAGTACATACAGAACGGTTGCGCTTGACATATTCCCAAACTGCTTCAAGACTGCTTTTGTGTTGTCAATGTTCTTTCCTAAGGAACCAAATAACTCTTCTATCGTTTGTACAATTTTCTTTCCTCCCGGGTGAAAAATAAGATGATCAACGTCTTCAATAGATAAACCATTTCGTTCTAAAAACGGGTGCACAATTTTAGGGAAATGAGAAGAAATCTGTTCAGGAACTTCTTTGTCCAACACCATTTGTAGGCCTGTATTTTTAAGTTCAAATCCCATCATGTGCTCGGCATTGTAAAAATGATACATTGCCTCATCAATTAATTCAGGACCTTCTTCATTTTCGTGAGAAGAAAGAATGGTACATGCACATCCATCTCCAAAAATAGCAGCGCTTACGATGTTTACCATCGAATAGTCATCAATTTGAAACGTAGAAGTTGGAGATTCAACTGCGATCACAGCCGCTCGTTTATTTGGATTCGCTTTTAGGAAGTTATTAGCGTATATCATACCCGAAACGCCAGCAACGCAGCCCATTTCGGTTACAGGAAGTCGCACAATATCCTGTTTCATGTTTAATTTATTTATTAGATAAGCGTCTACAGATGGAATCATGATTCCTGTGCAGCTTACCGTAATAATAAAATCAATATCAGTAGAAACAAGATTGGCTTTACTCAGTGCTTTGGTTAATCCACCTTCAGCCAGCTTGATCGTTTCACGCTTATAAATATCATTTTTTTCTTCGAACGATGTGCGCAGAAAGACATCTTCAGCATCCATTATTGAATACCTTCTTTCGACGCCGGCATTTTCGAAAAGCTTGATTACTTTTCGTTGGTATCGTTCTTCTTGTCCAGACAACCAGACCTTCAGAAATGGAATTATTTCTTCGGTAGATCTCGTATAAGGAGGAAGTTGAGTTGCTACAGATGTTATTTTTACGCTCATTTTTTGTTAATTATCCATTTGTAACGAAATGCCCATCGCCAAGAGATAGTGCTTTTATAATTTATTTTTTTTGATAACCGCTTAAGGTCTTTTCTTTTGAATCCCCTTAATATAGAAATTAAACCGTCAGTTTTTACCATCTCGTTATTAATAAACAGTGTCACTATTTTGAAAAGGTAATAAGCGAGCCGATGACGATGTAAATCATTTACAACAATTCCTATTTTGGTATTCTTAAGCAGGAATTCAATCAAATCTAGCGCTACAGCGTCTTCAAAATGATGCAAAAACAAGGTACACAATACAATGTCGCAGGTCTGAGTTTCAAATTCTTTGGCTAAAACGTCTTGTTTCCTATATTTTATTTCTGGATAATCTACCGATAATTGAATCGCATAATCGATAGTACCTTGATTTGCATCAATTCCTATTAATTCTAATTGAAAACCATTTTTTTTACCAAATACTGCCACTTCTCTTAGCATATCGCCATTTCCGCAGCCTAAGTCAACAATGCGGATGAGTTTGTCTTTATTTTCAGATTTCAATAGACTTTTAATTCCATCAATTGTAAGTCCGTTACCACCCAACCATTTGTTTATGCTTGCAATCTGATTCAGTGTTTTTATAAGCGCTTCACCACTCATATCAAGATCATCCATGATTTCAATTTCCTTACTTCGATATGTTGTATCTACAAACATTACAATTCGGAATTCATTGGTTTGCCATGTGTTTTCTTAATAATACGAGGCAAAATAAACGGGAATGTTTTTAAAAAAAGCATTATCAATTCAGAAAAGAAACCTAATCTGAACAGTCGCGCTATTATGTGTCCCGACTTTAGCCTTGAATTAAACTCTAAGTTCCACTTTTTTGTATATTGGATTTCTAATTCTTCTCTCGATTTTATACTTCCAGCTTTGAAGTTTAGAATTTGTTGTGAAACCATTTGGGCAGCTCTAATCGCCATACTCATACCGTTACCTGCCAATGGGTGAATCATACCCGCACTGTCGCCACACATTAAAATATGCTTTTCTACTGGTTTTTTTGAGGAAAATGAAACTTGACTAATGGTTAATGGTTTTTCGAAAACGAGTTCAAACGTATCGAATACTTCTTTTAAATAAGTGTTTTTGCTAAGTACTTTCTGCTGAAAATCGTCAATGTTTTTATACTTTTTAAACGACTTAAAATCTGCAATATAACAGACATTTACGTGGTCGTTTTCTACTTTGGATACTCCACAGTATCCACCTTTAAAATTATGTAGTCCAACAGCATCCTCTGGGAAATCCCCCTTGTAATGTGCTTTTACACCTAAAAAAGGAGACGCTTTTCTAATAAAATCTCTTTTCATTTTGATATCTAAATTAGACCGCTTTCCAAATGACCCAATCACTAACTCCGAAGTGTATTGCTCATTTTGATTAGTGATTACCTGAAATTGATCGTTTTTGAACTCAATATCAGTGACGTTTTCATGTCTTATTTGAACTCCATTTTGAATTACTTTTTTTGACAATTCCCAATCGATGCAATAACGGCTTATGCTAAATCCTCCGATTGGTAGTTTAGTTCTTATGAACTTACTTTTGGGCGTACTTAGGGTAAAGTCAATAATGTTTTTTGCACCGTAATCGAATGGATTAAAATCCAAGGCTTTTAAATAGGGCAATACTTCATTTGAAATGTACTCGCCGCATACTTTATGTTTTGGGTATTCCTGTTTTTCAATCAAAAGTACCGACAATCCTTTTTTTGATAAATGCAAAGCACTTGTTAATCCAGCTAATCCACCGCCAACTATAATTACATCGTAAGTCATTATAAGATGTTCATTTGTTTTGTATTGACTTTAATATTGGTTGAACTTTCTAATTCACCCAGTCCAAATTGCAAGTTAAATTTAAAATACGCTGTTGATAATAGAAATTTGACCCAAGTTTACCATTTACGTTTAAAATGTCAAATTATTTAACTTATCAATTGAGGAAATATTTCGAAACAATTATTAAGGGAAGCAGTAGATGCACTTTTCCTTAGCACGACTTTTAATAATATTTTATTTAGTCAAGATTTTATCTGCAATTGCCTGCGCATCTTTGCAATATTTGTCGTTACCTTGTAAAGTCCATTCTCCCGTTTTTTCAATGTAAAATTTAACTGTTTTCTCAACAACGTCTGAATAACCGCCGTACGATTCCAACATGCTTTGCACCTCTTCATTGTACTCAATCTTGCTAAACTTATCTGATACAACTAAGTCCCAAAGTCTATTGATGCGCTTTGACTTCTCTTTATGAGTTGTGCTAGTTGCCTTGTAGGCCATTAAGAAAAGAGAAAGTGCTTTTGCCTCTGGAGATGGTTTTTCAATGTTTTTTTTCATGCTGTTCGTTGTGTATCAAAATATGAAGGACAAAAGTACTGTAATAATGTCAATCCCAACGCTACATTTGAATCTACCTAATAAAACTTAGTTGTTGGTTTATTGAGGGTTTGAATATTTCAAGTGAAAAAGACGTGTTATACCACTCTTATTCCAATGATCGCAATATCGTCCATTTGTTCTTCTTCCATTTTCCAATTAAAAAAATCATATTCAAGTACATACTAAATCTCAGTCATTGGAAGATGCTTTCTACTCAAAATACTTTTATTCAATCTTTTCTTTGTATACTTTCTTGTTTTTACTACACCAAATTGTTCCATATAACCATCCGTATATAGGAAAACTAAATCTCCTTTTTTCACATGAATTGTATGGTTGGTAAACGGTTTCGGATTATCAGTGTATCCAATGTTTTGTCTATCTACTTTGAATTCTCCGGTCTCTCCAATGATGGATGATACCATTCCAAACTCCGCTCCACTTTCGTACAGAAACTTCGCTTGTTTTCCGCAGCAGGATTCTCCTGCGCTATTGCACCTTTAGCATCCGCTATCAGCACACTGTCAATACTTGCGGAAAAAAGTTGATTAATCATAAATGATTAAAATCTAGTGAATTTTGGGTTAGTGAATATCATAGGAAGTATGTTGACATTAATTTTTATTTTTAGTGTACTCTTCCAAAAAGACCAATTCTGTTGTTATTCCTGTCAAAAATCCTCAATTTTTATATGAATGTATTAACACAGAACTGTAACGTTTAATAAACAATGGATAGGCTTTGAAATTGAACACAAGATAATTTTGAAAACAAGATTTGGATGCACTTCTTGTGGCACAACTCAGAAATCCAAACACCTAAACTACTTTGAATTTTCTCGTTAGTTGCGATATCCGAAAATCGCAAAACGCTCCCTTCGCAATACGGTTTCAAATTAATTTGCCGCCACTGTATATTTGTCTCATCAATTTAAATCTACAGTATGAAATTATTAGTTACGGGAGCAGATGGGAAAAACGTGAATCGTCGAAAAATTATGAAAATGCAATAATTAAAGGAGGTCTAACCACCAATGAAAGCAGCAAGTCGGTTTCGTTTTTCATAGTGAAATGAAATCGACTAGTTCTCCTTATTTGTTTGTGAAAGTATACTGATTCAATAATTAAGACAATAGAAAATGAAATTCAAGCTTTCGCTCGGACAGTTTTTCTTTGGTTACACTTTCTTTTATATTTTATCATATTATATCTAAAATCGTCATAGAATAAACTAGAGATGAGAATCACGGCTGCTAAAATCAAGGTGTTTAATTTTAATTCAAATTTGGAGTACAAAAGTCCACCAGTTAAACCTCCCGCAAAAAAGAATGAGATAATGTAAATTCGAAGTTTAATGTTTGCTTTTAGCTTTTCTCTGTTTGGATATGATTTAGGAAAGAACAATTGAGAAACATCAATCCCTAAGTCAGTAAAAAGCCCCGTAAGGTGTGTTGTTCTTACAACGGCATTTGAAATCTTTGTGACAAACGAATTTTGCAACCCCATGGCAAAGAGCAGTAAACAAATAATTAAATTAGAATAATCATTTTCGATAAAATTGCTCACCAGTCCGATTGACACCAACACAAGAAACTCTGCAATCGTTGGAAGAACGAATACATTGCGTTTTTTATTTGCCTTTAACTTTTCAATTAGAAAACTAGAGAAAAAAGAACCAAAGAGAAAAGAGAAAATATAAAGGAAAAATATGGTGCCTTTCCAAAATTTAAAATCAGCAACATCGTTTATAAAGAGTGCAAAATGGCCAGTTACATTTGTTGTCAATTGCTTAAATGCCAAAAATCCAGTAACGTTTACAATTCCAGCAACAAAAGATAGAACGATGGCAATTCGTAGGTTATGTTTTGAAGTCCGACTTTTACCTTGATGTCTAAACATATACTTGAGCCGTTTGTCAGACTGATTATCTTCTATAGAAATCTTATCTGATTATTCAATTTAAAACTCATCTCCGTCTAAGTTACTCATTATTGATTGGCACACTTTAATTATTAACGATTAATCGATGTTTTAATTAAACCAAGTCAACTATTCACTAACCATAAACTTTTCAACGAAAGTTCGTTCATTTTGCACTAGTTTCAATGAATACAGATCAGTTTGGACATAACGCCAAACAACTCTATTTCAACTCGTATATTCCTTTCGAAAAGCGAAACTAAATGAAAGACAGAGTAGAATTTGATTAATAGAGCTATTCATTTTAATTAATTTTACTTCGGTCCAAGAGTAAGATTCAATTTGTTCAAAGCCTTAATTAGATATATACCTGCATATATTTCTTAATACTAACTGGCAAGTGCACTTTACACATACTCATATGAAAAACATTCATACAGTATTAATTATCAATTATTTAAGACTAAACTTATCGTAAATAATAAAATATAGCAGTCATGGAAATAAATGAAATTAATTCGGATCGCGTGGTACTTCAATTATTAGGCATCGAGAAAAAATGGGTCAGATCTTCAGAAGGAGAATGGGTGGACAAGAAAACACTTAAAAAGGAACTGAATGAAAATGCAATTGCGATGGAAACTGAATCTAAAAAATGGTGGATGTTTTGGAAGAGTAGAAACAAACTATAGTTTTATTAATACAACCAACTTTTCAATCTCTTTTTTAGAATTAAACGAATGCAAGCAAATGCGTAAACGTTCTTTTCCAAATGGAACGGTTGGTGAATAGATTGGTTTTACTGCCAGATTATTTTTTAATAATTCTTCTGCCGATTTTCTAATTTGTTCCAATTGACCCAATTGTACAATCTGGATGGGAGATTTGGGATTTGAATACAATTCTTCCTCGTTAAAAAACGATCGGAAGTAAGCTATGTTCTGCGCTAATTCTTTTCTGCGCTCGTCGATATCAGGATAGCTAACAATCAATCCTGCTCGAATATATGCAGCAGGAGGAAGAGCTGTTGTGTAAATAAATGATCTGGCAAAATTAGTGATGAACTCAATCAATTCTTTTGAGCCGAGAATCAACCCACCGTGCGACCCGTAGGCTTTTCCAAAAGTTACCAATCGGGCAAAAACAAACTCTTCTAGCTTCACTGCGTTGACCAATCCCTTTCCTTTGTCACTAAAAACACCAGTTGAATGTGCCTCATCAACTATCAGATAAGCCCCTAAACGCTTTGTTACAGAGGTTATTTCAATTAAAGGAGCAATGTCGCCATCCATTGAATAAAGCGCTTCTACGGCGACGTAAACAGCTCCTTTACTTTGCTTTATTTTTTGCACTAAATCATGAACATCATTGTGGCGAAACGAAACTGATGACGCAAAACCTAGTCGAATACCATCTCTAACGCTTGCATGAATTAATTCATCGTATACAATTGTATCTCCACGTTGCGGTACTGCGCTAAAAAACCCAAGATTAGCGTCGTAACCGGAATTAAACATGATAGAATTTTCTGCTCCGAAAAATGCCGCCAGTTCCTGCTCTGCAGTTAATGTTGACTGCTTTGTTCCAGAAATCAATCGTGCTCCTGTTCCCCCGAAGAAAGTTTCTTCCATGGGTATTTCAACTCGCGAAAGCCCCAAATAGTCATTCGAAAAAAAATCAACATGGTCGTTGAATGAAGAAAGGGACCTTAAAGTCCCTTCCTCTTTGCGCTTGGCAATTTTATTTTTTAATTTTTGATCCATTACAAAGAATCAACCACTTTTACTTTACGTGGTTCAAATGATGCATCTTTTATTTTTTCTCGAGCAGTTGCTAATTCTTGAGCGCGAGCAGCTTCTTTTGCTTTTCTTGCTTCAATTATATGGTCTGGCTGAGAAACTGGCTTTTCACCGTCTGCAAACGATTGCTTTGGCACTAATCCTAGTATCTCAAACATGGCTTTATCCTCATTAAACTCTGGATTTGGCGTTGTTAATAGTTTGTCTCCTGCGAAAATAGAACCCGCTCCTGCCATAAAGCAAAGTGCTTGTCCTTCCATCGTCATTTTTGTTCTTCCTGCCGACAAACGCACCACTGATTTAGGAAACGCAATTCTAGTTGTAGCAACCATACGAATCATTTCCCATTGCTCAATTGGTTTTTGCTCTGCCATTGGCGTTCCTTCTACCGCAACAAGTGCGTTAATTGGAATAGATTCTGGTGGAGTTTCCATATTCATGTAACTCATCAATAAACCAACACGGTCTTCAATCGCTTCTCCCATTCCAATGATTCCACCTGAACAAACAGAAATTCCTGCTTTTCTAGCATTGTCAATTGTTCTCAAACGATCTTCATAATCACGTGTAGAAATTACATCATCGTAATAATCTGCTGATGTATCTAAATTGTGATTGTAAGCAAATAATCCTGCGTTTTTCAAACGTTTCGCTTGATCTTCGTTCATCATTCCTAATGTGCAACAAACTTCCATGTCCAAATCGTTTACCGCTTGAACCATTTCAATTACATTGTCAAAATCTTTATTATCTCTAACTTCTCTCCAAGCAGCTCCCATGCACAAACGAGAAGAACCGTTGGTTTTAGCATTTTTCGCTTGCTCAATTACTGATTCAACAGACATTAATTTATGTGCTTCAACATCTGTATGGTAGCGTGCAGCTTGAGGACAGTAACCGCAATCCTCAGGACAACCACCTGTTTTAATACTCAACAAAGAAGACATTTGAACTTCTCTTGGATCGTGATGCATTCTGTGCACTGTTGCTGCTTCAAAAACCAATTCTAGCAATGGTTTATTGTACAATTCTAATAATGCTTCTTTGGTTGTATATTTTTGTGATGTACTCATGAAATCTACGTTTAATTACAAATATAATTATATCCCTTAAAGTTGAAACGTGAAAATTGAACTACTTATTCAATAAACAAGCTGCGTAGGCTTTAATTGCTTTTGTTTCTCCGAAAGAATCGACTTGTTCGTGCGTTGAAGCCTTGATAGAAACAGCATCTTCTTCTAATTTCAAAATAGATGCGATTACTTTCTGCATATCTGGAATGTGTGGGTTTAATTTCGGCGACTCCAAGATAACGGTGGAATCAATATTAACTACGTGAAATCCTTTTTGTGCAATTAACTTTGCGACTTCTGTCAATAAAATTTTACTGTCAATTCCTTTAAATTGTGAATCTTGATCTGAAAAATGGAAACCTATATCTCTCAAATTGGCAGCTCCAAGTAGGGCATCACAAATTGCATGAAGCAATACATCTGCATCAGAATGACCAATTGCGCCATGATCCGATTCGATTTTAACTCCACCAATAAACAATGGAATGTTTTTCTCTAACCGATGGACATCTACTCCGTAACCAATTCTAAGATTCATTCTAGTTTTCCGAACTCGGCGTGCTATCTCCTGCCATTGCTCCTAAAGTAATTCTTAAGGTAAAACGCAAGGTGTTTGCCAATGGGTTGTTTCTTTTCAATGCTGCTAGGTAAGATACATCAATTCCAAATCTGTTGTATTTAAAACCTACTCCAAAATTGAAATATTGACGTGCTCCTTTGTTTTTGTTTTCGTAGAAATATCCAGCTCTAACTGCTAAAATGTTATTGTACCAATATTCCAATCCAGCACCAATATTTATTTCAGACAATTCTTCTAAGAACTTTGAGTTTTTTACAATTTGGTATGAACCATCTGCATTTTGAACAGGATCACCATTATCGTCGAGAACTAAGGTTCCTGGCGCATCGTAAAAAGACTGAACCATTCCTCCAATAACACCAATGTCATTGCTTTTTCCTGACATGATTTCACCATTCTCATCATAAATAGCTGGCGTAGGAACCAACAATTTCTGGATATCAAGAGACATTGTCAATGTGTTAAACTTATCAAAACGCGCGTTAAATGAATTTCCAAATTTCAAGTTCATTGGTAAGAAATCACCCGGGCTGTTCGATCCAACATCCGAATATTTAATTTTATTACCAATGTTATTGATTGTTGTAGCAAAAGTATATGTTCCTTTTAAGTTACCGATTTTAGCATCATCATTAAAAAATGTAAACGAAATATCTGCAGCTCCAGCGATTCCAGCTTTGGTATTCACACCTGCAACTGTTAAACCACCAGTTAAGTTTGAATAGGCAAATTTACCATTCAACCCAACACTTGTTCTTTGAGATGTTTTAAACGCATAACCTGCTGTCAACTCAAATTCACTCGGTTTATCATCACGAATTACATTTCCTGTTTCGTCTGTAAATGTAATCTCACCAAGACTAAAGTACCTCAGCGCTCCACCAACAGAATGCCGATCGTTGACTTTGTAATATCCGGATAAATAAGATAGGTGAATATCATTTGTTAATTGACGCAACCAAGGTGTATAAGAAATCGCAAGTTCAGATTTTTCCTTAGCGAAGCTTAATCCTGAAGTGTTCCAATACAATGAGCTCGCATCTGCACTAAGTGCAGTTCCCGCATCCCCCATTCCACCAGCGCGTGAATCTGGTGTAATTGACATAAAAGGTACAGCTGTAGTAATTGTATTCAACTGAAGTTGATCATCGGTAACTCCGCTTCCTGATGTCGGTTGTGCAAAAGTCGAAAAGCCGATCAGTAATAATAGTGCGCTTAAAGCAATTTTTATCATTTTCGTTTAATTATGAGCTTGCAAATATACGGTTTTGAAGCTCCTTTATTGTGTATACTATTTTAAAATAACTAATTTTTCTAATTTTTCAGCTTGATCACCTTCTGGAGTTCGAACTGAAAGTCGGTAAATATAGACTCCTTTTGCCAATTGATCACCAAAATCATCTCTCCCATTCCAATGAATTCCTTCTGAACGATATCCTTCTGTATGAACTGATTGATTTATTGTCCTCACCAATTTTCCGGAAATCGTCAAAATTTGAATTTGAGCATCTAAACTCGTACAGTTCTGATTGTGTTCAAAATAAAATTCGGTTGATGTTGTAAATGGATTAGGGTAATTTAGAACATGTTCTAAACTCAACTCTTGTTTTTCTCTTACTTCAAAATCAATTGTTTTTTCAGACGAATTATTATTAACATCCCAAATTTTCACGGTGAGTGTATGACTCCCTGGTTCAATCGTAGAAAAGTTATACTTTATTTCACCCGATTGATACGAATCCAAATCTGAAGTGAAATAATCGTTCAGTACGATTGGGTCGGAAGTCTCTCCATCAATAATTGCAGTTAAATCATGTCCTACTCCGTTACCAACCGCATTGATTCCATTTTCATCAAATATTTTGACCAATAACTGAGGCGTTTCATCTGTAATTCCTCCACTTACAAAGTTTTCATCATTCAAGAAAATATCAATATCTGGACCTAAGTCATCATTAATACCATTTGGATCAACACCACCAACATACATGCGGGTATCGCTTCCGATTGCGTCAATAATCCCATTTTCACCATAGTAGCTTATTTTTCCAAAATCAAACGAATAATTTATATCCTTTGGAACGATGAATGTAAATTCAAAATAACCGTTTGTTACACTCGCTTTTCCTTTGTACAATTTATTGGTTTGTAATTCGAATGTTCGGATAGGTGAAGTTGCATCATTACCAAGTGTTTGTTGTTGTTTCGGTTTGTCGTAAACGGAAGGATATAAGAAGCCATTGAATCCGATCAATGTACTTCCATTAAAATCTTCAATATGACCTTTAATCGTTACTTTACTTAATGCACGAATAGTATCCATCTCAATTGCTGGAGAAAGTCCATTGACACTGTCCGTTACAACATTCATTCGCGGCAATGCAATTTTTAAGTGAGGGTCACCTATCAATGTAAAGCTTCTCTTGTTATTACTTCCAGGAACTCCATTTTTCGATAATCGAATGATTTCACCAAATGTTTTAGGCTCGTCATTCGCGTCGCGTTGAAATATATTTTTAAAAAATGACTTTCCTGTATTCGTGTTTACTCCAAAGTAAACAGCACGAGTAGTAGTCATCAAAGCAATTGCTGCACCATATGGATTAATAGATGCCCATTCACCTGCAGACACTCTATCTGGATCGTCGAATTTTGTAAACTCACATGTTGCAGAAACGATTAGTGCTAACTTATCAATATTCTTCCAATCTTGAATTTGAGGCACTGTAATAACACGCTCTTCAGCAACTCCAACCTCGCCTCCGTGTCCAACGTAATTTACAACCAATGCTCCACGTTCAATTCTGTCATTTATTGCATCTACAACATCAGGGTAACGCTGACCACCAGCAGTAGATACCTGCTTGTATGCATCCAAATATATTTTTTCACAGTTCATTCCAGGGTGATTTGCCTTGGTGGAATCGTATTGAGGTTCTACGTCGTTATCTAGGAAATATGCTCCTTCTTCATCATCAGCAATCTGCACGTATTTGGTTCGCCAATCACCAAAAGTAGAAGAACCATTGTCTGAACCACAATTCGTATTTGCTGTAGAATAAAGCGCTGAACCATTTTTCATATAGTGCTCTACTTTGTCAACTTGCTGACGTGCCATTTCAGTATCGGAAATAAGTAAACGACCAACACCAATGTCTAACTCATCATTGGTATTCAGTGCTTCATTATCGTCCAACATTCCGAAAAAATCATCTGTCACCATGGCATCAATATGATTTTCTGAAGTAAGCATTTGGTACGTAGGAATATAATTATTGTTATTGGCTACTCGGTTTTTTGGGTCATAAGTTCCATCTCCGAAAAGCAATAAACTTTGCGGGCGTGAATAAGGCGTTAGAACTCCTCTATCGTAAAACATCTTGGCAAACATTCGGATAGCAGTTGGATCAAGCATTCCTGAACTAAATTCATTAAACACTTGTTCAGAAGTAACAACGTGAACTGATTCCCCTAACCCTCTGTGTAAATCAGCTAAACGATTTGCTTGGGTGGTGAAGTTTTTATGTGTAACAATTAAATAATCCGCTTGAGGTAGCTCGTGTAAATTTTGATAAGCAACCTCTCCGACTCTTGCCGGTAAAAAATAATTTTGTCCATCAGCAGCTACAAATTCACGAAGTTGGTCTGTTGGTAAGCGAAATGTGTAATTCGAGCCAGTAAAGGTTCCTCCAACTGCAAATGGTTGATGACGGTCTGTTACTTCCCATATAAACCCTTGAGAAGGTGGTAGATTTTGAACTGTGAATTCAGCAACATTTCCTGCTCCTATTGAATTTAAATCTCTAAACCTAAATTGTGTCCCGACAAAAACCAATTGTCTACGTGCATTCAATACAATACGGTCTAAATAAGTCAATGTACTCGGCACATCACGATTCACTGTAATCAATACTGGTAACGTTGACGCCGGACTCGGTAAAGTCATATTGAGCACTTGCCTTCCAAAATCCGAGGCAACTGGTAATGTTGAAGATCCAATTATAGTGCCATTCACACTGTAAGAATGTGAAGTCCCCGAAGAAGCTTTTGCATTGGATGCTATTGACGCTTCAAAACTAGCTGGAGTTGTGTTGTCAATGTTTGGAACACTAAAATTAATTACCCGTTGCATTTCAGTATCGAACAATTCTCCATACCAACGTTGTCCTCCACCTAATATGTTTAATGCATCTAGTTCATGCACATCATGGTATGAATACGTTGAAACATTATGTGTTGCTGGCACTACCGTGCTTGAGACAGGCAAGATGCGCAATGGCAATAATGTTGAATTGATATTTATGAAGTAGCAAGAAATGTCAGAATAGATGTTTCTATCTTGATTAAATGTTACACTGCTGCTTTGAGACCATCGATGTGGACCCCATGCATAAAACAAAATGTAATCGTCCTGATCAAAAACACCGTCAGCTCCACCTTTTATGTAAATGGAGTTATTTACTAAATCATCGCTTCGTGGAACAGAGTTTAATTCTGGCAACCTACCATCTCCATTTCCATAAATATGAATATGATCAGGATTTAGATTATCAACGTCAATACCGCAACTTTCTAAAAATGCTTTGTCAATTTTATGAATACCATCCGTATTTACTGAAATCTTATACCAAAATCCAGAGCCTGGCTTAAGCACTGAAGAAGCAGCGAAGGATTTAGGTTGATACTGCATCGCGTTGGTTATATTCGATTGAATTATTTTAACAGAAGTAATTCGTTTTAGTACACCGTTTTCTTTAATAAAAGGAAAAAGATTTAATACAATGCTTTTATTCGAACGATCTGAAACTACACTAAGCTCATAACTTAAAGAGCCAGCAGAAATGTATTGACCATTTAAATAACTTTTGTCTAAGGAAGAAGCATCCGAGGTAGATAGAATTTCTAAGGATAAATTTGCTTTAAAATTCAATCCAACTTCCTTTCTGAAGAAAAAATTAGGCTTATTTCCATCTAAAGTTTGATTTATTAGTGTCGGAATGTTAAAAATTTTATTGTCATACATTATTGATCGTGGCTCTCCCCACTCAATAAAAATTACATCTTCATTCTGAGAAAACCCAGCGTTTACAACTAATACAATAAAATTGAAAAGGAGTAAAGCGGTATTAAAAAAATTATTAACTTTCATTTTCATGGTACAAATATCTACATCATTCTTTTGAACACATAAAAAAACGTAACAAATCTTTGATTATTATACTTCAAATCGCAATATTTGTAACTTTATTGAATATTTACCGTTTTACTACAATTGAATACTCAACCTAATTACTAAGACAAAAACTAGTTTAATGAAAGGAATATTAAGAATACTGTTGATTGGATTGTCTTTGCTTATTGTGAATAACGCCTCAGCACAAGATCCGCAATTCACGCAGTTCTATGCAAACCCATTGTATTTGAATCCTGCTTTTGCTGGTTCTCATGGTTGTCCACGATTTGCTGCGAATTACAGAAATCAATGGCCTAGTCTATCTGGGAACTATGTGACGTATAGCGTTTCATACGATCAATACTTCAAAACTATATCTGGAGGAATTGGTGTGATCGCGACACATGACCAACAAGGTCAAGGAACTATTTTTACTTCTAGTCTAGGATTGATTTATTCTTACCACTTGAAAGTGAATCGTAAATTCTCGATGTTATTTGGTGCAAAAGCAGCAATGACAAATAAATACTTGAATTGGGATAAATTGACT